>NZ_JBSWYQ010000007.1:0-248177 GCF_056161165.1 Alteromonas sp. ABV2_168 | reverse complement strand
GGGGGGGGGGGGGGGGGGGGGGGGGGGGGGGGGGGGGGGGGGGGGGGGGGGGGGGGGGGGGGGGGGGGGGGGGGGGGGGGGGGGGGGGGGGCGGGGTGTATTGGCCAGGCGGGTACCGTCATAAGTGTTGGCGGTCTCACCTGATGCAATCCGCGTATCGTTATAGGCATAGTTGGCAGTCACGCTTATGGTATTGGTTATATCACCGACCAGCGTGAACTCAGCCCCCTCGCTTTTCACCAGTCCGAAATTAATCAGCGCCGGCTCTGTGGCATCATTTTCACCTTCGATGTAGTCCGGATTGGCAATCACAAGGTTTTCTTTGTCGATTTGATAAACGGCAACGGTTGTCATGATGCGGTTATCCAGCCAGCTTTGCTTGAGGCCCAGTTCCACCTGTTCGCCGGTTTCCGGAGAAAGTTGAACAGGGCCGGCTTCCGCGAAGTCGTTGGGATCCACAGGGTTGAAACTCTGCGAATAGTTCAGGTAGACGGTAGTGTTGTCAGAAGGCGTGTAGATAAGGCCGGCGCGGGGCGATATATCACTGTCAGAATATTCCGCCAGCGTTTCTTTATTTTCTTCATCGAAATGATCAAGTCTGACACCTACAAGAAGGGCCCATGAAGGTGAAAACTGGATCTTGTCCTGAATGTAGGCACTCATTCGCTGACGTTTATTGCCGTCACGGTTCATGTCTGTGAGATCATATGTTGAAGGGTCGGTAATGCCGTAATTCAGGGTGAAGATATTCAGGTTGGCAACGCCGTCCGCTTCATAACGGGCACGGAAGTAGTCGTATTCTGTTTCCATATTGTGGAAGTCACCACCAAATAAGAACTGGTGTGCGGTTTCACCGGTGTCGAAATCATACACGAAGTCCAGTGTCAGGCTGATTTCATCATTTGCTCTGTACTGTTTACGGTATTCGCGACGGATAATTTGATCATCAATATTGGCTTCATCGTCGCCGTTGGCATCCACCCAGCTTCTGGATTCATGATAGGCCTGCTCACGCTCGTTATCCAGATAACGCAGTGTGCCGTTAAACGACAGACTGTCTGTGAAGTTGTGGGTGAGGTTTGCCTGTAAAACCAGCGCTTCGAGATCCTGATAATCGCCTTTCTCGTTTGCGTTGTAGCTGCGATCAACAATGAAATTCCCGTCGTCATCCACGGGTACACCGCGCAGGCGGTTGCCGCCCAGGTTCTGCACGATGTAATCGAAGGTTGTGGTCAGGGTGGTATCCTGACCTGACAGTAAAGTCATGCCGCCGGCCAGCTCGATATTTTCTGAATCAGCGTTATTTCTGAAACTGTCCTGGCTTTCATAGAACCCGCCTAAACGGTATGCCGTGGTGTCAGAAACTGCACCGCTAAAGTCAGCTGACGCGCCGGCAAGTGAGAAATTACCGCCAGTCAGGGTAATATTTTTCTTTTCTTCAAAAGACGGTTTCCGGCTGACGTAGTTAATCATACCGCCCGGCTCGCCGCCGCCATAAAGGGAAGCCGCCGGCCCTTTCAGTACTTCCACACGTTCCACGTTAAAAAGCTGAGGCACACTGAAGCCGGAGAAAGGATCGCCGCGGACGCCATCATAAAACACATTACCGTCATCTCTGAAGCCACGGAATGTCACGCCGGAGTAACTGAATTCACTGACCCCGGCAATAGAGCGGTACATATCCGTGATGTCTCGGGCTGCCTGATCCTGAATGAGCTGGCGGGTTAACACCTGTACCGACAACGGGATTTCCATAATTTCTGCGTCGGTCTTTGTTCCAAGGCGGGTATGGCTGTCCAGATAGAATTGCTGTGCACGACCTTTTACTTCGATTTGTTCTACATCTTGCTGGTCCTGCGCACAGACAGACATTGTCGTCAGCGCAGCTGCGACAGCCAGGGAGAGGGGTTGATATTGCATGAAAAGAAAAGCCTGAAAGTTAAGATATCTTAAGAACTGATAATTATTCTCATTCTCAAGTTAATTGCAAGCTTTTCTATGAAAAGTTGATTTAACTGAACTTCATAATATGCAGAAATTGAACGCCACTCATACAGACCGGCAGCTTATTCATTCTTTGAGTCTTCCGCACTGTTTACCACCGTTTCCTGATGATGAATGTGAGGTGTGGCCTCTTTTTCTGCTTCCTTCAGGGCTTCCTGAATTAACGTTTCGAGCTGGATAAACAGCTTTATAAAATTGTTGTCTATGCGCTCGCCACTGGCATCGTCTAACCAGGCCGCGTAGAGCGTATCACTTTGCTTCGCTTCAATAGCCTTGTAAGCCGCAACCTGTTTCTTCGCCTGAATAGGGTGAATGCCTAATGACCGGAGCGCTTCAGCCCCCATTTCCAGCGCTGAATGGTAGGTTTCTGACACCACAAAATCGACACCTGCCTGCCGGAGTCTGTAGCCGTGCCCGCGGTCAAAGGCGCGGGATAATACCTTAACGCGGGGATAGGCATGCTTGATATATTTCACCATGTCGATGCTGCTTTCTTTATCATTGATGGCAATAACCAGCATCGAAGCGTGTTCGATGCCCGCTGTGTGCAGCATATCGGGTTTGGATGCGTCTCCGAAATAGGCCTGAGTGCCGATACGGCGCATGTTATCAATCTGTTCAGAGCGGATATCCAGTACGACGGTTTTAATGTTATTGGCTAACAGCAGGCGGTTAACGATTTGTCCGAAGCGACCGATCCCGGCAATGATCACCGTGCCTTTTTCTTTTATCTCGTCTGGTTTTCTGCGGTTACTGCGTCCGGTGTACAGGGGCATAATGACTTTGTCGAAAAGAATGAACAACCCCGGGGTCAGGAACATGGAGAAAGCAACGACCAGTGACAATATTTCAATCAGTCCCGCCGGCAATACAGCGTTCTGACCAGAGAAACTCAGCAGCACAAAGCCAAATTCACCGGCCTGAGCGAGACTGAGGGCAAACAACCAGCGGTTTGCCGCTTTGAGTTTAAAAAACAGGGTGACGACAAACAGTACCAGCGATTTCACCAGCATGACGGTGAGGGTAAGGCCAAGTATGATCAGTGCATTGTCAGTGAGAATGTCTACGTTAATACCGGCGCCGACAGTGATAAAAAACAACCCGAGGAGCAGCCCTTTAAAGGGTTCAACATTCGCTTCCAGTTCATGACGGAACTCACTGTTGGCCAGCACAACACCGGCCAGGAAGGCCCCTAATGCGGGAGATAATCCCACCAGGCTCATCAGCGCGGCAATACCTACCATCAGCATGAGAGCGGTTGCGGTGAAAATTTCCCGTAAGCCTGACGAGGCCACGAATTTGAATAATGGCCTGCTGAGATAGTGACCGCCAACGGTTACAACAGCCACAGATGCAATAATTACAATGGCGTACAGCCAGGCTGGTAAGCCCTCCACCAGACTAAAATTGTTCCCGTGGCTGCCGCTGTCTGTATGCTGAGAAGCTAATTCGGGCAGCGCGAGGAGCGGTATCAGTGCCAGCATGGGAATAACGGCGATATCCTGAAACAGCAAAACCGAAAAAGCGCTTTTACCGCCCTCAGTTTGTTGTAATCCTTTTTCCTGAAAGGTTTGCAATACAATGGCGGTGGAAGACAGTGAAAATATCAGGCCGATGGTGAGCGACACCGACAGGGTTTGTCCAAGAGCCTGCGCCAGGAGGGTAATGAGAACTGTGGTGAGCAGCAATTGTAATCCGCCCAGTCCTATCAGCCGGGTTTTCATTGCCCATAATGATTTGGGTTCCAGTTCCAGCCCTACAAGGAACAGCATCATGACCACGCCGAACTCGGCAAAATGCTGAATCGTTGTGGTTTCATCTCCTACCAGTCCGAGCACCGGCCCGATGGCCACCCCGGCCACCAGATATCCGAGCACAGAACCCAGCCCTGAACGTTTGGCAAGCGGCACTGCGATGACCGCAGCAACCAGATAGATGAAAGCTTGCAGAAAATACCCTGTCATGGCGTAAGTGTCGTCCTTAAACAGAAAATGGGGAAAAATAGTGTGCTGAGACCGGCTGGCTGTGCCGGTAATCTGATGAAAACGGCAGGGAGCAACCACAGTCTGATTATGTCGCTATCGGGCACAGCGGGCAATGTACCGGCAGAGGAAATCCTATAAATTTTGGCTATATCTGATATTCAGTGATATGCAATTATGTTTTTTGTTAGGGCAGTTAACAAATTGTGAATTCATTGTTTGACATTCGATGTCATTTCACTGAGTATTTAGGCACTTTGCGCCCCGCTATGAACCAGAACAACACCCTACAAAAGATTTGCTCAACCAGGCAAACGCATATTGTTCGGGCAGGGAAAAGTATCTGACTGATAACGCTCAGCGGCGTGCGCTGACCGCTTATCGCTACACGCAACAACAACGAACAATATCAAAAAGAGAGTACATTATGGCTGGTTCGCCTTTACCTCAATCAGACAACGTTCAGTCGAATAGCACATCAACACCGAAGTTTGCTTTATCAGTAATGACAAGCATCTTCTTCATCTGGGGATTCATTACGTGTCTGAATGACATTTTGATCCCGCATTTGCGGATGCAGTTCGATCTGAGCTACACCCAGGCCATGTTGATTCAGTTTTGCTTTTTCGGCGCTTATTTTATTTGCTCAATTCCTGCAGGACGCATTGTGGGACGCATTGGCTACAAGAAGGGCATGGTAACCGGCTTGTTGATCACCGCTGTAGGCGCTGGTCTTTTCTATCCTGCAGCAGCCACTGCTCAGTACGTATTCTTCCTCGCGGCACTGTTTGTGCTGGCTTCCGGCATCACGTTGTTGCAGGTTGCAGCAAACCCTTACGTGGTGGCGCTGGGTCCGTCGTCGACAGCTGAAACCCGGTTAAACCTGACACAGGCATTTAATTCACTGGGCACCACTGTGGCACCTTTGTTTGGCGGCTTGCTTATCTTCGGTCTGGCAGCGAACGCCACTGCAGAAGCCCACGCTGAAGCGGTACAAATTCCTTACATCGGCATTGCGGCGTTTCTGATTTTGCTGGCGGTGATCGTATCGAAAACCTCGTTGCCGGTGATTGCATCTCAGGAAAAACCGGTGAAGCCGCTCTCTTTTGCGCAACTGAAACAATATCCTCATTTACTGTTCGGTGTACTGGGTATTTTCCTGTATGTCGGCGGTGAAGTGGCAATCGGCAGCTTCCTGGTGAATTTCCTCGGTGAGAGCCATATTGGTGGCATGAGCGAAGAAACAGCCTCTGCGTACGTCGCTTATTACTGGGGTGGTGCCATGGTTGGCCGGTTTGTCGGCAGTTATGTGATGCTGCGGGTCAGTGCACACAAAGTGCTGACAGGAAATGCGGTTATCGCCATGGTGCTTATCATTACGGCGATGATGACATCCGGTCAGGTTGCGGTATGGGCAATTCTGCTGGTGGGTCTGTTTAACTCTATCATGTTCCCGACTATTTTCAGTTTGTCACTGAAAGGCATGGGACAACATACCTCTCAGGCATCCGGCCTGCTGTGTCTGGCTATTGTAGGCGGCGCACTGGTTCCCCTTTTACAGGGAGTGATGGCAGATGGTATGGGTGTGCAACTGGCGTTCATCGTACCAGTGTTCTGTTACCTGTATATTGCCTGGTTCGCATCGGTTGGCTCGAAACAGCAAAAGAATGCACCGGACGCAGAGCTTGCTGCTTCCTGAGCGCATCGACGCATAACAGCATTGGCGCATAACGAAGAAAGGCAGGTTAATTTCCTGCCTTTTTTGTCTCAGTCCGTTTTCAGTAAAACTCCCGCCCCTGTCTACTTCAGGGCTGTAATCAGCCAGTGGCAATATTCCATTCTGTTATCTGCCAGTCTGTCGTTGATAAAATAGCAAACCAGCATGTCGCCGGCCCGGCCGGTTCCCATGGCATAGCAATGCCCGCTTATCCTGGGAGACCAGAACGCGGACTGCATTAATAGTTTATCCAGTGCTGCTTTACGGCTGTCGCTGAACGGAAAAGCGATGTACCAGTCATTGTTCGCTGCTTTTATTTGCTCAAAACTCACTAACAATGGCCACTGCGCCAGCACGTAACGGGGCAGGGGCGGGTAGTCGTTAGCTGTGCTCTGATGAAATGTTTGATGAGGTGATAATACCGTGGTGACCAGGGAAGCTGTCTCATCTGAGGTCAGTGGTGGTAAAAGGGCGGGCTTTCCTCCACGGAACAGTGTCTCCAAATCCGGTTTTTTCGTCAGGTCAGCGAACGCTATGGCTGATGACTTTGCAGTATTAACAGAGACATTATCCTGTGCCCTTAATGTGGCTTTGTAATAGCCGGTAAGTCGTTTAACTTCTTGTGAGTGCTTGTCAGAATCACCGTTATCAGACGTAATTTCTGAGGGTACACTTAAGGATTCCGGGTTGAGCTGACAAGAGATACTGTAGCCATAATCCTTAGCGACGGAGTTAAGTTTGTCAGCGATGTTGCCGGTGTCGCCATTATTGATAAGCAGTGTGATATTGTCCGGCCGGTAATATCTGCTTTTGAACTGCCTGATAACTTCAGTCGTTAATTGAGGCACTGTGCCGGTGAAACCGCCTGTAAAAGCCTCACTGTATTTCCCTTCCTCCAGCAGCGATGCCACATGTTGCCGGTAGGTAGGTTGTTGCTCGTAAAAGTCCAGCTCCTGATAGATGACGCCGTTTTTTTCCCGCAATATATCGTCATCTGAATATTGCTGGTTGAGTAAGCCTGAATACAGAAACGACAGGGCGTGATGAAACAATGCCTCATGGTCCGTTTCGACAAAGTAAAACGTCATCTCTTCCTGCGTTGAGGCATTGATACGAAGGGGGAGTAAAGCCAGCGCGGCGAATAAATTATGGGCTTCGGGGAAATGCAAAGAGCGCCTGAAAACCAGATGCTCACACACGTGAGCCACGCCGGAAGCATCATTCACCGGCGTTGGCAGTGCAAATACGCCGGTAAACGGAGTCGCGGGGCCGGAACATTTTTGGATGACGGTGGCAGGTGAGAGAGACATACCGTCACCTGCTCATACAGTCACAATATCAATTTTGTTTTTCGGATCCCGCAAAATCACCGCTTTGTCTTCGTTACGTGCCGCTTTCTCAATCGCGGCTTCGATGGTGTGATGATGGGGCGATTTACTGCAGACCGGGTCGGCCTGATGCATATCGCCGGTGAGCATGTACGCCTGGCAGCGACAGCCTCCGAAATCTTTTTCTTTTTCATCACAGTCGCGGCAAGGGGAAGGCAACCAGTCTGTGCCGCGGAATTTGTTGAAAGAGAAGTCTGAATACCAGATCTCGCTGAGGGATTTCTCTTTCACATTCGGGAACGTCATCGGCAGAATTTTCGCGCTGTGACAGGGCAGTGCTGAGCCATCCGGGGTGACGGTGAGAAAGGTTGAACCCCAGCCGTTCATACAGGCTTTCGGACGGTCCTCGTAGTAGTCCGGTGACACAAAAATGAATTTAGGCCCTTTACCATTCTGCTTTTCGCGGAAAGCATTAACCTTTACTTCCGCTTCTTCCAGCGTCGCTTTTGAGGGCAATAACTGATCGCGGTTTACGTAAGCCCAGCCGTAATACTGTACGGTTGCCAGTTCGACAAAATCGGCATCCAGCTCACAGGCCAGGGTCAGCACGTCATCAATCTGATGGATATTCTGCGCCGTCAGACAGAAATTGAGGACCATGGGATAGTCGTATTGCTTGATGAGCCTGGCTACTTCCAGTTTCTGCGCAAACGAATGCCTGCGGTTACCGATAAGGTCGTTGTCTTCTGCATTCGCAGCCTGAAAACTCAGTTGAATATGATCGAGTCCGGCTTCTTTTAAAGCGGCAATACGCTTTTCTGTCATGCCGATACCGGAGGTAATTAAATTTGTATAGAAACCCAGTTCGGACGCATGGCTGACCATTTGCTCCAAATCTTTACGTAGTAACGGTTCACCGCCTGAGAAACCCAGTTGCACGGCTCCCATTTCACGGGCTTCTGTCAGCACCCGCAGCCAGTGGGAAAGATCAATTTCTTCTTCCTTTGCTGTCAGGTTTAACGGGTTTGAACAGTAAGCACAGTGCAGGGGACAGGCATAGGTGATCTCTGCCAGTAACCACAGCGGCGGACCGGCGGCCGGCGTATTCGTTTCATCAGACATAATGGATCCAGTCTTTGCTTTCGGCATCGCTTAAAAACGCGGTGATATCGTCACCAATATCTTCCGGGGCTTCCGGAAACTTTGCTTTTAGTGCAGTAATGATATCGCCAACAGATTGTTCACCGTCTACCTGCAACAGGATCTCTGAAGCACTGGGGTTCAGTTTCACCATGCCTTCAGGGAACAGCAGGACGTAGCAATTCTGCGCTTTTTCAAATTGCAGTTTATACAACCGGTTGCGCTTCGGGATGCGTGTCATAGTAACCCCTTGTGACAAAGTGACTGGTCGCCGATCCCCGTGTAGGGTTTACGGCCGTACTCGTAAGCCAGGCTGATAGCATCTGCCATCGACCAGAGAACGTCCAGTTTGAACTGCAGGATATTCAGTGCTTTTTCCTGTTGTTCGCGGCTGACAAAATGGTCCAGCGTGATTTGCAAGCCGTGTTCAACGTCCCGTCTGGCCTGACTTAATCTCATCTGAAAATAGGTAAAGCCTTCTTTATCAATCCACGGATAGTGACCTGGCCAGCTATCCAGACGACTCTGGTGTATTTCGGGAGCGAACATTTCTGTGAGTGAAGAGCAGGCTGCTTCTTCCCAGGTCGCACGGCGGGCAAAATTCACGTATGCACCCACAGCAAACTTAACCCCAGGCAACAGGTATTTTTCAGACAACATATCGTCACGGTTAAGGCCCACAGCTTCACCCAGCCTCAGCCAGGCTTCGATGCCACCTAAGCGCGGGTCACCGTCTTCACCGTCGTGGTCAAGGATCCGCTGGATCCACTTTCTGCGTGTGGTCATGTCCGGACAATTAGCCAGAATGGCTGCGTCTTTAACCGGAATGCACACCTGATAATAAAACCGGTTAGCTACCCAGCCCTGAATCTGCTCTTTGGTACATTCCCCCTTATTCATAGCTATGTGGAAGGGGTGATAAATATGATAGTACTCGCCTTTAGCGCGAAGTTTTTGTTCGAATTCTTGTTTTGACCACGGCTGTGCTGTCATTGTCAGTCCTCAGCGTTAAAGCGTAATGTGCATGCCATCGTAAGCAAGCTCAATATGATTGTCTTCGAGGTATTGGTGAGCAGATGAGTCTTCATCCAGTACCGGATTTGTATTATTAATATGGATAAGTACCTTGCGCTCTATGTTGAACCTGTTCAGCAGGGCAACTGCACCGTCTTCACCATTTACCGGCATATGGCCCATCTGCGTTCCCAGACGGTTACTGAATCCGTTTTTAATCATTTCATCGTCAAGCCATAACGTGCCGTCAAACAACACACAATCCGCTTTATCCAACATATTCTCTACCAGCGGATTTGCCTGAACACAGCCGGGAGCATAGAAAACCGATTTGCCGGAACGGGTATCTTCTATATGCAGGCCGATATTGTTGCCCGGCACAATGTTATCCCGGTATGAGGAATACGGCGGCGCATTTGAAGCCAGCACGACAGGATGAAAAAGAAGACCATCAGCACCTTCAGGTGTAAAAGCACTGTCGTACTTTGTATCAATTCCGTGGCGTTGAAGTCCGCCGTGCCAGTGTTTAAGCATCGTGAAAAGAGGAAATGCACCGGTTAAATCTTCATAGACCACGTCAGTGCAATACACCGGCAGCGGCAAACCTTCCCGCAGCGTCAGTAATCCGGTTGTGTGATCAATCTGACTGTCGGTAAGCACAATAGAACGGATAGATGTGCCGCGCTGCTGCTCAGGGTCCGCCGGCCACAGTTGAGGTGTTTGATTGATTTGCTGGCGCAGGTCGGGAGACGCGTTGATCAGCACCCAGTCTGTGCCGTTGGAAGAAACCGCTATGCTTGACTGCGTGCGGGCAGACGCATTAATTGAATTCTGCCGTAGCCCTTTGCAGTTCTTGCAGTGACAATTCCACTGGGGAAATCCACCACCGGCACCGGAACCTAAAACGAGAATTTGCATACTTCACCTTTACCGTCTTAGCGTCATATAAGAGGAACAAAAAAGGCTGCCAGTGGCAACCTTTCATCAGGGTGTCAGTCAGCAATGCTGAGTGTCACCGGCACCACAACCAAAGACCTGCTACTGAAATCAACAGCCAGCCTTTGCAGGGCTGTTAACGGTTTTTGATGTACAGAGTTACTTCAAAACCTAAACGCATTTCAGTATATTGAGGCTTAGTCCACATGGGGCGGCTCCTGTTTTTATTAACGATGATTTAACATTCGCAATCATTATAGAAAACGACTTTTGGGAAAAAAATCCTACTTTGGCACTAGTTCCCTGATGCTGACTGCTACTTTGGGAGGAAGGCGTTGTCACCTTGCTCTCATGCTTTAACCGTGCCGTTGGCTGTATTGGCAAAGCAGTTTTTTCACGGGGCAACTTGACTGTATGTATCAACTATAGCATCAGGCAAATAGCTTTCCACATCATTATGCCGTCCCACATTGTTACGAAAGGTCTGTAATAAAAGATTCGCCCCTTGCTTTTTGTGAGCTCCTGTAATTGATATAACTTCCGGTTAGATCCAGGGAAGAAATTAATCTCGAACTATCACTGAAAAAATCTATCATTACCCTTGAAATCTTTCTTGAGATAGATCAAAAATTGACCTGTCGGTTTTTGTTATTTTACAAGGAGCCCAAGTTCCGGAACAGGGATTGTCCAGTGGCAATAAATTAGGTAAATAAATCTTTTCTATGATGTGATCTTTCGCAGGCAGTGAGACGAAAGAATAGGATTCTACCCGGAGAGTAAAAATGAGTATTCCTGTTATCCGTCCGACCCTTGCCGATCAGGCGTTACGTATTGAACAATCACACATCTGGCTACATTGTTTCCGCACATGTGCCAGGTGTGAATCTCTGTCTGATACGCTTACCGCCTATGATTTTAATGATGGCAGCCGTTTGATCCTTGATTCAAGCCATCCCTTTCCTCAACCTGTAAAAAGTAAGGCAGCTTTACGTATCGCCTGATTTTCTTTCCTCCAACCGGTTATCTTAACCGGACTGACTTTGAGGTTGTCGTAGTGGTAAACATTCTGTTTACCGTACCTCATTGTCCAATGGTGTAGCCCAAAACAATTCCTGCTGCCTGCCTTCCGGTAGACATACCATTTGAAAAATCCTACGCTGATTTTGTCCGGACTGATGCCTTCATTACTGTTTATTATTTCTGAAATTACCTTGGAGATATATTGAAAGTTTACAGGGCGGGTTTCAAATTCTGTTCTCTTTTCCAGTTTTATCCGGGTACTCTGTCACTTTGCCTGATCTGACACACAATAAAGCGTGATTACGCTGACTTAATAATCCTTTGAGATCAACTGTACGGTAAGTGGCAGGATGATCAGTCACAATAGACAGAATAATTATAAACGGGAGAAACCATGAAACTCACACCTGTGTACACAGCATTACTGGCAGCGGGCCTGCTTGCCGGTTGTAATGAATCTCAGACTCCGGCAACCGAAACTACCGGCGTCACCGCTGCTCAAAAACAAGCAGCAGAAATGGCATTGTCCGAAACGGCGAACACTTACACGACTGCGTTTCTGACACAACAACCGGCTTTGTCAACGATGCTGGCATTGACGCCGGAGCAGGCTGGTGGTCCGTACAACGATAAGTTTCCAGACTACACTGCAAAAGGGATGGCTGCGCTGCAAAAAAGCATGGCAGAAGGTTCTGCGGCCCTTAAAGACATTGACCCGGCAGGGCTGACAGCAGAGGCGCAGACACACCGTAATATTCTGATTAATATCTTTGACTACTACACAGGTGATACCCGTTTCCCCGCAGGCTACATTGATACCTGGGGCGGTCATCTGCCTTATATCATCAACCAGATCTCCGGCCCGTTAATCGACATGCCAAAGCTTATGCAGGTACAGCAATCTGTAAGCAATGAGCAGGAAGCAGACGCTTACATCAGCCGCCTGGAAAAAATGGGTGAGTTCGCTGATGGCGTTGTGGCTAAGTTTAAAGCCGACGAAGCGAAGGGCATCGTTTTACCTAAAAAGCTGCATCCGAAGACCATCGCTTTTTTTAATAATTTTCTCGCCAGTGAACCCGCAGATCATGAACTGGTGAAAACCTTCGCAGAAAAGCTCACACAAGCAGAAGGCATTGATGATAAGCAACGTGAAGCGCTGGTGGCAAAGGCAACTGAACTGGTGACAACGGTTGTTTATCCGGCGTGGAACCGGGCCCGCGATGCGGTGCTTGAGAGCGAAGCACATGCAAGTAAAAGTGACGGTATCTGGGCGCAACCGGGGGGCGATGAGTTTTATGCTCATGAAATCCGCTTCCTTGGCGATTCTGTGTGGACGGCAGATGAAATTCATCAGACCGGTCTTGAAGAAGTTGACCGGATTTCAGCGCAGATGGACACCATTCTGAAAGAAAATGGCTACAGTGAAGGAACGGTGGGGGAGCGGATGATTGCCCTTGCCGGCTTGCCAGGTCAGGTATTTGATGCCACTGATGAAGGGCGTGGTGCGCTGCTGGATTATCTGAATGATGAAATTGATGCAGTGATGGCAAAAGCGCCTTCATTCTTCGGCACTATTCCGGAGCAGGCAGTCGAAGTACGCCGTATTCCACCGGTTTCGGAAGCGGGTGAAGCTGGCGGTTTTTACTCGCCGCCTTCCCTGGATGGCGCACGTCCCGGGATTTACTGGATAAACTTACGTGATATGGAAGCGGTGCCGAAATTCGGCCTGAAGACGCTGACTTATCATGAAGCCGTGCCGGGGCACCATTTCCAGATCGCGCTGAACATGGCGCAGGAAGACATTGGTCTGATGCGTCAAAACGCGCCTTATAACGCGTATGTTGAAGGCTGGGCACTCTACTCTGAATACGTTGCTGCTGAGTATATGGGCATGTACGACGATGATCCACTGGGGGATTTAGGGCGTCTGCAGGCTGAATTGTACCGTGCGGTGCGCCTTGTTGTTGATACTGGCCTGCATCACAAGCACTGGACCAGAGAACAGGCGATTGATTATTTCCATAAAACTACCGGTACATCTTTATCTGATGTTGTGCCTGAAATCGAGCGTTACATGGCGTGGCCGGGTCAGGCACTTGGGTATAAGTTGGGCATGCTCACCTTTGTCAAACTGGAAAAAGAAGCAAGGAATGTATTAGGTGACAAATATGACATTAGAGAATTTCATGATGTTGTGCTACTGCCCGGTGCACGACCCATGGCAATGGTGAAAAGCGATGTTGAAAAGTGGGTGGAATCTAAAAAATACTAATTAAAACATTGCTTTGCATTTGGTTGAGGCCGGACTTGTTCCGGCCTTTCTCATTTCTGCGCTTCAGAACGTCACCGGAAATCACCGGTTTCCCCGCAAAAAAACGGGTATGCGTACTTATTAGTATCTACATCTGATTATCATTTTGTATATCGAACACCCATAAGGGTCTGGCTACACTCCGGCCATATCAGGAAAACGACCGTTCCCGGTGGAACATCGTGCATCAATGCCTGAAGAGAAGATAAAGAAGGATGTAGCCCATGTTGACATTATCGCAGTTTCGAAACAGTTACCCGTTGCAACTGGAATGTTCCCTTGCAACGGGAAGCAGTCCGAAAACATTGTTGCGGCTGTCTGCGAAATACAATGGCCGTGATCCTTTCAGACGCTTCGTCGAACAAACGGCGACCAGTAACCGGCCAATCCATTTTTTAGGCAATGACCGGAGTCTGGATGCCAGTGTGGCGAACTTAAGTGAGATAAGTAAGCAGATTGCAGACATTGAAGAATGGCTGGGTCTGTCTTATCAGGACATTCTGAAAAAGATTTCGGGTGCATACAGTGATACACCGGTGAGTAAAATTTTTGACTTACAGGCACCGGGAAAGTGGGAAGGCGTAACCCGCAGTGAAATGCAGACACTACTGAAAGAGCTGCATTTCTGGGTGGTGTATATCAACGATCTGGACATTGTCCGCAAAGACGTGAGTTCCGCAAAGAGCTTACATTACTTCTTGCGGCGCCATCCGGTAGGAAGTTGTCAGACACTGGCTGATGTTGTGCTGTTAAACAACGACAGCTGGGATCTGGATGAAACCCGCTATCAGGATATTCTGGCTGATTTAATCGCCAGAGATGACGACTGTATTTTGCGCTGGATAGAACAACCTGAACCGGTAGCTCATTTTAATATCCGCTCAAAAGTGCCTTATAACTCCATGCTGACCTGGGTCATGTTGTCGCTGACGTCACGGACCTACGGCTATACCAGTAATTTGTGGGGCACTAAAATTCAGTGGAAAAAACAGGGCTTTAAATTACGCAAAGATGCGAGGCCGTCACCGGTATTTCATTACTATTCCATGCCGTCGGCAGAATTGTCGTGGGGAGAGGGCGATGAAGGGGCTGCGCAGAAAGGTCGCCGTATTTCACTGGTATACAATGCCAGTGAGCTGGTGGATTACAAAGGCATGCCCTACGAAGAAGGATTCGTTGAACCCTTATCCACATTGAAGAACCGGATAGACAGATTGAATGTGGATATCAGGGAAGGTGACGAGCCCCGTTTCCATCCGCAGGAAGATTATATCGAAATGCCGCCTGAAACCGGACTGTATGCCAAGCATGTCACAGAAGCCTGGTATCAGGCCATCTTACCGTTACTGATCCGCTGGGCCGGTCATCAGAAACGGCTGGATGTGGGACGACATTTGCTGAACCCGGTGCAGTACGACGCCTATTCCACACTGGTCACAGAAGTCGCCACGTCGAATTTGTCAGCGCGCTTTGGTCTCGACAGAAAGCCATGCCAGACCAGTGTTCAGCGTATTGGTAACTGGCTGGACGAATTGCCTTCCAAAGAGCGTTTCGCGGTTGTAGCCAGTGCATCTGAGTGTGCAAACCGGCTTTGTCACTATCTCTTCCCTGACAACCGTCAGGAAGACTAAAATAGCCTGTGCAGCCACTCCTCATGGTGGTTGCACGGACTTATTTGCTATTTTTGGCGTTTTTTTGTCCGTTTATCGTATTTTTCCCGGAGTTTGTATTGCCGTAGAACGGGAATTTGATAGAGTTGTGCAATCTGTCACCGCCTTGTCATTTCTGGCTTGCAGCGGGATAATAACGATAATTCAGGATGCGCTTCATGTCACAACAGTGCTTTCGTATGAAAGGCACCACGCTTACCAGTATTGTACTGGAAGTCCTTCATTTCGAACCGGATGAATTTGACACGCAACTGGCGGCGAAAATTGCCAGTGCGCCACATTTTTTCACCCGTTCTTCGCTTATTCTCCATCTCAACGCTACAATGTCGGCAACAGAGTTCGAGTTGCTGGTTGCTTTATGCCGCCGTCATCAGCTACAGCCGATGGCGATAAAGGGTGAAACCGACGGGTTAAAAGCGACGATAAACGATCTTGGTCTGGCTGATATCAGTCAGAGTAAGTTAAGTGAGCGTTCACTGACAGAAGCAAAGCCCGCCGAACCGGAACCGGAGCAGACGCCTGAGCCGGTCACTGAAACCGTAACAATCACCAAAACCACAGAAGTACTTAAGCCGGCAAAAATTGTTGCCCGCCCTGTACGCTCCGGACAGCAGGTGTATGCGGATGGCAGTGATCTGGTGATACTGGGCGCCGTAAGTGAAGGGGCTGAAATCCTGGCGGACGGAAATATTCACGTCTACGGTACCCTGCGCGGTCGCGCGCTGGCGGGCGTAAAAGGTAATACTGAAGCACGAATTTTTTGCCAGAACATGGAAGCTGAGCTGGTATCTATCGCCGGCAGATTCGTGATGCAGGAAAACATACAAAATAAGTGCTGGAAACAACCAGCGCAGGCATATTTAGATGCAGATGCACTTCTTATAGAAGCATTAACCTAACGCAGTGCAGACGCTATTGGGGAATAGTAAATGGCTAAAATTATTGTAGTAACTTCAGGAAAGGGTGGGGTTGGCAAAACAACGTCTAGCGCCGCCATTGCTACAGGTCTGGCACTGGCCGGACACAAAACCGTGGTGATAGATTTCGATGTGGGTTTACGGAATCTTGATCTGATCATGGGCTGCGAGCGACGTGTGGTGTATGACTTTGTTAATGTAATTAATAAAGAAGCCACGCTGAATCAGGCACTGATTAAAGACAAACGTACCGACAACCTGTACATCCTGCCTGCGTCACAGACCAGAGACAAAGATGCACTGACAATGGAAGGTGTCCAGAAGGTACTTAACGATTTATCCGAAGATTATGACTTTATTATTTGTGATTCGCCGGCTGGTATTGAGCAGGGCGCGCAAATGGCACTGTATTTTGCTGATGAAGCTATCGTGGTAACTAACCCGGAAGTCTCTTCAGTGCGGGATTCTGACCGTATCCTGGGTATTTTGCAGAGCAAGTCTATGCGTGCAGAACAGGGGAAATCAGTGAAAGAGCACTTGTTGCTGACCCGTTATAACCCGCAACGTGTTGCCACCGCAGAAATGCTGAGTGTTGCTGACGTGGAAGAAATTCTGGCCGTTCCGCTGCTGGGTGTTATTCCGGAGTCTGAGGCGGTTCTGAAAGCGTCTAACCAGGGTACACCGGTCATCCTTGATGATGAATCGAATGCCGGTCAGGCGTACTCTGACGCGGTTCGCAGACTGCTGGGCGAAACGGTAGAACACCGCTTCCTGGACGTTCAAAAGAAAGGTTTCTTTAAGCGACTGCTGGGAGGTAAATAATGGGGATTTTCGATTATCTGCTGAAAAAAGGTAAGCCTAACACTGCCGCAGTAGCCAAGGAACGCTTGCAGATCATCGTCGCCCATGAGCGCCGTAAACGTTCTCAACCGGATTACCTGCCAATGATGCAGCAGGAAATTCTGCAAGTTATCCGCAAATATGTGCAAATTGCTGATGATGATGTATCGGTGCAACTGGAAAACAGTGACGACTGCAGTGTACTGGAACTGAATATCACTCTGCCTGAGAATTAAATCTCAGACGTTATCGAAGTGAAGGGCCTCCGGGCCCTTTTCTTTTATGTGTTTTCTGAGTGCTTCAAAAAATGCCGGAAAATCTGCAAGTAATGTGTCGTAAACCGGCAATATTTCCTCAAGACTGTTTTCAAACCGGTGTTTAAACCGTATGCGGGATGCAGTGCGGTTCAGTGCCATGTTCACACCGTCCAGTGAGGCATACACATCCAGCCAGCGATTGTTAATCATACTGCCGGTAACCTGCTGCATGCGTGGTGGCATTTGTCCGCTCCGCTGACCCAGCAGGCGGTATCTGTCACCGCAGAAGTCGTCAAAAGATTGCTGTGAAAATTGCCTCCAGTGGCAAATCAGAAAGTGGTCAAATAACACGTCCAGGGTAATACCGGCAAACCGCCGCCTTTCAGGGCTGAATGTTTTCTTAATGTCCCTGACCCAGGGGTGACTGTCAGTAAATTTATCTACGGCCATGTGATTACGCAGGGCAATATAAACCGGAGCTGGCAGTGAGGTGGTATCCAGTCCTTTCTGAAAATCTCCCAGCAGGTTGCCAAAACAGGAGTCGGGTGTGGGACGGGCAAGAAAAAGGTGAGCGAGATAGTTCATCTGAGGCGTAGTGAATAACAGCCATTCCTGTTAAGGAATGGCTGCATAGTTGTCTCAGCGGTCGTATTTTGCTGCCTGGTCTTTAGCCGGCAGGCTGTCGCTGATAAATGTCCGGATGTCATCGTTAGCGGTTTTCAAATCTTCATAACGTAAATACATCATATGACCACTGCGATAACCTTTAAAGCGCAGACGGTCTTTCATTTTGCCGCTTGGGTCTAACTGAGTCATGGTGTATTTGGCATCAAAGTAATTGGTGGCGCCGTCGTAATAACCCGACTGAATCATCACGTTCAGGTACGGATTTGTTGCCATGGCCTGACGTAAATCTTTGCCGGTGTGATTGTTCTCACGATCCCAGGGATGCACAGGACCAAACATATTGTATTTGGTGTCAGTCACAAACTTCAGATCGTTGCGCAGATAGTCGTTAATCGCCGGTGTGAAAGAATGCAGCCAGGATGTCAGTTCAGCATTGTAGTCCGGCCCGTCACCCAGCTCTTTTTCATCAATACCCAGGTAACGGCTGTCCAGCCGGCCAATGGTTTTACCTTCATCACGGAGCAGTGCTTTCCAGAAATACCATGTGCTGACGTCCAGATTACTTTGTGCAACTTCCTGTGCGCTTAAACCGGAATACGCGGCAAATTGCTTAATAACCTGCTGCTTTTCGGATTCGTCGATCCATGCGCCTTTTGCCAGTGCCGGTAAAAGGGTATTCAGCGTCCAGGTTTCGACTTCCGGAAGAAACGCTTCAAGATCTTTGTTCTGGTATTCAGCCGCCAGTTTTTTGTGAAACCACGCTGCGGCAGCAAAATAGGGCAGGCGGTTAGCGGCTTCTACCGGTCCGTCGCGGTTAATGCCTAATTCTGTAGGAGAGACCAGAATCACGCCGTTCAGGTACATCCACTGCTGTTCCTGCAGCGCCAGCGCCAGTCCGGACACCCGGGTTGTACCATAGCTTTCGCCAATCAGGTATTTTGGTGAGCGCCAGCGGCTCTGACGGGAAACAAATGTATTGATCCACTCTGCCAGATATTTCACATCGGCATTAACGCCAAAGAATTGAGATTTTTGCTGCTCTTTTGACGGCATTTTGCCTTCAGCGTCAGGCAGTACGCGGCTGTATCCCGTATTCACCGGATTCACATAAACGATGTCCGCCACATCCAGAATGGAGTAGGGATTGGTCTTCACGCCGTAAGGTTGTAAGGGATAGCCCTCTTCGTCGATATTCAGCACTTTCGGGCCGGTATAGGCGATGTGCATCCACACGGAAGCGGAACCCGGACCACCGTTAAAACTGATCACCAGCGGGCGTGTGGCTGTATCTTTTACGTCATCCCTTTGATAATAAGTATATTGCAAAGTGGCGGTGGGGTTTCCCTTTTCATCCCACACCGGTTGCATACCGGCAGTGGCCGTATAACTGACTTTCTCGCCGCGGATGGTGGTTTTATGCTTGGTTACGGTGGCGGATTCAACCGGAATGCTGCGTTTGGTTTCAACCGTTTGTTCTGCGGCCAGTGCAGGGGGAATGGCCAGTGTTGCTGACACGCCGAGTACCAGTGCGGAGACGGAACGACGAAGTTTCATAGTATTTCCTCTGTCTTTTTGTTGTTAAACGGGCGCTGTAACCGCGCCCTTTGTATTATTGTGACTTCTGCTTTTATTGCTGTTTCAGGCGGTACAGTAAAATGGCTGCCCGCTTGGACTGAGAAGGCAGTGCTTCAAGGTTGCCGGTTTCATTCACAGTATGACCCGCAGAACCGCTCATGCCCAGTCCGTCAATGGCCATTTCAACGTATGCTGAAGTAAAAGATACATCGGCGGCGCCTGCATTCAGCGGGTTGACCGGTGCCACTTTACCCTGACCTAAATCTTCACTGACATTGCTGTAAATTTCCAGCAGGGCTTTGTTACCGTCTGTTGGTGCCAGAGCGGGATATCCCTCACCGAATTCAATGGTACTTTGGGTTTTTGGCAGGGATGCCGCGACGATTTCCCGCATTTTATCTTTCACACGGTTAACCTGGTCTTCCGAAATAGCACGGATATCCCCGGTGACAATGGTGGTTTCAGCCACTACGTTGTTCTTGCCAAAGGTGGTGCCGCTGTTTGCTTTGCGGTCGTGGGTGACGGCTGTTCCGCCCATGATACGGCCGGGATTATACGTCAGCAGTTCTTCGCTGCGCAGATCCGTATAGAAGGTGTTTAAAATTCGCGAAGCTTCATAAATAGAACCGGCACCCACGTTATCTTTAAAGATTTGAGAGGAATGAGAGGGAACGCCGGTAACAGTGAGTGTCCAGTCGATAGAGCCACGGCGTGAAATGTTTGCTGTGGCGGGGTTACCGTCACCATTTTCAAACCCGATTGCAATATCAGCCCATTTTGCACCGTCGGTCAGGGCCTTTTTCGACAATTCCAGCGGGCGGCCACTCAGTTCTTCATCACCGGTCATGACCACCAGAATATTCATGTTTTTCAGCTCACCGGCATCATGTAAGGCCCGCAAGGCTTGCAAAATAACCACATCACCGCCTTTCATATCAGCAATGCCGGGGCCCCGTGCCTGTGTGTCGCTGATTTTTTCGAAAGTCTGAAACGGGCTGTCCGGTTCGAATACCGTATCCAGATGTCCGATAAGCAGCATTTTTGGACCCGTCCCGCCATTCAGTTCTGCAACCAGATGTCCGGCACGGCCAAATGCAGAACCCTCTTCAAACCGCGCATCAAACCCCAGTGCTTTGAATTCTGGAATAAGAACATCTGCCACTTTTTTCACCCCGGCAAAATTCATCGTGCCGCTGTTAATATTGACGATATCTTCAAGCAACTTCAGGGCTGCGGGATTAGTTTTATCGATGTAGTCAGCGAGTTGCTGCTCTTTATCAGAAAGTGCTGCCATGGACTGGGTCGCAAATAAAGACAGACCGAGCAAAATAGCGTGTTTCTTAAAGCCCTTTTTCATAGTTCCCTACTTTTCTTGTTGTGTGTGCAGATGCGCTGTGGCGACGTGGTTGTGCGCCACATGGTAATCTGCCTAAGCTACCCAACAGAGGAACAGAAATGCAAAGCTTTAACGACTAACTTGCGAAAGTCTCCGGTGAACCTAGTTGTCCTCTGCAGCTAATGGGTAAAGTGATATTTCGCTAAAAGTCGCAGATAGCAGGGTAGCGCGTATTTAAATTTTTATTGAACTGTGTAATCTGGAACTCCGTAGCAGTGTAAACAGGTAAACATTCAGGTGACCGGTTACCCGGCCAGGTTCACTCAGTTTTGGATGAAATCATCTCCCTCTCAGGATCGCAATGGATAGCATTAAGCTCGTAAAGAACACCAGGGAAGAAACCGCTGTTATTGAGGCGCATATTCGTGAAGTCGCAGGCAATACCGGTGAACTTAAAATACTGGAAGCCGGCTGCGGGCAAAAATGGCCTCTTAAGCTGGAAGGGATCCCCCGTCATATCACCGGCGTTGATATTGATGAGGCTGCACTGGCTCTGAGGCAGCAAATTCACGGCGATTTGCAGAATATCATCACCGGCGATTTGCGCGCCTTGTCTTTACCTGCAGCACATTTCGACGTTATTTATACTTCTTACGTGCTCGAACATATCGAGAATATCGATAAAGTACTGGAGAACTTCGCCTTGTGGCTGAAACCGGGAGGCGTTGTCGTGATTAAAGTGCCGGACCGTGACACGGTTTACGGTTTTCTTGCCCGCCATACGCCGCACTGGCTCCATGTTGCCTATTACCGATATATAAAAGGTAAAAAGCATGCCGGTAAGCCCGGTCACATCCCTTATCCTATTGTTTACGATCCGCAGTTGTCCCGCTCCGGTATCAAGGCTTTCTGCGCAAAGCACCAGCTCACGCTATGCAAAGAAATGGGGAAGAATAATTACCTGCGAAAGCGGGCCAAAAAAGATAAGATTGTTCGTGTAGTGGCACAAATGATCAGTAAACTGTCAGGCAATAAGCTGGACTGGCATTACAACGACATTATTTTTATCATTCAAAAACCAGCCAGTTAGTGCCATTATCCGGCTAACTGTTATGCGTGTTCTCAAGGGACACGCATGATGCCTTTTATCCATCATAATCTTACTCAGGAGCACGTCATGGCTGTTCATGAAATCAAGCACCCGTTAATCCAGCATAAAATCGGTCTGATGAGAGAAGCGTCGGTCTCGAGTAAAGATTTTCGTGAATTAGCCAGTGAAGTAGGCAATCTGCTGACTTACGAGGCCACACGTGACTTGCCCACAGAAACAGCACAAATCGAAGGGTGGACCGGTGAGAAACTCAATGTTGAACAGATCAAAGGAAAGAAAATCACTATCGTCCCTATTCTGCGCGCTGGTCTGGGTATGCTGGACGGGGTATTACAGTTAATCCCGAATGCCCGTATCAGCGTGGTGGGGTTATACCGGGACGAGGAAACCCTTGAGCCGGTACCATATTTCGACAAAGTCGTAAAAGATATTGATGCCCGTACCGCGCTGATTGTCGACCCTATGCTTGCCACCGGGGGCACGCTCATCGCGACTATCGATTTATTGAAACAGAAAGGGTGTGAGCACATCATGGGGTTGTTTCTGGTTGCTGCTCCCGAAGGGATTGAAGCTGTACAGAAAGTGCACCCGGATGTTGATATTTATACGGCATCCATAGATGAGCGGCTGAATGAGAAGGGTTACATCCTGCCCGGGTTGGGGGATGCCGGCGATAAAATTTTCGGCACGCGATAACAAATTGCTGAAAAGGACTTGCCGGAGCTGATTTCTCTTTTTTCTACGAATTCCAAAATGGTGCAAAAGAGTCATTTATTTGAATAACTATGCACAGTGCGGATGCTTTATTTACCTTCCAGTACCACGTTACTGACACAATTTGACGGGTTATACGATCAAAGGTGTCAGTATTTCCTCCTTTTAATTCTGTATTTCAACGCAGCATTAACGCCAAGGTTGTTAATTTTATCCCTATATTTAATGTTTATTGAGATGTGCATCCTAAAATTGGCCAGTTGTTACACTGTATCAGTATATCTTTGACTCCTGTGCAATTTCATTAACGGTGCATCAAATGAGTGCGAATTATTCTTTAGTATAAAGTAAGCTAATTTGCACATAAGAATTTTTTATTCATTTTTATGTGCATAAACATTTTTAATTTCTGCATAAGTGACAATATTTATAAATCTTATATGTTGATCGTTTGTAAATAAGTCTTTCTTATGTTCGTAACGCGCTGAATTTACGAATATAAATCTTTATTCCCTTGTTAAAAATTCCATGCGAATAATTATTCTCTGATAAAAATTACTTAAATCAATGTTTTAGGTACGGCATGTGCAATACCTCTCCTGCAACAAGCACATTTACTGAGTAAAGCTGAAAAATAAACCGCGCCAGTTCTGTAGTCGGACGCACCTCAAATAATCAGCAGTTGAAAGCAAGCACAGCTTAAACAGGAGATACACATATGAAGGTGAACACCCCATTCCCCACCCGAAAACTCTATCTGGCGGTAGCGATTGCGAGCAGTTTGTCATCCCAGGCCTTCGCACAGGAAAGCGAAACGTCTGTACCGGCAGCAGAAGAACAAAAAGTTGAGTCCATTCAGGTGACCGGTTCACGGGTTTCCCGTGACGGTTACGATACCCCTACACCGGTTGCATCAATGTCTGAAGAAGATATTAATACCTTCGCACCAAACAGTGTGGCTGACTTTGTCAACACCATGCCGTCGGTATCAGGCAGTTCCACAGCCTCAACCAGTTCCGGTTCACTGAGTAACGGTGCTTCCGGTATTGCCGCATTAAACCTGCGGGCACTGGGAACAGGCCGTACACTGGTATTATTTGATGGTCAGCGTTCTGTGGTATCAGCCTCAACCGGTCAGGTTGATACGAACACATTCCCTCAATCGCTGATCAAGCGCGTTGAAATCGTTACCGGCGGTGCCTCTTCTGTTTACGGCTCTGATGCCATCTCCGGGGTGGTGAACTTCATTCTTGATAAAGAGTACACCGGTTTTAAATCGCAGGTGGAATACGGCGAAACGACTTACGGCGACCGTGAAAACAGCAAAATCGTACTGACTTACGGTTCTGAACTGGGCAACGGCGATGGCCACCTGTTACTCAGTGGTGAGGTCTTCCGTGCTAACGGAATTCACTATACCACCCGCGACTATGCCGAGCAGGGCAACGTGGCGATGATCAATCCGGACACGTCTGAAGGCGCGCCGTATTTCTATACCGGCAGCGGCATCGGTATTTCTAACTACACCCCGGGCGGTTTAATTGCGTCAGGCCCGCTGGCCGGCACCTACTTCGGTGTTGACGGTGCGGTAGGTCAACTGGCAACCGGCGCAACATCCGGACAATGGATGCAGGGCGGCGACTGGGAATACACCACGTCGGGTATGCTCGGCACAAACTCTCTGGCAGCAGACCTCGACAGGAAAAACCTGTTTGGACGGTTAAGCTGGATGTTCGGTGAAACCGAAGTGTTCCTGCAAGGTTCTTACGCCGAGTATGAAGGCTTAAGTTACTACATTAATCCCACCACGAAAGGTGTGACCATTTACGCGGACAATGCGTATCTGCCTGAGTCTGTGGCTACCCAAATGGCTACCCTGGGACTGGATAGTTTCTCTTTGAATACCAGTAACGTGGATATGCCGGCATCAGGTTCGAATAACAAACGTGATACCACCCGTATTGTTGGCGGGGCAAAAGGTGAATTTGCACTGTCTGACAAGTACTTCCTGTGGGATGTGTATTACCAGCACGGTAAAACTAATACCGACGAACATATGACACCGACCTACAATACCTCCCGTTTATCTCTGGCGACAGATGCTGTGGTTGACCCGGATACCGGTAATATTGTGTGTCGTTCTACGCTGACTGATCCTACAAATGGCTGTGTACCGCTGAACCGGATGGGTGTTGGCGTTGCAAGCGAAGAAGCACTGGCTTATGTACTGGGCCAGCCGCGTCGTAAACAGGAGTTTATCCAGGACGTTGCGGCAATTAATTTCAGTACATCCGATATCGACGGTTGGGCGGGCCCCATTTCTCTGGCTTTCGGTGTTGAGTACCGTAAAGAAGAAATGGATGGCTCGGTCGATGAGGAATATTCATCAGGCTGGAAGTACGGTAACTATAAAGTGACCGAAGGTTCTTACAATGTAAAAGAAGCCTACCTGGAAGCCCTGGTGCCGGTTATTGAAGATTTAGATTTTAACGGCGCTGTACGTTATACCGATTACAGTACCTCCGGCGGTGTGACCACCTGGAAAACCGGTTTCACATGGTCGCCAATTGACGATGCGACTTTCCGCATCACCAAGTCTAAAGATATTCGTGCACCAAATTTGTCTGAGCTTTATGCCGCAGGTACGGCACGTTCTAACTCGGTCACCATCAACGGCGCGTCTGTGCCTATGGTACAGAACCTTCAGGGTAACCCTAATGTGTCTCCGGAAGAAGCGGATTCATTTGGCTTAGGTGTGGTGTTACGCCCAAGTTTCCTGGAAGGTTTCTCTGCAACCATTGATTACTACGAAGTGGAAGTTGACGGTGTTATCGGTTATGTCACAGCAGATACTACCGCTGAATACTGTGTAGAGTACAGTGTTCAGAAGTACTGTGACAACATGATTTATGATGAGTCAGGTACGCTGCAAACCATTAACCTGCTGTACGACAACCTGAACTCCATGTCTGCGAAAGGTGTGGACTACGATGTGACTTACCGTTTTGCTCTGGGCGATCTGTACAGTGGTATTCCCGGTGACGTAAAACTGCGCTTCCTGGCCACCAATTATCTTGAAGCCATCACCGATGACGGTACTACCGCCATTGACCAAGCTGGCTCAAACGCAGGCTCAACGCCGGACTGGAAGTTTCGTGCTTCTGTCACTTACGACCTGGACGATATGCGTTTTGACTTAACTGCCCGTGGCATCAGTGAAGGCACGTTAAGCAACGCATACATTGAGTGTTCAACAGATTGTCCGGTAAGCAGCGCGCCTTACTACACCATTAACGACAATACCGTAGCCAGCAAAGTGTTCTTCGATGCCTACGCATCAAAAACATTCAGCTTTGACAACACCGGTGACTTTGAACTGTATCTGCAAATTAAGAATCTGTTCAATACCGATCCTGCGGTTGTTACTTATCCGGCTTATCAGGGGTCTGAGAACCGTCCGGGCTATCTGGCAACAAACCGTTCTTTATATGACGTACTTGGCCGCGAATTCAAAATTGGCTTCCGTGTAAACATGTAATTAATGCCCGCAATGAAAAAGGAAAACAGAATGTTTAAAAGAAGCATGACAAGTGCGCTAATCGGACTTTCTCTGGCGGGATTGTCGCTGGCAGCAGATGCTGCCACCGGCATGTCGCAGAATGAGCGCATGGATGCGAAAAAAGCGTTAATTAAAGCCATTGACGGTAAAGCCAAACAGGCGCAAATCATGAACGATATGATTTTCAGCTTTGGTGAGCTTGGCTTTCAGGAATTCCAGACCTCGAAGTATTTAACCGACCTGCTGAAGGAAAATGGATTTACCGTTGAACAGGGGATTTCCGGCATCCCTACCGCCTGGATGGCAACCTGGGGTGAAGGTGAGCCGGTCATTGCACTGGGATCAGACATTGACGGTATTCCTAAAGCGTCGCAGAAACCCGGTGTGGCTTACCATGATCCCATTATCGAAGGTGCACCGGGCCACGGTGAAGGACATAACTCAGGTCAGGTGGTAAATATTATTGCCATTCTGGCAGTGAAAGAGTTCATGGAAGAACATGGCCTGAAGGGCACTATTAAAGTGTGGCCGGGCGTAGCGGAAGAGCAGTTGGGTACTAAAGCCTATTATGTTCGTGACGGCTACTTTAAAGATGTCGACGCCGTATTGTTCTCACACGTATCTAACGGTTTTGGCACAAGCTGGGGAGGCGGCCGCGGTAATGGCCTGATTTCTGTTCAGTACAACTTCTACGGTGAATCCGCTCACAGTGCCGGTTCACCCTGGCGTGGCCGCAGTGCGCTGGATGCTGTGGAGTTAATGGAAGTGGGTATGAGCTATCGCCGTGAGCACTTACGTCTGTCACAGCGTACGCACTCTATCGTGGTTGACGGCGGCGACCAGCCAAACGTTGTACCACCAAAAGCGAGCCGCTGGTATTTCTTCCGTGAAACCGACTATCCGCATATTAAATCCCTGTGGGAAATCGGTGACAAAATGGCAGAAGGGGCGTCATTGATGTCAAACACTACCTGGGACTCTGTTGTTCTGGGTTCTGCCTGGCCGCAGCACATGAATAAAGCCATTGCTGAAGACGCTTATGAGAATATCAAACTGGTAGGTATGCCAGAGTGGTCGGCTGATGATATTGCGCTGGCCAAAGCGTTGCAAAAAGAGATTGGTGTGGAGCCGGAAGGACTGAATACCGAAATTAATGAGCTCACTGATCCACCTGATCTCAAGAAAAACATGGGAGGCGGCTCAGATGATATCGGTGATATCTCCTGGCAAGTGCCCACCATCACACTGCGCTACCCGGCAAACATTCCTAACTTGCCTGGTCACAACTGGTCTAACGCTGTAGCGATGGCAACGCCAATTGCTCATAAAGGGGTAGTTGCAGGCGCGAAAGCTCAGGCGCTGACCCTATTTGACCTGCTTACCGATGAATCGCTGATGGATGCTGCCCGTGATTACTACGAGAACGTGCAGACCAAAGATGCCTCTTACACGCCGTTGTTGCGCGAACAGGATCAACCGGCCGTGCACCTGAACAAAGGTATTATGGCGGAGTTTAAAGGCGATATGTCTGAGTTTTATTACGACCCTGAAAAGTACGACACGTACCTTGAACAGCTGGGTATTTCTTATCCCACTGTACGCGAGTAACTGTCATAACGAATGCAGGCGGTATTGCCGCCTGCCAGATTTATTCAGGAGTGTTTATGAAACGTTTTTACCGTAATGCGCTGACAGCGGCACTGATATCTGCAGGCATGATGATGACCGCCTCTGCCACCACGCTGACAGAAGCGCAGCGGGATGCTGCGAAAACAGAACTGGTGAGTGCTGTTGATAAACAGGCCAAGCTGGCGCAGGTCATGAACGATATGATTTTCAGCTTTGGCGAGCTGGGTTTTCAGGAAACGGAAACTTCGGCGTATCTGACTAAATTTCTGACAGAGCAGGGTTTTGACGTAGAGCAGGGCATTTCCGGTATTCCTACTGCCTGGTATGCCAAATGGGGTTCAGGTAAACCGGTGATAGCGCTGGGCACCGATCTTGACGGTATACCTAAAGCTTCACAGAAGCCCGGTGTGGCTTATCACGATCCCATTGTAGAAGGTGCACCCGGTCACGGTGAGGGTCATAACTCCGGTCAGGTTGTGAATATTATCGCCGCGCTGGCGATGAAAGATTACATGATCAAAAACAACATTGAAGGCACCATCGTACTCTGGCCGGGCGTTGCTGAAGAGCAACTGGCTACCAAAGCGTACTATGTTCGCGACGGCTATTTTGATGATGTGGATGCTGTGTTGTATTCCCATGTGGGCAGCGGCTTCGGTACTTTCTACGGTAATCCGTTTTTTTCCGGGCTGGTGTCAGTTAAATATAATTTTTACGGTGAATCTGCTCACAGTGCGGGTTCACCCTGGCGCGGACGCAGTGCGCTGGATGCGGTTGAGCTGATGAGCGTTGGCATGAACTACCGCCGCGAGCACTTGCGGATTGCGCAGCGCACGCACTCGGTGATTGTGGACGGTGGTGACCAGCCGAATGTTGTGCCACCCAAAGCAACCGCCTGGTATTACTTCCGTGAAATGGACTACCCCCATATTAAAGCGCTGTGGGAAGTCGGTGATAAAATGGCGGAAGGTGCAGCACTGATGACCAACACCAGTTGGGACTCGGTGGTAATGGGCACCGCATGGCCGGGCCATTTCAACAAACCCCTGGCGCTGGCAGCCTATGAGAATATCAAGAAAATAGGCATGCCTGAATGGTCGGAAGATGATCAGACGTTAGCGAAAGCGCTGCAAAAAGAAATTGGTTCAGAGGTTACCGGCCTGCCGGAAAAAGTGATGCCTATTTTTGAGCCGCCTCCGCTGGAAAAACTAACTGGCGGTGGTTCTGATGATGTGGGCGATATCGCCTGGACTGTGCCGACAATCTTTATGTTGTATCCGTCGAACATTCCAAATCTGCCTGGCCACAACTGGGCGAATGCGGTATCGATGGCAACGCCTATTGCCCATAAAGGCATTATTGCCGGCGCGAAAGCACATGCTATGACGATGGTCGATTTATTCACTGATCCGGCACTGTTGCCGCAGATGCAGGACTATTTCGATAACGTGCAGACCAAAGACGTGAAGTATCAGTCTTTACTCCGTGACGGCGATGAGCCGCAAATTAATCTCAACGAAAACATCATGAAGCAGTATCGCGGTGAAATGCGTAAGTTCTACTACGATCCTGAAAAGTACGACACCTATCTGGAACAGCTGGGCGTGTCGTATCCCATGGTGCGGGACGAGTAAATAAGAAGGAAATGCAGTGATGTCTGACAAGAACCGGACCGGATGCCCTCATTGCTTTGCCTTTGAAAAAGAGGCAAGGGTAGTCAGGTTTCTTGTCGGATTGATCCTGCTGATGATTTTTTTAACTTTTCCGCTGCCGCCGGCAATTGCGGCAGGATAAACAAAGCGATGCAGCGGAAAGATAACCGGGTCCACCACTTTAGTTAAAGCGGTAAGACGGCCCCCGCAGCGGGGCATTTCATGTGTACGTGCTCTGTTGAGCGTTTCGGGCAACCATCTGGTTGCCCTTTTTTTACTTTTTTTGTCACAAAATACCCTCCCGCGGTTTCTTTGTACTGAACATGTCAGATATATCCTGACCATGACAGTTAACAGGGAATAATTATGCAAGAAGATAAAATGGCTGCAGACACTTTCACGACGCCCCGCAAGCCGGTAAGGTTAATCAGTTTCGTTTCACACGGTGCGGGAGGATCATTATGAGTTCACAGATTATTGAGAAGGATGTCCGTTTAGCCATGACTGGTGATACATCCGCATTTACCCGTTTGATTGAAGCGACACGAAATACCATCAGCAGTATTGCACTGGCAGTGGTGAAAGATCTTGATGCCAGTGAAGAAGTCACCCAGCAGGTGTATATTCAATGCTGGCAAAAATTGGACACATTAAAAAATCCTGCCAGTTTTCTGCCCTGGGTACGTCAGGTTACCCGCTATACCGCTTTCAACTATTTACGGGACAACAAGGTTTCATCACGGGCTGACAGTGACGAAGCTGACAAGTTGTTCGAACAATTCTGTAACGACAGTGATGAACCGGTTCAGGCGTTTAGCCGTGATCAACAGGCTTTAGTATTAAGCAAAGTGGTAGATGAGTTGCCGGAAGAGGCCCGTGAGGTGGTTTTGTTGTATTACCGGGAAGAGCAATCTGGTGCTCAGGTTGCCCGCTTGCTGAATATTTCTGATGATGCCGTACGGCAGCAGCTTTACCGTGCCCGTTTATCTCTGCGTGAAAAACTGATGGAAAAGTACGGCTCGCTGATCCTTTCAACTGCGCCGGCTCTGACAATCAGCAGCGCTGTATTATTTGGTGCCGGGTTCAGCACACCGGCACATGCAGCAACCGGTTCTGTGGCTAAAGGCGGGTTCTGGGGGGCTGTGAAATGGCTGTTCAGTGGTGCCATGATGGCCGCAGCCGCCGGCGCATTAACCGTATACATGAGCGCCAGTATTCCCCTGCGTTATATGCAGCATGAAGAGCGTAAAGCCGCACTGAAAAAAGAGCGGAACAGAACCGTTACAGCGACGCTGATTGCCGGTGCGCTGTGGACAGCGGCCTATGAGTTTACAACGGGGTGGGCGGGGCCGGTTCTGATGTACCAGGTGATGATGGGCATCATCATTGTACAAACCATCAAGATGCAAAATATGATTCTGGCCGATCAACAATCTGCCGGGCAGGCAAGGCAAAGATCCGTCGGGGTATTTTGCGGACGGTTCGGACTCTATGCAGGATTACTGATGGGCAATGCTGCTATGTTCTACGGGTTGTATGAGAGCGGGAGACTCATTTAAGTCTCCTCAGCCAGACAGCTCTGTCAGCTCAGCGACTTTGATGTACCTGTTTGCCTTAAACTAGCCTTATATGCTATTTGTTTTTCGCCCATAAATTCTGATGCTTTTTAAAGCTGAAAAAGTTGAAGGGCTCCCAGAGGCCGGGCACTAAATCGTCAATGGCATCAGGGGTAAAGTTGCCCGATAACTGACTCATTATTTCACTCAACCTGTCTTTCCCCATACGCATTAACTTTTTCCGGTTGGCGGGAAAGTACAGGTTTCTTCCCTTAGGAATGATTTCTTGCGCACCGCTTGAAATGTACTTCTGATTTCTTGTTACCACTTTGCACAGAGGTTCTGCCGGATTATGGGGATTGAGCCCAATCACGATGGCGCATTCATATTGATCTTTTTCCTGACCTTTTTCATTGACCGGAATATAGGTAACACCGAAACCTTGCGGGAAGTAACCTACAAGCTCAATGAAATCCTGAGCTAACTGTTTATTTAAGCCATCTTTTTTCGCAAGTTGCTCAATCAGCATATAACCTTTCGGCAAGCTTTTGCGCGAATAGTCTGATTTGGTTGAAAGTACAATAGAAACATAAATTTGTGGAATTTTAACTATCTCTCCCAGGCCTGTTTTGGAAACAAACGCGTCTTTTACTAATTGATACAGAAATTCGCCGGCGTCTTTATGGGTCTGGACGAACCGGTCTCTTTCTTCCTTATCATTTCCTACATAATCAGGTAGCCCTAAGCCTTCTGAAATGTATTTGAGCGTAAAATGGAAGTTAAGCTTCAACAGCGCTTTTCGTTGTGCGTCATCTAATAACCGGAATTCACTTAAATCACCATTCTCACCTTTGAGGATAGTTTGCGCGGCGGGACTCTGTAAGCCGATATCCTGCAAAAGTGCGGCAAGGATTAGGGGACGTCCCAGCTCAATTTTCCATTTATCACGCCAATAACGGTTTCCGCGAAAGCGGGATGCGGCTTCGCGATACTTCGACAGATATTTATTAGCAATAGTGTCGTGTGCCAGAAGCCTGTCGGCTAAGCGTAATGTCAGTACGGCCTTATACAAAGGCTTAAGGCGCATATGAAGGCGGGCAAAATTACCCGACGGGCCCCGGGTAAGCAACATCAGCGTTCCAAGCAGCTTTGCACTGGACTGCTGTGTTTCCTGCCAGTTGTCGCCTTCACAAAGTTCGATGATTTTTGTGCTTACGTCGTTCAACCTTTCTAAACGTGCAAGCCTTTCTTCTTTGAGTTTTTCTTTATGATTCTTTATTTGTCGTGCAAGTTGCTCTGCCAGTACTTTTCTTTTTTTATTTCCTTCAATTTTACTGAGTTGCGTTTTTAAATCTTCAACTTGCTTTTCCAGGGCCGGAGTAAGGGAAAAGTAATCACTGGCATCTTCGAAAACGGAGCCGAAGCCGGTTTCATGAGGGTAAATCATGTTGATGAGTTGTTTTACTTGCTGTGTGTAAATACTGTCGGGGTTCTGGCTTTGTGCGCTCACCGCTTTCCTTTCAATTACTACTGCGAAATTGCCTGATGTTACTCTCAGCAATTCAAGGCAGACAGGGCAATGGGTACCTGAACTGACACCATGCCTTGTTTTTACTACCTTACTTCTTATCGGATTCCTGAATGATACCGGAAATTCCCACAGATTTTGCTAATTCTTTATTAACATGTAGTTGCTGCAATAATTCTCTATTAACAAAGTCGGAACGGGAGACTCTTTTAAGTCTCCTCAGCAGGCAGACAGTTCAGTCACCATGGTTTTGGCCAGTAGTTCTATGGCTTCAGAGCGCACTTTCTGCGGATTCACCAGACACACACCAATATGACCCAGCTCCGGCAGCGCCGGAGAAGGGGACAAAATATGCAAGCCGTTCGGCACAGTACTTCTCGCCAGTACGGTAATGCCCAGTCCTTCATTGATGGCGGTCTGAATACCGTTGAGATCGCCGATGGTGTACACAATTTGCCACTGCTTGCGGTGCTTTCCTAACAGGTTGGTTGCACGTTTACGGTAAATACAGGGCGCCGGGGCGGCGATAATGGGCAGCTTTTCAGGAATGCTGTTAACAAAGCGCTGACTGCCAACCCACACCAGCTGGTCTGTCACGATGTAACCATCCTGGTCGGGATCGGGCATCTCCTGCAGTGACAGGATTAAATCAAACTGGTTTTTCAGGGGTTCACACAGCAAATCTTTACTCAGCGCACAGTGCACTTCCAGAGAGACTTCCGGATAAGACTGGGTGAAGCGGCGAATGATCTTAGGCATCAGGGTCGTGGAAAATTCACTGGGGATCCCCAGTTTGATATTCCCGCTGACCTGAGGACGACCAAATTCAGCCATCGCCTGGTCATTCAGCATGAGTATTTTCATACCGAATTCCAGCAGCTTGCTGCCTGCCAGCGTCAGAGTAAGACGGTTGCCTTCGCGGGAAAACAGCTTTTCCCCCACCATTTCTTCAAGTTTTTTGATTTGCAGGCTGATAGCTGGTTGTGTGCGTTTTAAACGTTCCGCACATAAAGTGTAGCTACCCGTCTGCGCAATCGTCACAAATGAACGTAAGAAGTCCACGGACAAATTTTTCATGGCTACACTCCAAAATAAAAATAGGCAGGCAACCCTATTTTGGAAACTTATGGCTCTATTGTTTTTATTAATTTTATTTATTGCGATACCAGAATTAGCATAAAGAAAATCAAAACACAATGGAGTTATCATGAAGCTGCTGAATGAATCGCTGAATAATGTGGATCCTGAAATCGCTGCGGTAATCGAAAAAGAGACCCGGCGTCAGGAAGTTCATATCGAACTGATCGCATCTGAAAATTACACTAGCCGGGCGGTAATGGCGGCACAGGGAAGTCAGTTAACCAACAAGTACGCTGAGGGGTATCCGGCGAAACGTTATTATGGCGGCTGTGAAGAAGTGGATGTTGCCGAACAACTTGCTATCGACCGCGCTAAAGCCTTATTCGGCGCAGATTACGCCAATGTTCAGCCGCACTCAGGCTCGCAGGCTAATGCGGCGGTTTACATGGCGTTGCTTTCTCCGGGCGATACCATTTTAGGTCTCAGCCTCGATCACGGCGGTCACCTGACACACGGTGCAAAGCCGAATTTTTCCGGTAAATTGTACAACGCTGTGCAATACGGTATTAACCCGGAATCCGGTGAAATTGACTATGAACAGGTTGCAGAGCTGGCAGAAATCCACAAGCCAAAAATGATTGTTGCCGGCTTCTCGGCGTATTCCCGCATCGTTGACTGGCAGCGTTTCAGAGATATCGCCGACAGTGTTGGTGCGTGGTTAATGGTGGATATGGCTCATGTTGCCGGCCTGGTGGCCGCCGGTGTGTATCCTAACCCTGTGAAAGCGGCACATGTGGTTACCACCACTACTCATAAAACATTGCGGGGGCCGCGGGGAGGGTTAATCCTTTGTCAGTCTGCTCCCGAACTGGAAAAGAAATTCAATTCACTGATTTTTCCGGGTATTCAGGGCGGTCCGCTTATGCATGTCATCGCAGCCAAAGCGGTGGCGTTAAAAGAAGCTATGTCTGATGACTATAAGGTGTATCAGCAACAGGTGGTAGACAACGCCAGAGCGATGGCAGAAGTCTTTATTGAGCGTGGCTTTGATGTGGTATCCGGCGGCACTGATAACCACATGTTTCTGTTGAGCCTGATCAGCAAAGGCATGACCGGTAAAGCAGCCGATGCGTTGCTTAACAGTGTAAATATAACTGTTAATAAGAACACGGTGCCTGATGATCCCCAGTCTCCATTTGTCACCAGTGGTATTCGCATCGGCACTCCGGCCGTCACTTCACGGGGCTTCACTAAAGCAGATTGTCAGCAACTGGCCGGATGGATGTGTGATTTGCTTAGTGCGCCGGACTGCGCAGACACGGCTGCAACCATTAAACAGAAGGTGGCTGAACTTACTGCAGCAAGGCCCGTTTACAACTAGTTTTCCTGTTAAATTACTAGTTCACCGGTACGATGGCGGTAAAAATTGAAAATAAAGTCGTACCGGTTACCATCACTGTGCTAAAATTTTAAAAAAATGTTAATCGATTAAGATTGCACCCGTTTAATTATGCCTGCCGGCATTCAGTACAGTGACCTTTGCCGTAACAATGAAGAAAGTAAAACTGACTTTAAAAGATGTGGCTGAAAAGCTGGGCGTTTCTACCGCAACCATCTCTAATGCCTTTAACCGCCCGGACCAGCTTTCTGCCGCCAGACGTGATGACATTCTGGCTGCCTGTAAAGAGATAGGTTACAGCGGGCCTAATAAAGCAGCGCAGATCCTCCGTAAAGGTCAGTCTAATATTGTGGCGCTGGTGCTTGCCGATAACATTGAATACATGGTCAGTGACCCTGTTGCATCTACCTTCATCCGTGGCGTTTCCTCCGTGCTGCAGGACGCTCAAAAGCATTTACTCTTGTATGCCGGTAATGCACAAACTATTACCGATGTGGCCGATTTCGTTGACGGCTTTATCTGCTATGGTGCGCCCCAAAACCCTAAACTAGGGGAAGAACTACGGCAATTAAGTAAACCGGTGGTCACGGTAGACTTCAACCTTGAAGGCTGCCCCTCAGTGAACATCGATAACGAGAATGCCGCTTATCAGATTGCGATGGAAGCACTGGAAGAAGGTGGACGTGCCGCTATTCTGGGACTGAAACTTATCGACTCACCTGTGACCTGCAGGGTGTACGACAGTCCGCTGCTGGACTCAGACAGTGCAATTTCTCATCGCCGGCTTGATGGTTATTTCAGGGCGATGAAACGCAAAAATTGCGACATTAATAATGAATGGATTTGGCATATTCCGGAGAGCGGGGGAAATTTTACCCGTCAGGCCGCCAATGAAGTGCTAAGTATTTCACCCCGCCCGCAAACCGTACTGTGCATGAGTGACATGATTGCGCTGGAGTTGTTGCAATGTGCGCTCAGCAAGGGCATTAAAGTGCCGCAGGAACTGAAAATTACCGGCTTTGACGGTATTGACGAAGCCCGCCGTACCCGTCCTGTTCTCACCACGGTTTGCCAGTCGAGCATCGAAAAGGGGGAAACTGCCGCAAAGCTGCTACTGGAAGGTGAGCAGGCTGACTCTGTAGTACTCGATTTCGAACTTCTTAACGGCGGTACTATTTAATATCGCTTCCGGTGTCTTAGTACCGCTTCCGGCATCGCTTCAGACTGCCGTCTCTTTCTTTTTGTAAAACTGCTTTTTTTTGTTGCACCTTTTCATCCGCTGCACCGGCCGGCGTCAGTCTGGCCGGACAATTATAGCGGTTTCAGCCTTCATAATTGCCTGTCTCTCTGTACTTACCTTAATCAAATAAGATTAAATTGTTATCCTTTTGGGTATATTTTAAAACAGGTTAATAAAATTTTATCAATTATAAATCACTGATTTGTATCGGTTATATCGTCTCTTTTATTATCTCTGCTATATAAATTCTTCACATTGTATTTACACTGGAAAGTTTTTAGATTAAATTCTTAAACGATTAAGTTCGGTTATGAAGAAGGTGGGAATAAGCTGCCCGTTAGAAAAGTGACCGGATTGTTAGCCTGTAAACACTCAAACACTCTCCCGGAGAAAACATGAACAAGCGTTATGCATTCAGTAGATTAGCGTTGGCTGTCAGCGCAGTCATAGCCAGTCCCGTTTTTGCTCAGGACAATACTGACGCTGAAACCCAGGATAAAGCCAAATACGAACAAATCGTTGTGACTGCAACCCCTGGTGGTGCCACCATGCAGGAAGCCAGCGTGTCGGTCAGTTCCTTTAACGAAGACGATATTGTAAAACTTGCGCCACGCTCTACTGCTGAAGTGTTCCGTGCTATTCCGGGGATCCGTGCTGAGTCTTCAGGTGGTGGCGGTAACGCGAACATCACTATCCGTGGTATTCCTCTGGCTACCGGCGGTTCCAAATTTCTGCAAATTCATGAAGATGGCTTACCGGTACTGGAATACGGTGATATCAACTTTGGTAATGCTGATAACTTCATCCGTTATGACTGGTCAGTGGCTAATGTAGAAGCCGTTCGCGGAGGCTCTGCGTCGACTTTCGCCAGTAACTCGCCGGGTGGTGTTATCAATATGATCAGCAACACCGGTGAAATCGGTGGTGGTGCTATCGGTACATCTTTTGGTGTGGATTACGATGAAATGCGCCTGGATTTCCGTTACGGCGGTGAAATCAGCGACGACCTGTATTATCACATTGCCGGCTTTGCCCGCGGTGGTGAAGGTACCCGTGACACCGGTTATCACGGTGATAAAGGCGGCCAGGTGAAGTTTAATATCACCAAGCTGCTGGATAACGGTCATATCCGTTTCTTCTACAAAAACCTGGATGACAAAGTTTCCACTTATCTGCCATCTCCGGTACTGGTTAAAGGTGACGGTGAGTACGGTCCAGTTCCCGGTTTTGATGCCAGTTCACAGGCCCTGAACTCAGTGTATAACACGAATATTTCTACTTTTGACAGCTACGGCAATCCGGAAAACCGTGACGTACGCGACGGTATTTCATCAGAAGTTAATTCATTCGGCGTGGAAGTAGACCTGGAAGTTGCGGATAATCTGTTCCTGTTAAACAAATTCCGTATTTCGGATGTTTCCGGTGGATTCATTGCACCTTTCACTGACGGTTTCCCTGCCGGCCCGGGCGATGTATCAAACTTCGCTGCTGCGCTTTGTTCCGGCGCGCTTGATGGCGAAGGTAATGCGCTGAACTGCGACAGCACCACGGTTACTCTGGCGAATGGTCCGGGTGCAGGTGAAGTGTATACCGGCGAAGCATTTACTAACTTACAGTTTGATGCCCGTCTCAATGACCTGGGTAACATGATTAACGATCTGAGCCTGCGTAAAGAGTTCGATAACGGCGTATCACTGACAGTAGGTTATTACTATTCAAATCAGGATATTGCGACGAGCTGGGCAAGCTGGCAAACCTTTATCCAGACGCTGGACGGTGACAACTCGCAGTTGCTGAATATTACAGATGCTGATGGTACTGAACTGGTATCCAACGGCCTGCTGTCAGCCAGCTTCCTGTCGTATGAGTGGGATCTGAACTATGTGACAACTGCACCCTACATGAACGTAGGCTTTGAACTGTCAGACAACATTCTTATTGATGCTTCAGTGCGTTACGACAGTGTTGATGCATCGGGTGAACTGATCAGCGCTTGCTGTGGCGGCAATGCCGATTACGACATTAACGGAAACGGTGTTATTGAACAGATTGAAGATGCGTCTGCGCAGAACAGCGGCTTCATCAGCGGCGGTGTGATTAACCTGAACCGCGCCGGTGCGTCATCGCAAATTGTTGACTACAGTGCCAATAACACTTCCTATTCACTGGGTGGTTCTTATTTACTGAGCGAAACGCAAACCCTGTTCGCCCGCTACTCGAAAGGTGGCCGTGCACTGGCAGACCGTCTGCTGCAAATTGGCGGCACACTGAATACTGATGGCAGCCTGACCAACACAACCTCCGGCTTCGATACAACGAAGCAACTTGAAATTGGTTATAAGTACGGCACCCGTGATCTGATGCTGAACGCTACGCTGTTCGACACAGTGACGGAAGATACTCAGGCTGAGGTGACCAGCGGTCTGACGTTCATGCGCGAATATGAAGCAACAGGTCTGGAATTTGAAGGACGCTGGAATGCAACTGATAACTTCGTGCTGTCCGGTAACCTCACATGGACAGATGCTGAAATCAGCAAAGACGCGAATGATGCAACGCTGGTGGGTAACACACCCCGTCGTCAGGCTGACTGGATCTGGACAATTACACCGGAATACGTTACTGATTTCTGGTCAGTGGGTGCATCTCTGCAAGGCTCTACCGAGTACTATGTTCAGGACAACAATGACCTGAAACAGGATGCTTATAACCTGGTGAATGTATTTGCCACTTACTGGGTTAATGACCAGTTCTCAGTTTCTCTGAACGTAAACAACGCCACTGATGAGTTTGTTATTACAGAATCTGAAGAAGGCTCTGCAGCAGTAGGCAGCTACATCCGTGCCCGCCCGCTGAACGGCCGCACTACTGTGGTATCTCTGAAGTACCTGTTCGACTGATTCACTCTCCCTGTGAAATAGCATTGCCCGCACCGGTTTCCGGTGCGGGCTTTTTTTATTTCCGGTGTTGCCGGTATCTTCGGACAGAGGAGTGACCTTAAAGTCACCTTTACGCCCGCTTACCTTTGACCGGTGCGCACGCCACACATACCTGATCGCCATAGTAATTATTCTGATAATTACAGGTCATTGCCGGGGTGGATTGTGTTTTGTTTTTGCTTACCAGTTTTTGAATCATTTTAGCCATAATCTGCTCCTTGTTAAGTTGGGTACAGATTATGTGATTTTATAAAACGATTAAAATCTTAAATACTAATCGCTCTAATCGCTTTCCTGATGATTCTGCATCTCGGCCGGGCTATTCCTTATCAACAGTAAAAACCATATCCCGCCATTCATGGTTGGTTATTTCACGTTCTGTAAACGGGTAGAGGGTGAAGCCGGTGACTTCCCGCTTTACATTCACCTGATAACGGATAAAGGCGTCACTGGCTGCGTTCTGGTTGTCCCAGCGGATCACAAATGTATGATCTTCAAAGGGCTCCAGTCTGCCGGTGAGAGTGGGCATTTTGTTAGATTTTATCCGCAGGGTGTCGCCTTCAGGGTAAACGGTCATCAGGCCAAACCATTCGTCGCTGAATTGTCCGGCGTAGGTGTTTTGCGGTAACAGCACTTTATTGCTGCCAGAGGGAGTCGTGTGTCTGGCCAGATATTTCTCTTCCTGTTCATCCTGATAAGCCCGGTATTCATCTATCCAGTTTCTTTTATCACTTTCAGGCAGGTAAGCTTTGAGGATGGTTTGCATGACAGCGCCGCGGGCACCGTAGTTGGAGCCGTTATTCAGTACTACCACACCCAGTTGTTGATCCGGTACGAAAGCCACATACGTCTGATAACCGGATAAGGTGCCGGTATGAGAGATTACCTTATGGCCGAAAATATCCATAAGCCGCCAGCCGAGACCATACGCCTTAAAATGCATGTGGTCCCATTCTTCGTCAGTGTCATCAACAGACAACAGGGTTTGCGGCGTCAGCATGGTGTTGTATGCATCTTCTGAGAGAATGGTTTCACCGCCGGCACTTTTACCTTCATCCAGCCACATCTGAACCCACTTCAGCATACCCGTCGCATTACAGCTGACGCCGCCGGCTGCAGCAGAGACAATGCCTTTTTCTGCCAGCTGGTTACGTGGAATGGGATAAATGCCTCTCTCATCGTTGTGGCCGTAACTGATGGCGCGGTTTTCGAGCACATAGCCCGGCACATCCCCACCAAAGCAGTCCATACCAAGGGGAGCAAATACACGGTTTTGTAGCCGGGATTCCCAGTTGTCTTCCGTCAGGTGCGCCACTATTTCCCCTGCTGTGATATACATTACATTGGAATAGGCGTATTCACTGCGAAAACTGTACTGAGGCGTCAGAAAGCGCAGGTTATGCACGATATCCTGACGGCTGAAGCCGGATGGCTCAGGCCACAACATACTGTCTCCGGCACCTGAACCCAAACCGCTGCGGTGGGTTAACAGATCGGTGATATCCATTTCGCGGCTGGCAAAAGGATCAGCCATCCTGAAACCGGGTAGCACGTCTTCTACCTTTGTGTGCCAGTTCAGTTTTTCTTCGTCTACCAGTTGTGCCACGGTGGTGGCTGTAAATGCTTTGCTGACAGAAGCCAGTCTGAACCAGGTGTCCGGTGTCACTGGCAGCCCTTGCTCTTTATTTCTGAGGCCATGTCCGGCGAGGTACACAACCTTGCCGTCTTTCACAATGCCCACGCTCATACCCGGGGTGTAAAATTCTGACAAAGCACGGTCAATGGTATCCGGCAGTGTTTTCAAATCAGATGGCAACTGGTTTACCGGTTGCGTATCAGCCGCAGCCTGAGCTGCAATGAGGGTGGCACATAAGCCGGAGAGAAAAAGCCTGCGCAAGTGGTGTACTCCTTTATCTTTTCACACCACTGTTGAAAATATTGAGAGGCTTGTCAACTGTCAGAGGTTCAGTGACACGGGGTGGCGGATCAACGACCCGGCGCTGCAGGGAACCGCTGAAGCAGATCTACGCCGACGGTTGATCCCATACCAGCTGTTTGAAGTGTTTGCGGCACATAGATTCATAACGGTCATTACCGCCAATCTCAACCTGATTACCGCCGGTGACAGGCTGGCCCTGTTCATCCATCCGCACCACAAATGTGGCTTTGCGACCGCAGTGACAGACTGTTTTCAGCTCAGTAAATTTATCAGCCCAGGCCAGCAGATAATGGCTGCCTTCGAAGGTTTCACCGAGAAAATCTGTACGGAGTCCGTAGGCCAGCACGGGAATATCCAGTTCGTCGACAATTTCTACCAGTTGCCTTACCTGCGCCTTAGTCAGAAACTGCGCTTCATCAATAAATACGCAGTCCAGCGGCTGGGCACGGTGAGCCTTAAATACCTGCCGGAACAAGTTATCTTCGTTACCGTATAAACTGGCGTCGGCCTGCAAACCAATTCTTGAGGTGACCTTACCCACATCATAGCGGTCATCGATTGCCGCTGTGAAAATCAGTACGTGCATACCCCGTTCACGGTAGTTGTAAGCAGACTGGAGCAGTGAGGTAGATTTCCCTGCATTCATTGCAGAGTAGTAAAAGTAAAGTTGAGCCATGTGATTATTATTGTTCTGTTTATAGCCGGCCGGTCAGTGTCTCTGCACGCTCAGGCCTGGCGAAGTAAAATCCTTGCAGGTAGTCTACACCCATCGCCTTAAGCCTTGTAGCCTGTTCTTCTGTTTCTACTCCTTCGGCAACGGTTTTACAGCCGAACTCGCCGGCAATCAGCAAGGTCGCACGGATAATCGGGCCGCCTGCTGAGTTAAGGTTATGAATAAACGACCGGTCAATTTTTATGTGATCAAAATGCAGGAGCTGAAGCTGACTCAGCGATGAAAAGCCGGTACCGAAATCGTCTATGGAAACGGCTACCCGGCGATTTTTTATGGCATTCACCTGCGCTGCAAGCTTTTGTTTATTGTCTGCGAATACAGATTCTGTAATTTCCAGATGCAACCTGGAAGGCGCAAGGCCCGTATGACTGAGTACTTCGTCGAGCTTGAGGATGAAGTTATCTTCCATAAGCTGAATCACTGATACGTTCACCGAAACAGCAACGTCAGGGTCTTTCCAGCCTGTTGCGGTTTCGCACGCTTTTGACAGCACCCATAATCCGATATCGTTGATAAGGCCCGAACGTTCAGCGACAGGAATAAAGTCTGCGGGAGAGACGGGGTGTCCGTTAAATTGCCACCGCAGCAGCGCCTCGTAAGACCACACACGGCCAGTACCGGCATCTACAATAGGTTGATAAACAAGGTGCAACTGGTCATTGATGATGACAGAACGAAGCCCGTCCCGTAACTGCATTTCTCTGCATACCGCATCATACACGTTATCACTGAAAATGCCGGTATGGTTCACGCCGCGACGTTTCTCATGATACATGGTGATATCGGCACGCTGGATCAAAAGCTGTTCGTTGTCGCCGTGATCCGGAAAAATAGCAATACCTGTCGTGGCATCAAGATTGATGATATTTCTGTCTATAGCCATGCCCTGAGCAATACTGGCGCGGATATTTTTTGCCAGTTGCACTATTTTGCTGAGATTGCAGAACGTCGCAACAATAATGAATTCGTCGCCTCCCCACCGTGATAAACAATCGTCCGGTGCAAATTGGCGGAATCTCGAGGCGACAGAGACCAGTACCTGGTCACCGGTTTGATGGCCGAGACTGTCGTTCACCTGTTTAAAGCCGTCGAGATCAGTAAACAGGATAGCCAGCTTCTCTTCCCTTAAGGCGGCCTGTTTTAACTTGTCCCGCAGGGTATTTAAGAACGCCGCCCGGTTCATCAGGCCGGTGAGGGGGTCGCGGTTAGAAAGGCGCACAATATCTTCTGTGCGGGAATGCACTTCGGCTTCCAGTGTCGCGTTCATATTGTCCAGTTTCTGGTTACTCAGACGCAGAGCTTCGTTTACTCTTACCACTTCATTGCGCTCTTCTGCCATTTGTTCCACCAACGCCTGATTCTTTTCCCGTAAGCTGATGGTCTCCAGATAAAAGGCATTGGTTTTGCGGGAGGTGTCCAGCATGATGATGCAGAAGCCGAATCCAAGCAGACCCAGCATAAATAACTCTTTACGCGGATCTGTCAGTGCCATTACGGAAACCGGGATCAGCAACAGCGTGCAGTAAGTCCATACCAGCGGCCGGCTGGCACCGAGCACTGCCGCTGCACCGCCCGCCAGGGCTGACAGCACCACAACAGTGGTAGCCAGCTCCATAATATCCATCAGCGGGTACAGGGTAACGCAATAGAGCGCCCAGATGATGGCTGTCAGTGTGACACCAATGGCGAACCGGAAAAATGCGGGACGGGGAGATTTGTCTTTCTGCCTGAGGACTTTCATCCAGAAGATGGCATCAAGAAAGCGAAGCAGTAAAACAGACACCATGATCAACCAGAAGAGTCGTTTGACTGAATGGGTTTCCGGTGTATCGAACCCGAATGCCAGCGCACTGATGGCAGCGACAGAGATAATCATGCCGTTAAAGGCATTAGAGTGCAGCAGGTGCACAACATCCCTTAACGCGGCATCATTCAGTGTGGAGTGGTGGAATATGGGGCGCACTACTTAATCCTGTCAGCTGGACGGCCCTGTCACATTTTATATGTATTCACCGGGAGATGACGGAGAAGCGTACCGCCCGGGTAAACCGGAAAAGTTCCTGCTAAAAGGTATAGTGCAAAACCGGCAAAAAGCAATAAAAAAAGGTGACCGTAGTCACCTTTTAAATCAATGCTGTAGAGCAGTATTCAGAATATCAGGCAGCGTCTTTCTTCGCTGAAGAATCGCTTTTTTCCTGAGATAACGGCTCCAGGTCAAAGTTGAACTCGTCAACCCGGACAGCCAGCTTACGCTTCTCATTGTAATCGTGAAGCATTTCAGCTTCCTGAGCCGTTACAACACCGCGCTCCTGTAACTTATTCAGTGCGTTTTCAAACGACAGGAACGGGATGACCGGTTCCTTACGCAGCGCCTTCTGTACTTTACCTAACAGATGGGCTACAGCATGTTTCGCTTTAAACGCCTGCTCGTTGATGTCGTTACCGTCACCGGCAACAGGACGAACCAGGTGCGTCAGTTGTGCTTTGATGCTGTTATCCTGCATGGATGCCAGAGCCAGTTCACAGGACAGCTTATCGCTGATCCCGCTGACTGAATTGGTATACGTACAGGTCAGCAGGCGCATCAGACCACGGGTTGCTGTGTTCGGGAAGTTACCGATGAAATCAACCAGTGCCTGTTCAGCCTGTTGCAGCGTCCACTCCATAGCGTACTCGAAGTAAGGCTGTGCCAGTTTACGGTCTTCTACACGTTGCTCATAGAAGCGGATGGCTGCCATGGCGCCGTACAGATAACTCATTACATCACCCAGACGGGCTGACAGCAATTCTGCTTTTTTCAAATCACCGCCCAGTACCGCCAGCGATAAATCGGCCATAGGAGCCAGTTTTGCTGACAATGCATTAAGACGCTTCTCGTACTTTGTCACTTCCGGCAGTGCAGACTCTGCACCGCGCAGGAAGGGCAGGTAGCTCTTACCTAAGCTGCGGAACGCATTTTTCACACTGAAACTGACCGTTTTCTTCAATACTTTATTGAATTCGCCGTCGGCAGAGTGGTCGTCACTGTGAATAAGATCCACCATCTCTTTCAAGTATGGATGGCAACGCATTGCACCCTGGCCGAAGATCATCAGGTTACGGGTCAGAATGTTGGCACCTTCCACCGTAATGGCAATCGGTAATGAACTGTAGCCGCCGGATAACGTATTTTGCGGTCCGCGCTGAATGGCTTTACCCGCCAGGATATCCATTGCCGAGTTCATTACGTCACGACCCAGCTCAGTCATATGGTATTTGGCAATCGCAGTCACTACTGACGGCTTCAGGCCTAAACCCAAACCTTCTGTTGTCAGAACACGCATAGACTCCAGCAGGAATGTTTTACCGGCGATATCTGCCAGTTTGCCCTGAATACCTTCGAAACGGCCAATTGGCAGTCCGAATTGTTCACGCACAAAGCTGTACTCTGCAGACGCTTTCAGTGCCGCCTGACCTGTTGCCACGCCCATGGCCGGTAATGAAATACCACGACCTGCACCTAAGCAGCTCACCAGCATCTGCCAGCCGCGGCCGATGTTTTTCTGACCGCCGATAATGAAATCCATAGGAATAAATACATCATTACCACGGGTCGTACCGTTGTAGAAACGTTGTCCCATAGGATCGTGACGGTTACCCAGTTCTACGCCGGGGTGAGATTTTGGCAGCAGGGCACAGGTAATACCCAGCTCAAGTTTTTCACCCAGCAGTTGATCAGGGTCGAAAACTTTAAATGCGAGGCCCAGTACGGTAGCGATTGGCGCAAGCGTGATATAACGCTTGTCCCAGCTGACTTTCAGACCAATAACTTCTTTACCTTCCCATTCACCCTTCGTGACGATAGCTGCATCAGGAATGCCACCGGCATCTGAACCGGCTTCAGGGCTGGTCAGTGCAAAACAGGGAATGTCATCACCCACTGCAAGGCGGGGCAGATAGTAGTCCTGCTGCTCTTTTGTACCATAGTGCATCAGCAGTTCGCCCGGACCTAACGAGTTAGGCACCATAACGGTTACGGCAATAGCACCGCTTTTCGCAGCGATAGTTGCAACGATGGTTGAGTTGGCGTAAGGACTGAATTCCAGACCACCAAATTTCTTCGGAATGATCATTGAGAAGAAACGGTGTTTCTTCAGGAACGCTAAAATCTCATCCGGAATGTGCTTACCATTTGCCAGCTCGAAATCATCGATTAATCCCAGCAACTCCTGCACAGGGCCGTCAATAAATGCCTGTTCATCGGCACTTAATTCCGCCTGTGGAATGGCACGCAGGGCTTGCATGTCTGGTTTGCCCTGATAGATAGAGGCTTCTAACCAGATATCACCGGCGTCCAATGCTTCCTGCTCTGTCACAGAAATAGGTGGAAGAACTTTTTTCAGGCTTTTTCGAATACTCATATTACTCATCCGCTCATCTGACCAGTTGTATTCTTCTAATACTACATGACATTTTCCAAAGATCAAATGTTATGTAAGCAGTCTGTTAAATGAGATACCTGAGCCAGTACGCAGGTTTATTTACCTGCTTGTTTTTCTGCTGTTTTTTTAAACATTAAATTTCTTTTTGGAAATCCTGCGTATAAGGGCAAATACTTACACTCTGAACTTTTAGCAGATACACTGTGAAACAGAACAGATAAAAGGACATGACATTTTATGCAAACACTCCCGGCCTGGGCGCGGTGGTGCATGGAAAAACCGAAAACAGTCATAGCACTGTTTCTGCTGGCGTGCGTCATCACCGGTTTCGGAGCCGGTAATCTTTATTTCCGCGGAGACTATAAAGTTTTCTTTGAGCCTGATGATCCTCAGAAACTGGCTTATGAAGAAATGCAGAATGTTTTCAGCAAAAGCGAAAATGTTACCTTCCTCATTTTGCCGGACAGTGAAAACGTCTATCAGCCGGAAACCTTCGAACTTATTCATGCCCTCACAGAGGATGCCTGGCATATTCCCATGTCTAACCGGGTGGAATCACTGTCGAATTATCAGTATACCTTTGCCGATGAGGAAGGGCTGGTGGTGCAGGATCTTATTCGCAAAGGGCAAACGGATGAAGCCCATATCAGATGGGTGAGGGAAGTAATTGAACCCATCCAAAATTTACGCGGGCGGCTTATCTCCGACAACGAAGCGATGGCGGTGATCAATGTCACAATTCAGCTACCCGAAGGCGACCAGACTCCCAAGATAATGAAGATCGGGGCATTCGCCAGAGAGTTAAAAGAGAAATATGAAACCGCCTACCCGGACCACAAAATTTATCTGTCCGGGATTGTGACAATGAATGACGCATTCGCGCTGACAGCGCAGGATGATGCGTCAACCCTGATCCCGCTTATGTTTATCATCATTGCGGTGATGATTGCACTATTAACACGCTCAAAAGCAGCATCAGCAGTAGTGCTCGTGGTTGTTGGCGGCACGATTGTGATGACGATGGGAATTGCCGGCTGGTGGGGAATTTTTCTGAGTCCCTCTACGGTCAATGTGCCGACCATGGTCACAACGCTTGCTGTCGCTGATTGCCTACACATTATTGTGACTTACCGGCAAAAAATTCAGCAGGGTCTGGCGAAGGAACAGGCACTGGCTGAAAGTATTGTGCTAAACCTCAAGGCGGTTTTACTTACCAGCGGTACCACAGCAATTGGCTTTTTAATGCTGAATTTTGCGGAAGTACCTATTTTATCTCACCTTGGAAATTTAACCGCCGTCGGGGTTGTACTGGCCTGTATTTTGTCTTTGACCGTGCTGCCGGCTATGCTCACTTTACTGCCAGCCCCCCGTGTTAAAGAGCAAAATGGCGACGACACACAGGTTAAAAAACTGGGTGGATGGGTTATCAGCAATCACCGCCGTATTCTGCCTTATTCGGTCATTGTTCTCACTGTGTCGCTGCTGTTCTGCCTGAATAACCGTCTGAACGATGTGGCGGTAGAGTACTTCGATTTATCATCACCGTTTCGTCAGTCCGTTGAAATCCAAAAGAAATATATGGGCGGCATGTCGAATATCGATTTTGCTGTTTATACCGGTGAGCCCTATGGCATCAATGACCCTGCGGTGATGAAAGAGGTGGATGCACTGGCCAAATGGTTGCGCTCGCAGCCGGAAGTCAAACATGTGCTGAGTTTTGCTGACATCATCAAGCGCCTTAACATGAATATGCATGATGATGAGCCGGCATATTTTACCTTACCTGAATCTAAAGACCTCGCTGCACAGTACCTGTTACTGTACGAAATGTCCTTGCCATATGGTCTCGATCTGAATAACCAGATAGATATCGACAAGTCCGGTGTTCGCATTATTGCCGTGCTGGAAAACCTCGGAAGTGAGGAGTTCACCGAATTTGAGGCGCGGACCAAACGGTGGTTTGGTAAACTGGCACCAGAATTGCGTCTGGAAGCGGCCAGTCCCGCTTTGATGTTCGCGCACATCGGTGCCAGAAACATGGAAAGCATGGTGTGGGGCTCAGTGGCTGCGCTGGTGGTGATTTCACTGTTGATCACCCTTGCACTGCGGTCCTGGCGGCTGGGAATAGTCAGCCTGATGGCTAACTTAATGCCGGCTGGTGTGGGCTTTGGAATATGGGGCATGATGTCCGGCGAAATCAATATGGCGCTGTCAGTAGAACTGAGTATGACCATGGGGATTATCGTCGACGACTCTGTACATTTTCTGCTGAAATACCAGGCTGCAAGAAAAGATAATTTGAGCGTGCGGGATTCCGTGGAATACGCATTCCGCACCGTAGGCCGGGCCATGATCACCACAACAGTGGTGCTGGCTGCCGGCTTTGGTGTACTGCTGTTGTCTGATTTCCGCCTGAACTCAGACATGGGGTTAATGACAAACATTATCTTCATTGCAGCATTATTTATTGATTTACTCTTCCTGCCCTCATTCCTGATGTGGCTGGATAAAGATAAAAACAAAACAACGAGGGAAGCTACATGAGACAATTACGCAAGCTCTCTTTAGCGTCACTGGCACTGAGTGTGGTGCTGACGACTCCGGTTATTGCAGATGAAGCTTCAGAGAAAGAAGGCCTTCGTATTGCGACAGCGAGGAAAGATGTTAACCGTGGCTGGGAAAATACAGTTGCCAGTATTACCATGACCCTGCGCAATGCCCAGGGGCAGGAAGCCCAGCGGGAAATGCGGGTGAAAACGCTGGAAGTGCCTACCGACGGTGATAAGGCGCTGACAATATTTGATTCACCGCGGGATTTAAGCGGCACCGCATTTTTAAGCTTCAGTCATGTTGATGCACCGGACGAGCAGTGGATTTTTCTGCCGGCTGTGAAGCGTGTCCGCCGGATTTCAACCAGCAACAAATCCGGTCCGTTTCTGGGCAGCGAATATGCCTTTGAAGACATGACGTCCTTTGAAATCCCTAAGTTCTCTTACGACTTACTTCGTGAAGACAAGTATCAGGGGGACGATGTCTACGTACTCGAACAGACCCCTATGGACGAATATTCGGGCTATTCGAAACAAATTTTATGGATTGATAAAGAACATTACCGGCCCCGTAAGGTTGAGTTTTTCGACCGCAAGGGTGAAGCGCTTAAAGTACTCGAATTTGAAGATTACAAACTATTTGAGGGGGAGTTCTGGCGACCTCTGCGTAGTTTTATGTACAATCTGCAAACACAAAAATCTACCGAACTGGTTACACACAAACTGGAATTTGGCACAGAATTAGAGGAATCGGACTTTGACAGTAACAGTTTACGCCGGGCGCGCTAACCCCGTCAGACGTTTGTCACTTGTTGCCGCCGCACTGGGATTTTCTGCCGGTGCAATGGCTGATATGTCAGATATTGACATCAGTGGCTCAGCCGGTGTGGAAACCCGCTACTTTCTTCAGGATGCAGCGTATCCCGGGCAACCCCGCTCACAGGCTTCCGTGTTTTTAGAACCTGAAATGTACACGGAATGGAACGACGGCATCGACAGTATTCTGTTCAAGCCTTTTGCCCGTCTGGACCAGGAAGATGAGCAGCGCACACACTTTGATTTACGTGAATTAATGTGGATGCACGCAGCTGATAACTGGGAAACCCGTGTCGGCGTAAGCAAGGTATTCTGGGGACAAACGGAATCCATTCACCTGGTCGACATTATTAATCAGACCGACATGGTAGAAAACATCGACGGCGAAGATAAGCTTGGTCAGCCGATGATCAACCTTAACGTGTTCGGTGACTGGGGCACATTGTCCGGTTTTGTCCTGCCATACTTTCGTGAACGTACTTTCCCGGGTGAAGACGGCCGCTTACGTCCGCCTGTTGAAATTCGTGAAAATTCGGCGTTGTACGAATCTGATGATGAACAGAACCATGTGGATTTTGCACTGAGATGGCAACGTTCTCTGGGGGACTGGGAAATTGGTCTGTCTTATTTCGACGGTACAACCCGTGAACCTGAGTTGCTGCAGGCAACCGATGAAAACAGCACGCCGTTTATTCAGCCTTACTATGCGCAAATTGAACAGTACGGCGTGGATTTACTGAAAGTGCAGGGCGCCTGGTTGCTCAAGTTTGAAGGGATTTACCGCGCAGGACAAAGTGAAGATTTTGCCGCCGCAGTGGCAGGCTTTGAGCGCACCTCAGTGGGGGTTTTCGGTACCTCTTATGATCTGGGTGTGCTGATGGAATATCAGTACGACGAGCGTGAAGATAATTTCTTCGCCACCGGTCAGAACGACCTGATGCTGGGACTACGCTGGGTGTGGAATGATATCGACGGTACAGAAATCTTATCCGGCTTCATTCAGGATCTGGATGAAAGCGATACTTACAGTGCTTTTGTTGAAGCTTCAAGCCGAATGACTGACAACTGGCGCTGGAAGATGGACGCTTACTTCTTCTCTTCCGATCAAACCGACGACACGTTTTACTACATGCGCCGTGACGACCACGTACAGGTAGCGCTGGAATATTATTTCTAAGGAAAGGAATTGCAGATTATGAAAAAAGGAATAGTCACCGCCTTGCTGTTACCGGTGTTAAGTCTTGCAGGGCTTAGTTTCAACGCGCAAGCCACAGAAAGAATGTACGGGCTGGCGACGGTGGGTTATACCGATGCAGAATTTGGCGACACTGAGAATAAAGGCGTGGCGTACAGTCTTGCGCTGGGTCACCAGTTCAGCAGTAAATGGTATGTAGAAGCCGGCTACCAGAATTTACTGGACGAAGAAGGCGATACCGATGCGCTGAAAGCCCAGGGCCTGTATCTGGCAGTGCTGGGTAAAGCGGGCGGACGTACCGGCGAGTTATACTATAAACTGGGCGTCATGAATGTTGACGTTCAGGGTTTGCAAAGCATTGAAACAGGCAGTTGCCAGGTCAGTGATATTGATTCAATCCCTGAAGGCTTTTGTGCTTACGATGATGGCATTATTGCCGGCATGGCCGGACTGGGCTTTGACTATCACGTCGGTCTGAACAGCATGCTGCGAATGGAAGCTTTATACGTCCGTGGTCAGGACGATTTCGCTGCCACCGTGCTGAACCTCGGTTTTCGCTACAACTTTAATTAGTCTCTTCGCTGTATGTAAAAGTAATCCATCAGCGGCTGTTACCGTATGAATAGTATAACAGTTGCTGATGGAGTATCTCCCCGATGAAAAATGAACTGGAAAGTAAATTTCTGCTTCAGGTGTTCGATAAAATTCGCCAGAGCGGCGAGAAGAAAGACGATAAATATTTACTTAACGGCATTGTGGCATTCACTGACCATGATGGTTACACCTTATTTATTGAAGATGCTAAGGTGAAGTTGCAGTTCGGCTTTCACAATCAGTACCGTTTTGATTATCCGTCTCAGGATGCTTATGATCAGTTCGAGAAAAAACTGAAAGAAATCGATAAGCAGTATTAGCCTGTTCTGATCGTTTAAGCAGACTCATCGGAGTTTTCCTGCTTTCTTTCGCCTGCCGGTATGCTGGCAGGCGACAAATGAGTACAATAAGCAGTAAATAATTATCCGGATGGTTTGTTTTTGTCTGCTGCTATAAAACCCCCTGTTTTCAAATTTTCCTATCTCGGCCCTAAATATTGGGGCGTCTGGCTGGGTGCCGGCGTGCTTTATCTCTTATTGTGGCTTCCGTTTCCTGTGATCCGCACGCTTGGTGCCGGAACAGGAAAACTCATCGCCCGGCTGTTACCCAAGCGGGTAAATGTAGCCAGACGAAACCTGGCCCTTATGTACCCTGAATTGTCAGCCGGTGAGCAATCAAGGTTGCTGGAAGAAAATATCCGTTGTACGGGCATGGCGCTGTTCGAAACCGGAATGGGCTGGTGGTGGCCGGCGTGGCGGATTAAGAAACACTTTACCGTTGAAGGTTTCGAGCATGTCGAAGCGGCGCTGGCTCAGGGAAGGGGCGTATTTGGTATGGCGCTTCACAACATGAACCTGGAGTTTGCCTGTCGTGGATTGGGCTATGTCCATCCTGCTGTGGGCTTTTATCGAAAGCATGATAATCCGCTGATGGATTATCTTCAGTATCATGGCCGTGCGCGCTCAAATAAGTACATGGTACATAAACGAAATGCTAAAGCCCTGCTTGCAGCAATGGCCGAAAAAGAGCTGTGCTTGTATCTCCCTGATCAGGATTACGGCCGGGCGCAAAGTATTTTTGTACCCTTTGGCGGAGTGAAAGATACGGCAACCACCACGGCGACTCTGATGTTCGTCAGAAGAACTGACAGTGTGCCGCTGATCATCACTTCGCAGTACACGCTGGACGGTTATAAAGTGAAATTTTACCCGCCTCTGGAAGCATTGCGTGAACTGGAAGATGTGCCTGCTCTGACTTTGCTGAATCAGCACATTGAAAAAATTATCGCTGAACAGCCTGAAAGCTATTTATGGGCGCACAAGCGATTTAAAACCCGTCCTGATCCGGATGCTCCGTCGCTTTACGACTGATGGCTATTTAGTTGTTTAGTATGATTTTTTCCTCACAAAGTAGCCGTGAAGTCCATTTTCTGTCTATACTGAAACGGGAATAACATGCGCTGTCCGGATGTATTGTATGGCCACTAAACAAAGACAATCAGATGCTGCCTTCTGGGCAAAACACATTGGCGTGGCGCTTGCTACGCTGGTGGTTGCCGGTATTGTGGTTATGCTTTACGAGCAAAACAAATCATCAGCTCCGCAAAAACCTGAAGAGGAAAAGTCCATTTCACAGGGGCTCAGTGAGTTTTACCGTGAATACCGGATGACGGCCAGCGATCCTATTGAAGATCAGGAAAGCGACTTTGTGGTGGATCTGAACAACGAGGGCGGCAGCCTGGACAGTCAGTTGTCCGGTATGTCCAGCGAACTGAAACCGGCTAATAACCGCTGGGTCGGTGAACACAAGAACAGGAGCTTTAAGCCCGGCAATACCTTACGTGAAGCCATTACCCGTTATGCCCAGCAGGAAGGGATGCAGGTTATCTGGGATCTGGACCAGGACTTTGTCATCAAGTATCACTTTCAGATTGATAACACCATCGTCGGTTCATTATCGGACATTGCCAGAGCCATTGATTCAAACTTTGAAAGCGGAGTAGGCACGTATGTGTGTCCGCAACAACGTTCTCTGGTGGTAACCGATGAAGTGACGCCCTTTCTGAAGAAAAACTGCAACGTTGTAAACTAACATGTCAGTTCAGAGCCGGAGATGCCCGGGGCTGAAAGGGGCGCCGGCAGAAAGCTTCAGCTCAGGCAAAGACTTCCTGCCAGATTTTCTGTACACCGGCTCTGATATCACTTAAATCCTCTTTTCCTGCATACCTATGGTCAGCCAGCGTTAACTGGTGATATCTGTCACGCAAATCCAGATACGCTTCCTGTAGCTGACTGGCGGTATCCTCAGTGATTAATCCCGCTTTGCCGGTTTGTTCAATAATGCGAAGATTATCAGGAAAATCCATCAGGCCCGGATACTGAGTGGCGTAGTCCAGTACCCAGAACTGAGCCATAAACTCAATATCTGTGATCCCGCCGCTACATTGTTTAAGGTCGAGTCCTTCCGCATTATCTTTAAGCAGGTGCTCCCGCATTTTTACCCGCATCTCAGTGATGTCTTTTGCCAGAGAGCCTGTGTCTCTGGGTTTGGCGAGAATCGTTCTGCGGATATCTTCGAAAGACTCAATCACCGCCGCATCGCCGGTAATGGCTCTGGCTCTCACCAGCGCCTGATGTTCCCAGGTCCAGGCGTCTTCCTGCTGATATTTTCTGAATCCGTTGAGATGGCAGCTTAACAGGCCGGCATTGCCCGACGGCCGTAGTCGCAGATCTGTTTCGTACAGTTGTCCGGAAAGGGTTTTAGTGTTCAGCAGATGCATGATGCGCTGAGCCAGCTTAATATAGAACTGAGTGGCATCCAGCGTTCGCTTGCCGGTAGTGTGGCTGTCCTGCGGGGCGTTATGTAAAAACACTAAATCAAGATCGGAGCCGTAGCCCAGTTCAAAACCGCCAAGCTTGCCGTAGCCCACAATAGCAAAACCGGTTTCTCCTTCCTGCAGGTGAGACGGCGGGCCGTAACGCTCTGCGGTGTGCTGCCAGGCGCTGTTAAGAACACTCTCCAGTACGACTTCTGCCAGAGCCGTTAACTTGTCACTGACACTGGCTACCGGCAGAGATCCGCTGATATCACTGGCGGCAATGCGCAACTGCTGACAAAGCTTAAACTGACGCCATGTATCCATCAGCAGCTCTACGTCTTCAGGCTCAACACGCAGCAGGCTCTGGCGCAATTCGTCACGGTAAGTATCCAGGCTTTGCCGGTATCCCGTTTTTTGCTGTTGCAGATAAAGTGGCGTCAGCAGTTCGTCCAGCAGAAGAGGGAATCGTTGAATTTGTTCAGCAATCCAGTTACTGCGGTCACACAGTTTCATTAACTGGCGCAGTACATCGGGATTCTCCAGTAACAAATCCAGGTAAGTGGTACGCCCGGTAATCGCACTGATCACATTCAGCACCCGCTGCAGCACGGTTATCATTTTTTCCGGCGCTTCTTCCGACAGAACATACAGGACTTCCGGCATCAGTTTGTTCAGTGTATCCCTGCCACGCTGTCCCAGCCGGGTATGAGTAAGCTTTTCTTTAAAATTGCTGAGGATTGAAAAAATAGTGCGGCCGTCTTCTCCGTCAAACCGTGGTGTGGTCAGTGCACAAAATTCGTCTTCTGTCAGTTCAAGATCCCAGGCGTCCCTGCAGCGCAGAAACACAGAGTCATCTGCGTCATGATTGTCTTCACAGCTGTCGATAAGCTCGCGGAAACGGGTATGAACGCCATGACACACCTTTTCCAGTTCCTGAAGAAAATCATCGTATGAGGAAAAGCCTGTCACTTCTGCGAGTACTGTCCGGCGGAATTCATCAGCCGGAAGGAGCTGAGTTTGCTCATCGTTAATCTGTTGCAGGGTATGCTCGGTTTTCCGCAGGAAAAGATAATGACTGTACAGGGTTTCTATATCATCTTTTCCGGCCAGTGCTAATGCGGCGATGGCGGAGAGTGTGTCGTGTAACCCTTTAACCTGCAGGTCCGGCTCGCGGCCTCCGTGAATCAGCTGGAAACTCTGGGCAAAGAATTCAATTTCCCTGATGCCGCCGGCTCCCAGTTTTATGTTGCCGGTAAGTTGTCTGCGGCGCTGTTCGCTGGCAATTAACCCTTTCATTTCCCGCAGGGACTCGATTGTCGTGAAATCCAGATAGCGGCGGTAAGTAAAGGGTTTAAGAATACTCTCAACCTCAGTGCGGTAGGGTGACGGGGGATTCAACACGCGGGCCTTAATCATGGCAAAGCGTTCCCAGTGTCGTCCCTGCTCCTGATAGTAATCTTCAAACGCTGCCATATGCATAACCAGCGGTCCGCTGTCACCGAATGGTCTGAGGCGCATGTCTACCCGGAAGACCTGACCATCCGGCGTGATTTTATTGAGAACATTAATGAGCTTCTGAGCAAGCTTAATGAAAAATTGCTGATGCTCCATAGTTCTTCGTCCGCCTGAGGTTTCGCCTTTTTCCGGATAAACGAAGATTAAATCGATATCTGACGAAAAATTCAGTTCTCTGCCGCCGAGTTTTCCCATACCTAAAATCAGCATGGGCTGCGGGCCTTCGCTCCCTTCAGGTGTGCCGAAACTACGGCAGTGAGTGCTGTAAAGCGCGTCATATGCACAAAGGATCAACGCGTCCGCCAGCGCGGATACCTGTTGTAAGGACGTTTCTATGGATTGCCGGTTCAGCAGATCCCGCCAGGCGATTCTGGCCATGTATTGATTACGGAAGCGGCGTAAAACGCGCATCATTCCGGCTTCATCAAGGTCGTTTAAAAGTGGCTTCAGGCTGTCACTGAAAGCTTCAGCGGTTACCGGAACCGGAGCGTCTGACAGGCAAAATTCAAGGTTTTCCACATCCTGCATACACTGACGAAAGATAAACTCACTGCAGCCTGTTGCCGCTATGACTTCTGCCTGATGTAACTGAATTTGCTCACTCAGAGAATGCCGCTCATTCAGAGCCTGCCAGCAAGCTGTTCCCTTTTCAGTGATAATCCTGTTTTTTACTTCCTTCGTAGGCATAATACATGTTTTCGTCAGAGTGAATGTGCACCGAGTCTGGCACAAGATGCACAGGGTCTCCAGTCCTGTTTAACGTTGAATACGGAGTTAATATTTCATGGATGCACTGGTAAAGCTGAACCCGCTGCCCCACGATTTATGGGTTTATCTGCTGATAGATTTTGGTCTGGCTTTATTGCTGTTAATGGTAATGAAATGGTTGTCCGGTGCGTTCCGCAAGCGCTCTGTAGTAGAAGAGCTGGGAGTGCAGGATAACTTCGCTTTCGGGATCAGCATGGCTGGCGGCATGTTGTCACTGTGTATCGTTGTTGGCTCAGTGGTGGGTCGTCATGTGGGGCAGGGATATCTGGAAGCGACAAAAGGTATGCTGATTTTTGGTTTAACCGGGGTATTACTGGTTAAGTTCGGCCGTTATGCCCATGACAAAATTGTGCTGAATAAGCTGGATACCATGGACTTAATCGGAGAGCGCAGTGTCAGTGTTGCCCTTGTTGATGCTGCCAGTCTGATAGCCAGCGCCATTATTTTACGCAGTATGATGTTGTGGGTGGATGGCAGCGATATGAACGCGATTATCGCCATTGTGACCGGCTTTACTGTGGTGCTGGCCCTATTGCTGATGATGACCAGGGTGTATGAAATACGTTATGCACGGGACAATCAGAACGACTCATTTCAGGGGGCGCTGCGAAAAGGACAACTGGCACTGGCGGTGGAACATGCGGGCAACCTGTTAGGCATCGCGATGATTGTGTCGTCGGCAAGCCACCTGCTGACTTATCACCCGTCAGGCTATGTCAGTAATATCACCGGCTGGCTGGCCACCGGCGTGGTGCTGTCCCTCGCATTACTGGTGCTGGTCACTATCAGTAAGAAGTTATTGCTGTTCGGCCTGAACTACCGCCAGGAGGTGGATCAGCAGCATAACATCGGCGTGGCCTGTCTTGAGTTAACGCTGAGTATCGGGATTGCACTCATTGTGAACGGTGTGCTGGCGTTTCTGGATTAAGCTCAGCACGTTTTGAATTGTGAAGTGCAGTCCGGGAAGTCGCCGGGAAGGGCTTTTTTACCGTCAAGCAGGGCGGTTTTCTGTCTTTTACTGAGCTGCTTAAGCCAGTATTCCGCTTTCATCGCCGCAGATTTGTCTGTGGCAGATACCACCATCCGGAACACCAGTGGCGCTTTGCCTTTAAGCGCCTTTGCGCCGCCTTGTAGTTCGCCTCTGTGTTGACGGATCCGTCTGGCCGGGTCTGTTGTGACACCGGTATAGAATTGTCCCAGGCGGTTTTCCACCATATACACATACCATGAGGGTGCCTGTGTCTGCTCTTTTACTTTGATGGCTGGTATACTCTGCTGCAACTTTGAAGATAGTCAGAAAAAACATGATTCTACCAGACTTTAGCACAACCCGTATTTTGATTGCCGGCGATATCATGCTTGACCGCTACTGGACTGGCGGAACCGCTCGTATTTCGCCGGAAGCGCCGGTGCCTGTGGTTAACGTAAACAGCACAGAAGACCGGCCGGGCGGGGCAGCTAATGTGGCAATTAATGCTGCAATACTGGGGGCAGAGGTGACGCTGCTGGGCTTGTGCGGCAATGATGATAATGCCGGTATACTCGAACAGCGTCTGTCATTGCATGGTATTTCCCATAAGCTGGTGCGCTGTGAAGGTTACGATACCATTACGAAATTACGGATAATGAGCCGGAATCAGCAGTTGTTAAGACTGGACTTCGAAAAGAGCTTTGCTGAAGCTGACAAAGCAGCGCTGACTCAGGCTTTTTATGAGGCGCTTCCGGAGCATGACCTGGTCGTATTATCAGATTATGCAAAAGGCTGTCTGACTGATGCGCAGGCATTTATTCAGGCTGCAAAAGAAGCCGGTAAGCAGGTCATAATCGATCCTAAAGGGAATGATTTCAGCCGCTATGCAGGCGCCACGTTAATTACACCTAACCGTGCAGAACTTGAAGCGGTGAAAGGCAAAGCAGACAGTGAAGAAGTTTTAGCTGCTCAGGTTGAGTCTTTAAGAGACAGCTTGTCGCTGGAGTCTGTGTTGCTGACCCGTTCGGAGCAGGGCATGACCTTATTTAAACAGGGCGACAGTCCGTTTCATTTGCCGGCAAAAGCCAAAGAAGTGTATGACGTTACCGGTGCCGGTGACACGGTGGTATCTGTACTTGCCGTATCAATGGCGGCAGGCAGCAGTATGGCTGATGCCTGTGTGCTGGCGAATCTGGCTGCCAGCATTGTGGTTGGTAAATCAGGTACATCAACCGTATCGACTACAGAACTTGCGGTGGCGCTGGGAGAGCAGGCCAGCCACCTTGATGGTGGTGTGATGACTGAAGAACAATTACAACTGGCGATGAAGCAATCCCGTCACCGTGGTGAGAGAATTGTCATGACGAACGGTTGTTTCGATATTCTGCATGCGGGCCATGTGAGCTATCTGCAAGCCGCTGCAAAATTAGGTGATCGTCTGATTGTGGCAGTAAACGATGATGCTTCGGTCAGCCGTCTTAAAGGGCCAGGACGCCCTGTTAACAACGTGAGCCGGCGTATGGCCGTGCTTGCAGGGCTCGCCGCGGTAGACTGGGTCGTGCCGTTCAGTGAAGATACGCCGCAGCGCCTGATAGCCGGCCTGCTGCCGGATATCCTGGTGAAAGGCGGTGACTACAAAGTGGAAGAAATTGCCGGCGGCAAAGAAGTCATGGAAAACGGCGGCGAAGTGCGGGTATTGCACTTTGAAGAAGGTGTATCTACTACCGGAATCATCAGCCAGATCGTCAGCGGGCAACAATAAGCTCTTTTATTCGCCAATTTGTCCGGTTAAGGCATGGCGGTTAACCCAGCTTTACGATACCCTTGATGCACACAAGAAGTGGTTTTCAGTATCAGCGGTATAATACATGTACGAAAGTTTTTATGGACTTGATTCCAAGCCGTTCCAGCTAACGCCGGATCCGGCTTTTTTCTTCGCCAGTAAATGGCACAAGCGGGCGATGTCATACCTGCAATACGGGTTGTCTCAGGCGGAAGGATTTATCGTTATCACCGGAGACATCGGTACGGGTAAAACCACTATCGCAAACAGTCTGCTGGCTGAAATTGAAGACGATATTGTTGCTGCACAAATTGTGACACCAAAACTGACACCGGATGAACTGGTGAAGATGGTTGCATCTAAATTCGGTATCAATGTGGCCGGCCTCACCAAAGCCGATATTCTTAAAGAGCTGGAAACGTTTCTGTTTGATTTAAGCAAGCAGGGTCGTCGTGCGCTGTTACTGGTGGATGAAGCGCAAAACCTGCCGCTGGAAACCATCGAAGAGCTGCGTATGCTGTCCAATTTCCAGCAGTTCGGAAAGCCATTGTTGCAAAGCTTCCTACTTGGTCAGGAAGAGCTTCAGCCAATTCTGCGCGCACCGAATATGGAGCAATTCCGTCAACGTATCGTGGCCTCCTGCCACCTGGCCCCGTTGATGGAAGAAGAGACAAAACGTTACATTGAGTACCGCATGCACCATGCGGGCTGGAATGGTGAGTCTTTGTTTTCTGATGAAGCCTTTTCCCGTATCCATCAGTTTACCCGTGGTGTACCCCGCAAAATTAACACCCTGATGGACCGTATACTGTTGTTCGGATTCCTTGAGGAACTGGAAACGCTGGACGAAGAAGCGGTAAATACTGTCATCGACGAAGTTAAAGATGAAATGTTTGTACCGGATGCGCCGGTGATGGACGATGAGTCTGACGATATCGACGAAGATATGGATTTATCTGAAGTGGTTGCCAGTCTGAAAAAGAAAGGTCCTCATCAGAAGCTTGTGACGCCAAAAGGCAAAGAAGTGCAGGATGCTGAGTATTATAAGGCCATGCTGGCTGAGCTGGTGGATGCGCTGGATGACGCTATCGCGCACAAGGTAAAATTGACTCAGTACATTGATAAAATGCTGAAGAAAAAATACCAGACGTATGCCCGGCTGAAAGAGGAAGATGAAGACTGAGTATCCTGAGGAGCCCGTTTTCTTCTTCACATAAACGTGAAATACAAACAAAAAAACGCCGCTGTGAAGCGGCGTTTTTATTTGAATTTAACCGGCACGGACTTTATTCAAAGTCGTAGCGGATAGTCACACTGATGCGGCGTTCGTTGTAGTCAGCACCATAAGCGCTGGTAGCCAGAGAGCCAGAACGTGTGACGTAGCCAGTTTCCACATCACCACTGAAGTAACGGCTGAATGTACGGCGCAGGCCAACAGACGCGAACCACTGTTCGCTGTCACGGTCGGTACCGTTATTCATTTGTTCAGTGACACCGTAGCGCAGGTTACCCAGTAAGCTCGAGTGACGGCTCAACTGATAGCTGCTGCTAAGGTTAGCAGAGTAGGTTTTACGTTGTTGATCAAAGTCCAGATATTCGTCATCTGCGTATTGCAGATTAAGTACGATGGTACCGCGACGCCCCTGGATACCAAATTCACCGTTTGCAGCTTTTCTCAGGAAAATCGCATTAGATAACTCAAGCCCCGTCGTAATAAACTGCAGGAATTGCTCGTCGTCTCCCAGCGTGTAGTCCAGCGAAGAAGGTTGGAAACAGGCATCTGCCGTAAAATCTCCGGTAGGGCATACAAACACGCCCAGAGACTGCGGCGTGGCAATCAGCTGACTGAATGATGTGACTTGCTCAGAATAATTAACGGCACCACGAATTTTGCGGGTATTGTAGGTAATACCGGCACTGGCTGAACGGCCATAAAACCGGCGTCCGATTGAAGCCTGAACACTGGTACGCGGTGTCAGTGCCCATGCGGCGTCAACACCCACAAAGACATCGCCGTCATCCCGCTCTACGTCTGAGTCTACTTTGTTTGCAGTCACAGAAATATAACGGCCGGCAGCTTCACGGTAGGTTATACCCACACCGTAGCTTTTAAATTCCCGCTCATTAGAGAATTCATCGGTACGGGCTACAAGCTCATTGGCATCGTAGCTGGCGGTGACCCGGATACCCCAATCGTTATAGATCATGCTATCCAGTGCACCGGTGGCGTATTTACCGATATAGTCACCGTTGCCCGACTCTTCTGAACGTTCCAGCTTGGTGTACGTGCTGTTCAGATTCCAGAAGTAATTTTGAGCATTGTCACCATTCATGAGGTAAAGGGAGCCTGCTGCAGAGTCGTTATTCAGCCCGATATTAGGACGAAACTCGGATTCTTCAGCATTGGTTTTTGCATAGACCAGCGAACCACCGCCGGCAATCCAGTCACCTTCAGGAATGGTCAGGTAGGCGCCATAATTCTGTGTTTCTACTTTCGCCAGCGTTTCCGCATTTAAGAAATAATCAGAAATCAGGAAATCACCACCGGAGCCATCAATGTAGCTCTGGTTTCCTGACGCGCGGAAGCTCAGAATGTGGTCTATCGCCTGCCAGTTTGCGTTATAAGAAAATTCTGAGAAGGTATCTTTACGGGCAACATCTTCAGAGTCACGCTCAAGGTGAGTGACACTGCCAATTACCGTACCGGAGAAAGTACGGGAATCGTATCTTAAAATACCTTCAGGCTTCACAGAGAAAGTCACTAATTCTTCATTACGAACATCAGAGTGACGATTTTGAAGAATGGTAGAACCTTCTACAGAAGCAGACGCATTAAGCCCCTGAGCGTGCGACAAATGCGTCATCAGCAACAAAGCTACCGGCGTTAAAGCCGGTAACCATTTTTTGTTTGAACGCTGTGCATTGCGCATACTAAGAATCTTGCCTTTCTGCGTAGTAGTATCCATAGTAACCGGTTCCTTCCGGATCGTTATGGACCGACTTGTTAACCACAAAGCCGATTGCCATGTCCGGGTTTAATCGTTCTACCGCATGACGTACGTCATTAAGCTTTGATTTACCTTCCTCGACTACCACAACAGCTTGTCCGGCAAAATTAGCCAGTACCGCTGTTTCAGTGATACCAATTAAGGGAGGTGTATCAAAAATAACGATACGGTCAGGATAGCGGTTAGCAAATTCATTCACAGTTTCAGCCATTTTCTGGCTGGCCAGTAATTCCGTAGTCAGATGGTGAGATTTACCCGCCGGGATGATTTTAAGTTTATCCAGGTTGGTAGGGTAGAGTACATCTGAGATATCTTCTACTTCACCGGTCAGATATTCCATCAGTCCTTTGCGGCGTTTGAGTCCCAGCGTGTTTAATACGTTAGGCTTGAGCACATCGGCATCTACCAGCAGAACGGTTTTATCCTGTTCTGCAGCGATACTCATCGCAAGGTTACAGGCGGTAAAAGTTTTACCTTCTGACGGACGACCACTGGTCACCATGATGATATTGCTGTTATTCAGCGTTGAAGAGATCGGGCCGAAAGCATTGTTAATTAGCTTACGTTTTATTTCCCGGTACTCTTCGTTTATTTGTTTACGAACACCATTAATCGAAATGTGGCCATTTTGTTCAAGCCTTTCGATATCCAGTGTGAACGGCTCCAGCTGTGTGGGTGCGCCGTCGTGCTGACTTGCGACAGACGATCGGGCAGCAACATGGCCGGGACGTTGTGCAGTGGTCTGAGGCTCAGCAGTTGCCTGCTGAGCAGCGAGTTCTGCTTGTTTTTTCTGGGCTTCACGCTGACGTTGAAGCGCCTTTTCAATAGTACTGCTCATTATAAAACACCCTGCAGTAGATCGATGTTAAGCAATTCTGCGCCAACCAGTACACCGTAAATTAATACCAGCACACCCGACGACAGCAGGAATATTGCCATTCGCATACGGTTAGTCTTGCGAATCTTATCAATATTCAGATGCGTGACTGTACCCCATACCGGGTAATCAGTAATCTGCTGTAGCTGAGATGCACGGATAAGCAATGGTGACAGCTGACTGAGCAGGAATGCCAGAGCAACACCCAATCCAAAGCTTACTAATAAAACCAGCGTGTAATAGATGATGCGGTACGGGCCGGAAGGCTCGTTAGGTTTCAACGGCGGCTCAATAATTCTGAACTGTAATTCCTCGGCAGATACATCCGCACGTCTGGACAGGTCAGCAGATTCACGGCGGGCCAGCAGTTCTTCATATTTACCCTTGGTAATATCGTAATCACGGTTAAGTGCCGCTGATTCTGCTTCGATTTGCGGAACCAGGTCGATTTTAGACTCAAGAGAAGCGATACGACGTTGTAAATCCTGTTCTTTCACATTTAATGCTGCAATAGAACTTTGATGACGGCTGATCTCAAGTTTGATTTCCTGATTCAGGTCGCTCATCGGAACGTCATCACCTTCGCCGTCACCGGCGTTAAGAAACTCATCGATTTCTTTTTGACGGGCTTCTTCCAGATTTGCCAGCAGCGCTTTTGATTCAATCACATCAGGGTGTTGATCAGTAAAGCGTAGCTGCAAATCATCCAGACGTTCTTCCAGCGCTTTGATCCGTTCGTCGTAACGGGTTCGCAATACGGAATCAGTTTGATTCGTTACACCAAAGCTGTCACCGGCACTTTTGGCCTTTGATAACTGATTCTGTAAGGATTCAACCTGTTGTGTCGTCTGCTTAATCTGAAGGCGGGTGGCTTCCAGCTCATTACTCAGTGTCTGCAGTGTTGAGTAGAAAGTGCCCTGTAAAGGAAGAATATTATTGTACTGTCGTTTAAATCCGGCCAGTCGCTGTTCGGCTTCTGACAATCTGGATTCGTACTCTGCAATTTGTTCATCAAGGAAACGGTTAGCTGTATCGGTATCACGACGGTTGTTACCTAACGCGCCTTCCACGAACAGGTTCAGTGTTTCCTGCACCACGGTTTGCGCCATGGCCGGATTCTTATTTTCATAAGAAATGGTGAAAATATTGTCTCTGCCGGTTGAACGTAACTGGATTTGTTGAGTCAGACCATTAACCAGGTTATCAAAATCCTGGTCAGTGGTCGTCGTCAGATCTAAATCACTTTCACGGGCAATGGTTTCAACGTTTGAGCGGCTCAGTAGTGTCTTTGCCATCATCTGGATTTCCTGATCCGGGTTGGATTGGATCGCCAGACCTTTAAGCAAAGGCTGAAGTACTGAACGGGTATCAACGAACACAACCGCCTGGGAGCGGTAAACATCCGGCAATAGTGCTACATACGCGAAACCTATTGGACAGAGTATCCAGGTACACACCATGATGAGACGCTTTTTAACCCAAATTCCCTTTAAATAGTCACTCAGCTGACCAAGGGTGCGCTGTAAATCCTGCATTTAATGTCCCAACTACTTTTTACAACTAGAACCAGGCTTCTGGAATGATTACGATATCGCCTGGCAGAATGTCGACATTCTTGGTGATGTCGCCATTACGGATAAGCGCGTCGATGTTCACGTCATACGTTGTCTGACGGCCATCTACAACACGAACCAGCTTGGCATCATTGCCGTCAGCAAATTCTGTCAGTCCACCCACTGCAATCATCAGATCCAGTAGTGTCATATTTTCTGTGTAGCTGATCGCGCGCGGGTTAGTTGCTTCACCGATAACGCGAACCTGTTCGCTTAACGGACCGGCAAAGTTATTAACGCTGACAGTTACACGGGGGTTGTTAATAAAGGTAGAAAGTTGCTCTTCAAGCTCGCGGGCAAGCATAGAAGGCGTTTTACCGGCTACATCAACATCTTCAACCAGTGAAGTTGTCACTTTACCGTCCGGACGAACGATAAACTGACCAGAAATTTCAGGGTTACGCCAAACAAAAATGGTGAGCGAATCGCCCGGGCCAATGAGATACTGATAATCGTTCACATTGGTTGTCATTGATGGGTGGGCCGTTGCCTCCGGCAACGATGAGTGACTTGTGCATCCAGAAAGGGCTGTCATTGCGCCGACAACCGTCAAACTTAAAACGTGTTTAGACCAGTACATGAGAGTTCATCCTACACTCGATATGATTAATTTTTTTGCCTTAATGTAATTTACCCTACGGCAAATACCACTATAATGCCAACATCTTATGTAGTCTATTACAATAATAACCTTTATCATGAACAAAGATGTTGCAGTATCAGGGGGCCAAGGGTGGCGATAAATAAGCACAATCAGAGTAAACGATCAAATATACTTGTAGTGACCGAAGCTCTGCTCGTGGCGTATATGGCATACATTACGCAGTTCATTTTGGTTCAGATCGGTGTCAGTGAAACAGTCAGTATTGAAAAGCTGGTTGTGAATGTGGGAATGCTGACCGTTTGCATACTCGTTTGCTCACTGTCTGTGGGCCTTTACGAAGCTAAGCTCAGAGAGACTTTCCGCGGTATCATCCGGCGCATATTTGTCAGTGTCGGCTTAAGTTATTTCTTGGTAGAGGTGGTCAGCAGAGCGCTGTTCGACGAACTCACCATGCACTCCTATTTTCTTCCGGCCGCCGTTGCCAGCATCATTATTACGCTGGTGATTTTCCGCTATTTTACAAATCGCCTTGGCTTACTCGGATTAGGCAAAGTGCGCATTGTGGTATTAGGAGCCGGTGAACGGGCTTCTATTATTGAAAAGCGTATGCGGCGGGATGTTGACCGTATCGGATTTGATCTCATGGGATTCATTCCCATACCCGGTGATAACCGTGAAGATGGAATTAAGAAAGAAAAAATTATTCATGTGAAGGTAGACGAAAACTTCCAGCAGTTTATTGCCGAGAATGAAATAGAAGAAATTGTCATCGCCTGCGATCAGCGCCGGGGTACATTGCCCATTGATGTGCTTTTCGAATGCCGTTTGCGTGGTATAGAAGTCACAGACCTGCTCGACTTCATGGAGCGCGAGACCGGCCAGATTGTGGTCAACCTGATGTATCCGAGCTGGGTCATTTACTCCAATGGCTTCCATAGTCAGAACTACCTTCGTGATGCTATGGATTACCTGCTTAACGCGTTTCTTGCCTCCTTTGTATTCTTCTTTACCTGGCCGTTCATGTTAATTACCGCCACCATCATCTGGCTGGATGATGGACGCCGCACCGGCGCTTCGGTGTTCTACAAACAGGAACGTGTGGGGCTGAATGGTAAGTTGTTTAAAATTATTAAGTTCAGAAGTATGCGGCCTGACGCCGAGAAAGACGGCGCGAAGTGGGCCAGTAAAAATGACGACCGCGTGACCCGGATTGGTCACTTCATCCGTAAGTACCGGGTTGACGAGCTGCCGCAATTGTTCAATGTGTTTAAAGGTGAGATGGCTTTTATCGGTCCGCGCCCTGAACGCCCTGAATTTGTTGAAAAGCTTGTTCGTGAAGTACCGTATTATAATCAGCGTCATAACGTAAAGCCGGGCCTGGCAGGCTGGGCGCAGTTAAACTATCCATATGGTGCAAGCGTCGAAGATTCTATGGAAAAACTGAAATTCGACCTTTACTATGTGAAACACCAAAGTTTGCTGCTGGATATCCTTATCCTAATCAGAACTGTAGAAATTGTGTTGTTCGGCAAAGGCAGATAACACGCCGGTTTTGTGAAGAAACAGGGATGTTGTATTCATATCAGGATGTAGAACATGAAAGAAAAGGCGGGAATGTCAGGTTTCTTGCAGTCACACCCGGCAAGATTTGTTTTCTTTGCGTTAAGTGCGCTGACGGTATTGTGGGCAGTGGTCAATTATCCGGTCATGATCACTTTGTGGCGGCATGGCTTTGACGATGGTACTTATTCCCATGCGTACCTGATCCCGTTTATTTTTCTTTATTTATTGTATGTGCTCGCCAACAAAGGTGAGCTTACACCCCGCCAGGCCGTTTTCTGGCCTGCTGTCGTTTCTTTTGTTGTCTTATTTATTGCTTACTACTTCTCCATCGCCGCGCAATTGAGCCTTGCGGTGTGGGTATTGTCGCTGGCCTTATTGGCAAACAGTTTCTGGTTACTGGTTCCGTTCACTGCAGGGCTGGCTTATACCGTAGCGTTCCTGTTGTTTATGTACCCGCTGTGGGGCGCACTGCAGTTCGTGCTCCAACATCTTTCCGTGTTTGCTGTTATGAAAATCATGGGGTTCACCGGTATTCCTACTTATGTGGAAAATACTTCGGTAATGATCCCCGAAGGGACGTTTGTTATCGCCGGTGGCTGCAGTGGTTTGCGTTACTTCATTGTTTCTCTGGCTATTGGTTCTTTGTTCGTATTTCTCAACCTGAGAAATAAAGTTTCAATAGCTAAGTTCATGACGCTGGCCATTGTCGGTGCACTGATAACCAACTGGATCCGAATCGTTGCGCTGATACTCATTGGTCATTTTTCGGATATGCAAAGTGAACTGATGCGGGACCATAATAACTTTGGCTGGTATATCTACGCGCCGTTTATCATTCTTCTCTTCTGGTATGGTGAAAAGCTGGTGAAAAAAGAGCCCGCTGCAGAAGAGTATTCACCTGAGCCGGGTACGGGGCGTTTTGCTTTACGTAAACCCGTAGTTGTTACCTCAGTGTGTTTCCTGATTTTGAGCTCCGCGGCTTTACAGCTGACTTTACATGCTGATCCCGCGCCGCTTGGCCAGACTTGCAAAGGTTTGTCTGCTATTGATGCTGAAGTTGCTCCGGTTCTTCCGTATGAGGGGGCTGTGTGTGTTAAAGAACAGCGTTCTCAGGGATACGCATTTGAAACGCTGAGTATTTTGTTCGACGGGTCAGATCTTGACGGTAAGCCTACACAATATCAGGTGAAGTCAGCACCTGTAGAATGGCAGGAAATAAACCGGATAACCGATGGCAGCTGGACTATTCAACTGGTCAGTGACGGACGGCATCTGCATTTGTTTGCCCACAGTTTTATTGCACCCGGCGGCGAAGTGGCTTCCGAAGGTGAAATGAAGAAATTACGTATTGAAAATGCACTCAGAGGGGAGCGCCGCTCCGGCCTGTTATGGGCCCATACTGTCTGTGACAGTAACTGCAATACTCTGACACGGAAGTGGCAGTTGATTGCAGACGCATTTGAATATCAAAAATACTGACAGCTATGCAACTGCGCGTTATTGATACACCGGAGGAGGCTTTCAACGTAAAGCCACTCTGGCAGGATTTGTATCAGCGGGCAGAGAATGCACATATTTTCCTCAGTCCTGCGTGGAATCTCACCTGGCTCGACACTTACCGGCACCTGATATCACGGTTACAGTTCCTTTGTGTTTTCCATAGCAATGGTCAAATGATCGCTGTTCTGCCTTTGTATGAACGTAAAGGCGAGCCCTTCCGTTTACGTTTTACCGGCACCGGTGAGCCTGAAGAAAGCGAAGTATTCAGTGAATATCACGATGTGCTGGTATGCAAAGAGCATGTTGATACTGTCACTGCTATTCTTATCGAAGCCATCAAATCAACCGGCAAAGGGCTGGTGCTTAATAACGTAAAACATGATGCATTGTTGTTGCGGTTAGCCGACGAAGCTTATCCGCCGTCCCTGGTTGAGAATACAGTGGCACAGAAACGTTACTTCATGACCCTTGAAGATGACGGTTTAGCCGGAACAAAGCTCAAAAAGAAGGCGAAGCGCTACTATAACCTGTTTACCCGTTTAGGTGGTCAACTGCATATATGCAGCGATCCGGCGTCGCTGGATGCGTTCTATTCTGTGCTCACAGATTTACACCGGTTGCGCTGGGAAGGGGAGCAGCAAAACACCATTTTTGATGATGTATATTTCAACCGCTTTCATCAGTCTCTGGCTGGGCAACTGCTGAAGCAGGGTACTTTACTGCTGGCTTATGCCGAAGTCGGCGGAAAGCCTGTGAGTGCATTTTACGGCATGAAGTCCGGTAATTCTGTTCACTTTTATCAGGGCGGTATTGATAGCGGATTCAGCCCGAATATATCTCCCGGCACCCTTATTCATTATTTAATGGCAGAATATGCCGCAGGGCAGGGGATGACGGAATATGACTTTCTTAGCAGCGGTGTGAAACAGAGCTATAAACAGTCGCTGACGGAGTTTTCTGAACCTGTTTACAGTATGACAGCTTATGCATCAGGATGGCAGAAGCTGGTAATAAAGGCTTTGGCATTCGCCTCCGGCGTTGCCCGTAAAGCCGGATTGCGTTAACACAATCCAACTCACCGTATTGAAAGCGCGCTGAGGAAGCCCTGCGCGCAATTTTCCCATGTGTACTCTGACACTGAATGACGCAAGGCAGCGTTATCCCAGTCTTTCTCCAGCGCTTTTTGCATAGCATCAGCCAGCGTTGAAGCATTGAGCTCCTGCACCAGGATGCCGTTTTCTCCGTCACGGACAATTTCAGGGATCCCGCCTACTGCGGTGGCAACAGGTGGCACGCCTGCCGCCAGGGATTCCATGATGACATTAGGCACCCCTTCACGGTAACTTGGCAATACGAGGGCTCTGGCTTTCGCCAGAAGAGCCGGAATATCATCATGCAGAACAGCGCCATGAAAAGTAACGATATCGTCAAGGTTATTGCTGCTGATTTGTGCTTTAAGCTTATCGCTCTCGGGCCCTTTACCGACAATATCAAGGGTAAAATCAAGACCTCTGGCTTTCAGTAGGGCTGCGGCACCGGCCAGTTCATACACCCCTTTTGTCGTCAGCAGGTTGCCTATAAACAGGAACGACTTGCTGTGGGTTGTGGCATCACTCAAGGCGAATTTATCGAAGCTGACGCCGTTGTAAACCACATTGCAGCGGGTAGACGCCGTAGCCAGAGGAACGATTTTCCCGGCAAGATCACGACTGACCGTTATCACTTCATCTGCAAGGTCAAAAGCACGCAACATCTGTTTTTGTCTGGCAGAGTGCCGGAAGTGATAATTGATATCTGTTCCCACGCAATGAATGGCGACTTTACGATTTCCCCATTTTTTGAACAGGCTGGCGATGACGCCTTCAGGATATGCCCAACTGGCAACGATATGTTTTGCCCTTATCAGTCTGATGAGGGGAAATACACACAAGAGCATGGACAGGAACAGGGTCAATGCATAGGTACGCCGTCCAAAGCCGGGCAGAAAGAAAAAAGGGAACAGAGTGGCTTCTGAGTTTTTCAGATTTCTTTTCAGAAGCTGCCGGAACCACACAGGAGCCGGCACCGGTGTCAGTACATCCACATCGCAGTGCATTCTTAACGCTGATACGATTTGCTTATTATAAGCGGCCCGCGCAGGCTCCCAGGGAAGAGGGTACAGGTTGGTAAAATAAACAATGTGTTCTTTCTGCATGGATTAACTGACTGCGTTCAAATAAGTTCGGGATACCTGCTCTATAGAATAGGATTCTTCCACGAGTTGTTTACCGTTTCTGGCGAGCATTTGCCATTGTTCAGGACTGGAGGCCATGGTTTTCATGACTTCGCTGAGAGCGGCTGTGTCGTCTTTACTGAAAAGGCAAAAATGATAGCGTTTATCGAGGTTCGGTATTTCACCTACCGGCGTTGAAATGGCAGGCTTTCCTCTTGCCAGCGCTTCAATAAGGGCCATCGGAAGCCCTTCAGTGGTTGAATTGATCACCAGACAATCCACATGCCGGTATATCTCATCTTCATCAAGAACATTTCCATGCAGCACAACACGATGTTGTAAATTGTGTTTTGCCACAGCAGCTTCCACCGCCGGCCTTTCTGGTCCGTCACCAAATAAATGTAATTCAGATTGCGGTATATCAGCCTGTGCAAATGCGTTGACCACTTTATCAATTTGCTTCAGGGGAACCATCCGGGCAACGCAAGCAAACTTAAACGGTGTAGCAGGTGCGGTAATGTCGCCCTTGCTTAACAACACGCCATTAGGAATAACGTCTGTTCTGGCCGGTTCCCAGTTATAGCGCTGTTTTACGCTTAGTTTAACTTTCTCTGATACAGCGAAGTCTTTATTAATATAAAGCGCTGCAAGCCAGTGACTGAGGCGCATACCCTTTTGATCCGGTGAGTCTTCACCGTGATGGGTGTACAAGACTTTTTTACCCATAAGAAAAGGGAAAACAGGCATAAAGGCGCGGATCACAGCCGGAGAGTGAATATGTATCACATCGAATCCTTTCAGGATCCTGACCGTTCTGACCAGTCTGCGGATAATGCTCTCGTTATTATTAATGACGCGGATCCCACGGCTTTCCAGCACTGACTGAAAAGGCTCTGCCGGTTTGCCAAAACTCAGTGCTGCCACTTTATAACCAAGAGCGTGTTGACACGTTAATAAATTAACCGCGCACTTTTCTGCGCCGCCAACCTGAAGGCTGCTCACGCAATGAAGGATTCTGGGGTTTGTCATGGCTATATCCGCTTTGCGTAGGTCAGCATTTTCTTAAGTGCTTCGTCATCCATCATATATTCGATGGGGAAACGACAGAGGTCATAGCGGTTCTTTGCCAGATTTACATTGACGCCGGGATGAAAGTTGAAGGCAATCTCATACCCGTTATCTTTAAGCGCCTCAATTACGCAATCGTTGTAGGTGTTCTTGCTGCCAACGGGATAACTGAATGCTTTTACCGGTTTTCCCAGTTTTTCTTCCAGAATCGCTTTAGAGTGGCTGAGCTCAAACAGCATCTGATCGTCACTGAGTTTGGCGAGTATGTCATGACTGTGAGAATGGGCTCCGATATCCATACCATTATTACTTAACGTAATGACATCGTCCCAGGACATAAACTCTGCATCCGGATAGGGGGACGGCATACCGACAAAATCTTCCAGCTCTTTAATTTGTTCGCCAATAGGGGCAGCGCAGCGCTTAATCTGATTCAGAATTAACCGGATAAAGATTTGCGGGTTAGTTTTAAACTCAACCGTCTCTTCCCAGCCGGGTAATTTGATTTTTTGAATATGTGAGCGCTGAATAAGATACGCGACCTTATCCCACCAGGGGAGTTCGTTGTTTTCAATGAGCCCGGTAGCAATAAAGAATACAGCAGGAATATTCAGCGACTTCAGAATAGGGTAAGCCAGCTCAAAATTGTCTTTGTAGCCGTCATCAAAAGTAACCAGTAAGTAACGTTTGTCCGGTTTCGGACTGGTTGATATTAACTGGTTTAATTCCGCCAGGCTGATGATTGTGAAACACTCCTGTAAAAAGCGCAGGTGTTTATGCAGGTTCTCAGCGGAGCAGGAGTATACATTCGGATCGAGTTTGCTGGTCGTCATATCGCCGATACGGTGTAAGTTAAGTACATATACACCGTCCGGCAGGTGTTTCCAGCGAAAAGCTGAAACACCTATCATAGACTCAAGCTTGGATTGTATCCGTTTCGCGAGCACGTTAAATCCTTTTAAATGCAGGCTTCTTCAATATAAAGTCACGGTAGTCGTTCGGGTCGCCTTGCTTCCCGGCTTCCGCCGCTTTAGCAATATTATACATTTCTCGGGCGCTGACATAGTGCAGCTTATATTTTTCACCGTCATTATACTTTTCATTCAGGTGACGGTGCATTATTTCAACCGGTTCGCCCAGCAGGGCGCCCATGTCTGTGTCCTGGGCTCCGTGGGTATGGATCTTAATGAAAATCCATTCAGGACGGCCTTCAACGTGGATATGCTTATCCACCCAGTTATCTACTCTGCCAGGAGTCGGACGACAGTTGTCCCTGATATCCGCACGTTCAATTTTAGGTAAAATACCGAACTTGAAGGCTTCTTTGTTAAAGCCCATCGGGCCTTGCATGATAAGCAGATCGCCCCAGGCCTCACCACCGGTCTTCATCAGCTTTCCGGAATTATAAGACTTAGGCTTAGCCGGATCGTCCTTCGCGTAGTGGAAGCAGTTGGTCAGTGCGGGCTGTGTAGCGTCCGGCGACGGGAAAGTCATATCCACATAACAGCCGGTTTCTTTCAGTACAATGAGTTCATCATTCACACCACACCAGTGACCATGGGGATGAGAGTTATCCAGCGCCCAGTTGCCATGAATAAATGCATAGACAGGTTTGCCGGTTACCGGATCGGTTGCCAGTGCGCCATGTTTCTCATGCAGCGTTTGCGCGAAGTTTGATAACACGGTGCGCAGGTTGTCACTGGTATCATCTTCATGGTGAAGGTGAATTTCGATTTCACCAAATCCGCGGGCACATAAGTCTGAAAGCTTGTTCAGATGCTCTTCCCGGTATTCTTCTTCCGGAAAGAAGAAAGAGTGTTTAGGGTGGTAACCATCGGCGTCGGTAAATTTGGACGCCATAACAGGGTAGTCCTGCATCCAGCGGTCAACCCGGGCACGCTCCAGTTCAATGTTATCCTTATTCAGCCATTGGGGTTCGTAGTGGTCTACGAAACAAAACATCACGTGGGTTGTACCTTTGACTTCCGGCTTAGACGAGAAGAATGCATTTTTCCAGTATCCCAGGATCCAGGTCTGCATATCTTTTTGATAAATCAGCGCGGTACCTAAACCGGCAGCAATTAATATCAGAACAATGAGAGCGAGAACAATATAGGTGATCATTAGCGTGCCGTACTTTTCCAGGTTGCAGACTGTTTAGAAGTTAAAAATCGGATGAAGCCCTGGCCGAGGGAAATATTCATAGAAACAAAAAAGGTGACCAGTTTAATTATGCTGGCTAACTTGCCTTTCTTATCATCATTTAATGTCAGGCCATAATAATAAGTAAAATAAAAAAGTACCTGGCCGGCAAACAGCACACCGTACAGAGGACTTGTGAATGCCAGCAGCGCACCGCTTACCAATGCGACAAGCATAAAATGCGGCACAAACCAGCGTAAGATTTTGTGACTGATATAACTGAAGCACCGGGTGCCAGCTAACGGGTTCAGTGCCCAGGTCAGGCGCATCATCGCCTGGTAATTGCCTGCGCCAATTCTGATGCGACGTCCGGCCTCTTCTTCAAGGTTAGGCGCAATCTCTTCCGTTGCCCGCGCTTCAGGGTTATAGGTCAGTTTATAGCCCTGTCTGGCAATACCCATAAACACGCAGAAATCATCAATGATAGTATTTTCCGGTAACGGCTCATACAGTGCTGTCCGGATAGCATAAATAGCGCCATTCGCTCCGAGCATGGCATTAATACGGGACTCATGAAACTTCAGTACCTGCTCGTATTGCCAGTATAAACTGTCTTTATTTTTTCCGGAAAAGGCATCTACAAGTTCCAGTTCTCCGCATACACCGCCAACTGGCTCCTCACGGAAGTCCGCGACCAGCTTTCTGACAGCATCGGGTTGAAAAAACGTATTCGCATCAGAGAAAACTGTGACAGGTGTCGATACCCGTGTCATCAAATCGTTCAGCACATTGATCTTTCCGCGGTTTTGCTCAAAAACAACGGTTTCCAGACAGGGAGCAGAGAATGATGTCAGAATATCATTGGTGCCGTCTGTGCTGCCGTCCGAACCTATGAGGATCCGTAACTTGTCCGTCGGGTAATCCAGTTCCAGAAGGTTCTCAATACGCGCCTTTATGCACTTCTCTTCGTTAAATGCAGCGATGACGATAGTGACGTCAGGTAAATCGGCTTCACGCTTTCTGCGGCCCTGTTTACTAAGCACAAAACGGGTGTCTTTAATTGCCTGATGAAAACTGCTGACAGCAAGTAATATCACAGGATAAATCAGGTAGGTATAAAGAATGGCGACTACACTTAGCCAGAAAATGAATTCCATGGTTGTACTCATCAACGGGGCTTCGCAGGAATGCCCAGCGCAGTGCAGCCGGAAGGGATGTCTTTTACCACCACAGCATTAGCGCCAATTTTCACATTATCGCCGATGGTTACCCCACCGATAATTTTTGCGCCGGTACCGATGAATACGTCGTTGCCGATAACCGGTGACTGACCTTTTTCATCGCCAATCACTACGCCACTTTCGATAACAACACGGTCACCGGTTTTGACCTTGCTGTTAATGACTACACCCACGGGGTGCATGATGACAAGGCCACGGCCAAACTCAGCTTTCACGCCAATGACACAGCCGTTGATCCACTTATTCAACATTTGAAGCAACAGACCTGCAGGACTTAAAATACCGTGGCGACAGCGGTGGGACATTCTGAACAGCAGTGTTGCACTGGTCCCGTCGGTTAACAATAACCGGGGCAAAGATAAATGCGCACCGTCATCAGCAAACACTGCCTGTTTATATCGCAGATCACTTTTTACTTTATCAAACACTAACTTTAAAACCTTTACTGTAACAACAGAAATAACGTTCGCCGGCACGAAGCTTACCCGCCGGCGCATTTAATACAATGATTTACTTCGATTTGATCGCTTCTTCGATACGTTTTTTTGTATCCAGAAGCGATTTATTACTGGGCCGTAAGTTCAGTGCTTTCATAATCCATTGATAGGCATCACTGTATCGCTTCTCTTCATAGAGTAACCAGGCGATATTGTTCATGGCCTGCCAGTTCTTTGGTTGGGCACTGACTAGTTGCTCGTAGAAGCTGATTGCTGCCTGCTTATCGGTTTTAGCCAGCTCACTGACATACAACAAATCGGCTTCATCATATCCCTGTGATATATCGGCAGCCTTTTTCAGAACTGCGAGTGCCTCTTCATCCTGCCCGCTATTTTTTAATGCTTTATAAAGTAGCTGCGCTGACTTAGGTGTTTTAAGTTTATCGAACGCTTCCTGCAGGGCAGGAATGGCGGCAGAAAAGTTTTCGTTGCCTGCTTGTGCCCGGCCTGTGATCTCCATCGCTCTGGCGCTGTTAGCAAACTCCGGCGGTAAACCTGCAATAATAGCCATGGCTTCGTCATAACGCTTCTCATTCACCAGAATATGGCTTTTCAGTAACTGTAACTGAGGCGCCCCAGCCACACCTTCAGGCATATTTTTAATTGCCCTTAATGCGGCCTTGCTACCTTCAGCCTGCATCATGGCTTCAGCATAGGCTTCAAAAACCTGAATAGTTGCAAAACCGGACTTTATGGAGTTTCGCAGTACATCCAGAGCTGCCAGAGGCTGGCCCATCGACATATAAGACTGGGAGAGTAAAAAATCCACCTTGGGTTGTTCACCGAAACCAAAAATAGAACTGCGGGACAGTGATACCACTTCCTTGTAGTCCTGTTTAAGGAAAGCCGCAAACAATGTGCTGAAAGCACTGGTTTTGCTATTTTGCGCTAAAATATTGTCAATCGTTTTGAAGGTCGCTTTTTTATCAGGCAGTGCCTGAGCAGACACATAGGCGCCGGTTAAAGCAATCTGATCATTCGGCTGTTCTTTCAGTACCCGGCTATAGGCTTTCAGGGCTGCTTCTGCCTCACCATTTCTGAATGCTTTTTCTGCAAAATACTTTGCCGCTTCAATGTTAGCAGGTTCAATAGTACGCACTTTAGTATACAAGGCCTCAAGTGCATCTGTGTTACCGGTATATGATTCAAATTGGGCAGAAATCAGATAGTTTTCGGCATTGTCCGGCTCGGCTTCAATCCATTCATTGATAATTGAACGGGCCTCTTCTTCATCCCCGTTAGTAGCCTTCATGGCGACCAGGAACAACTTAGATTGCGTACTGTTACCTTCCGCTGCATCTTTTACGATTTGTTGCGATGACGTTTCCAGTAAATCTTCGCCGTCACTGTCACCCACAGACAGCTTCAGCAGGCCGAGTTGCTGTTGCTGCACCGGATTTTGAAAAGCATCATTTTTGACATTGGAAAGGATTTCGGCGGCTTTATTTCTTTCACCGGAGAAGATAAGCGCTGAAGCCGCTTTTGTCGCCAGTCGGGTATTGCTGGTAACAAGTGACGGATACTTCTTATATAAAGAATAACTGTCCAGCGTATCACCGGCAGATAATTTTGCTGCAATATACATTTGCAGGCCCGGATGATTGGGGGGGAATTTATCGACGACCTTTTCCAGGTAGGAAAGTGCCTGCTCGTAGTTCCCGATCTGGAAATGTGAGATCCCTGCGATATACACGGATGTCATATTCACCATATTCTGGTTCAGTGAAATATCTATGTGTCTGGCGGCACTTTCAAAATCGTGCTCAGACAGGGCAATAATTGCCATTTGCTGATTCGCCAGCGGTTGGTCAGCAGATAATGAAAGCACTTTCTCTACATAAGTTTGTGCCTTTTTGAACTCTTTCGCTTTTATGTAAGCTTCTGCAATATTCAGATTAAGCTGGGCAAAGAAAGGCTTAAGTGCCAGCAAAGCTTCGTAGTTCTCAGCTGCTTCTTTAAACTGACCTGATGCCTGGAGAATTTCCGCAGTCAGTGACCGGATCATCCAGTCATCCGGGTATTTTTCTGATAGTGCCGATAAGACAGTTATGTCGCCGGGGTTATCCGAAAGCAAGTACCCGTTGATTATTAAAGCATAGTCGTCAATTTTGCTTTTTATTGCCGGCGTTGCGTTTTCTTTAGCCAACTCCCCGGCGACTTTCAGGTGTTCTTCAGCCTGTTCCTGCGATCTTGAGCGACCCGATATTACGGCAGCAATCAGTTCTGCAGAAATACGCTGCCCGTTGTTCAGTTGCCCCTTAAATTCTTCAAAGGTAACTTCGAAAATATCCAGATCAGCCATGGAATACAGGGATAAAAAATACTCATCCGCAAAATCGTTAATATCACCGCGTTGAGTGAGTACCTTGTCGAAGGTCGTAATGGCGCTGACCATATCACCAATATCGAAATAGACCTTAGCTAATTCAATACGGGGGCGGACATCAGTGGGGGATTGCTGTACGGCGGCTTTTAAATGAACAATAGCTTGCTTGTAATTGTCTTCACTAAGTGCATCTTCTGCTTTATTTAATCGTTCTTCTACAGTCATTTGAGAACAGGCGGTGGTGAGCAGCGTTGCGGTGACAAAAGCGGCAATTCGGGTTCGTTTCAATATATCCATACTATACAGCACATCCGGGATTTAAAAATGAGTGAATACTTTACGGGGTATCGTCTGAAAAGAAAAGTATGCAAACGTATCAGGGGTTTTTAAATTGAAGACACAAAAAAAGGCGACAATCGTCGCCTTTTTCAAGAGTGTAAAAACAATCTTATTTGTTTTTACGACGTGCAGTTGCACCCAGACCCATCAGGCCAAGAGCAAGAACAGCTACGGTTGAAGGCTCTGGAACTGATACAGGTGCTGCTGTAAATACTGCAGAAACGTCACCAGTAATCTCTTCCAGGTTATCCAAACTGTCGTAATCGCCGTTTACTGTCAGGTACGAGTAGAATGGAACAGGAGTTACAAAGTAGTCCAGGCCATCTGCTTCCAAAGTGAAATCAGTGAAATCGAAGTTATAGTTACCGGTACCAGCTGCGAAATCGTAATTTCCATATGCGTTAGTAACATCTCCAGCAGTAGCCAGCAATAAATCGTCGCTAGAATTGATTGTTGTACCAAGTAATAAGTCATCTGACTCAGTATCACGATTTACGTCAAGATAAAGAGACAGGCTTGCTGAGTTTGCCGCAAAAGACGTACCTGAAGTGCTAGTACCTTCTGCAGTCAGGATCGCATAGATACGATAGCCAAAGTTAAGGTAGCTGTCTGTACCGTCTACTAGATCAGTACCTTCATCAGAGAAAAGAGAAGTCATTGATGCAAATGCACCAGTGCTAAAATTACCTGAACCATCAAAAACTAATTCTTCAACGTAACCACCGTTGAACTTATCAGCTTCTACTACGGTACCGCCATAAGGGGTCGCGTCAATTTCAAAATCCATGAACTCAGCTGAGCTTGTGAAAGAAGCTAACAAACCAGCAGTCAATGCGAAAGATTTTACAACTTTATTAAATTTCATAACCATCTCCATATTAAATTCGTTCGGCTGTTAGGCCTCGCTGATAATAAAGCATGTGGTGTGCCAACTTTTTATCCTTATGAATTTATTAGGTTTTTTATTTTTATTGCCTGTCTTTAAAAACTGCGTGTAAAAATCCCTGACACAAACTTTATTATTTTCCGCTAACTACTTTCTCAGCGATTTTGAACTTCAATTTTTGTAGCCAGCCACGGTTACCAAACGGACACCAGGTCTTACTGAGCTTATTCTTGTATGCATCGAAATGCAGGCCATAAGGTGCACACAACACTTTGCCTCTTCCCAGCAGGATCTTCAGCGCATAGGTCTCTGCAATACCAGCACATAAGTTTACCGCCATGGCTGTTGAGGGGCCGCGCTGCTCGTGGAAATCTACAGCATCCTGATCAACAAGATAGTTACGCTGGAGCATTGCCGGTGACAAGCCAATCAGAAACTGGATTAATTGTCCTTCTTCTGTTTGCTTGTCATTAAAGCGGAAATATTCTTCATAGGTCATTTTGCCGGGCATAAAGCAAAGCAGGGCTGCGCCCATGCCAAGCGGTGCCGCTGTCACAACGGGTATACCTTTCTCATAGCAACGGCTGAAAACCAGTTTCCTGGCTGCCAGAGCGAAGAAATCGAGACTGTCTATATAAAGGTCGACGCCATGAAGAAATTGATCAACATTCGTTTCATCGATTCCGGCAGGAAAGCTGCCAATCTCTATTTCCGGATTAATATCCTTCAACATAGCAGACATGACTTCAATCTTGTCCTGATCTTTTGTCGACACAAAAGCACCGGATTGGCGGTTAATATTGTGTATATCGAACTGGTCAAAATCAGAGATGTTAATTTTTCCGACACCCAGTCTGGCAAGTGTCAGACTATGCAGTCCGCCAACACCGCCACAACCTGCAATTGCCACCCGTTTTGTGCGCAGTGAAGCTTGTTCATCATGCGTTACCCAGCCAATATTTCTGGAAAACGCCACATCATAGTTAAAATCCATACGCTATCCGGTTATCCTGCGCGAAGCAGTTTGTCATGAACCTTTATAGGGTAAGCTAATATCATGACATGTAAAATGCTATCATCAGAAAAAAGCCGGATTACCTGATAGGGACATTAGAATGAATATAATAAGAGTGCTGTTCGTCAGCATGACAATTGTGCTGACTTCACTTCCTGTTTGTCATACTGCTTTTGCAGAAGCATTGCCTGAGGTCGTAAAAAAGGTGAAGCCTTCCGTGGTGGGGGTGGGCTTTTATGCGCCGCTGGCCACCGTCAGCCATCAATTAAAAGGGACTGGTTTCGTTGTCGGAAATGGAAAATATGTAGTGACCAACCATCATGTGATCACAGCATTTCCTACAGAAGAAAATGTAAAATTTAACCAGGTCGTGTTCGTACCCGAAGGCCGTAAGATGGGAATTGCGCGGGTAAAACAAGTTTATAAAGATGAAGAGCATGATCTGGCCATCCTGGAAATGGCCCATGAATTACCACCTGTCAGTCTGCTATCAGCAACAGATGTGGTTGAAGATGGTACTGCAATCGCAATGACCGGTTTTCCCATTGGCGCCGTATTAGGATTGTACCCGGCCACACACAGAGGCATTGTTGCCGCGTATACGCCTAACGTGATCTCGGCTTCGAATAGTGCTCAATTGTCGCAAGCTTATCTGGACAGCTTACGCAACCCTTTCATGGTATATCAACTTGATATTACCGCTTACCCCGGCAACAGCGGCAGCCCCGTGTATGAAGCGGCTACCGGAGAGGTGTTAGGGGTAATCAATAAAGTGTTCGTTAAGAAAACAAAAGAGTCGGCAATTACTTCGCCCAGCGGTATCACTTATGCCATTCCGGTGAAGCATGTTTACGCACTGGCTGAGAAGCACGGGATAACGTTGTAAGCAAAGGCGCTTATTTTTATTAAGATGTAAAAAGCGGAGTCATTCTTGCTTGTGGTCATGGTGACAAGTAGTCGCTTTAGAAGTTTGATTGAGTATCTTGCTCATCATGCAGCATTTATTTCAGGGAGCACGATATGAAAGTGTTAGTAACCGGAGCCGCTGGCTTTATCGGATCATTTGTTGCCGCGCAATTAACGGAGCGTGGCGATGAAGTCGTAGGTATCGATAATCTGAATGATTATTATGATGTGTCATTAAAGGAAGCCCGGCTTGAAAGGGTATCGTCCTTACCTTCCGGCCATCTTTTTACGTTTATTAAAATGGGCGTTGAAGATCGTGCTGCGATGGAGGCCCTCTTTGCAGAACACAAATTTGATAAGGTGGTTCATTTAGCTGCCCAGGCCGGGGTGCGTTATTCGCTGGAAAACCCTCATGCTTATATTGATGCGAATATTGTCGGCTTTATGAATGTGCTCGAAGGTTGCAGACATAATCAGGTTAAACACCTGGTTTACGCTTCATCCAGCTCTGTTTATGGTGCCAATGAAAGCATGCCTTTCGCCGTCGAAGATAACGTGGATCATCCGGTATCTCTGTATGCAGCCAGTAAAAAAGCCAATGAGCTGATGGCCCACACCTACAGTCATTTGTACGGGTTGCCGACCACAGGACTGCGGTTCTTTACCGTTTATGGTCCCTGGGGACGTCCTGATATGGCGCTGTTCCTGTTTACCAAAGCGATTCTGGAAGACAAACCTATTAAAGTGTTTAACTACGGCAACCATCGCCGTGACTTTACTTACATCGATGATATTGTGGAAGGTGTCATCGCCACGCTGGATAACGACGCAAAAACGGATGAATCCTGGTCCGGTAAGTCACCAAATCCGGGCTCAAGTAAAGCACCGTGGAAAGTTTATAATATTGGCGCTCAGACGCCGGTACACCTGCTGACTTATATCGAAACTCTCGAGAAGGCGTTAGGAAAGGAAGCAGAAAAAGAAATGCTGCCAATGCAAAAAGGTGATGTGCCTGATACCTACGCTGATGTAGAAGCACTGGTTAAAGATACCGGTTATCGTCCGTCTACCGACATTGATACCGGTATTGCAAAATTTGTGGAATGGTACAGAGGGTTCTACAACGTATAACCCGTGAGCGGAGCGGCAGGGGATCAGTCTTTGATGAACTGCCGCAAATATTCTTCTCGTTCTTCCGGCATCGCCGGAATTTGTTCCCGTAAACTGAGCCGGATCTCATTAAGCATAGAAGCAAAACCCGGCTTCAGACTCCCCTCAAGTAACGGGCGGTTGATGTAATAAGGGGCCCGTTTCCCGTGATAGTCCACTACCGGTCCTATCTGCTGAAATTTAATGCCTACATAACCCATACTTCTTGCAAGACGGGGCTCCATCATCACATAGGCGTGCTTCACGCCGAACTCCAGCGCCGAGGCGGCGGCAGCAAAATATAAACCTACAGCAATAAAAGGAAAACAGCGTAATTCCGTTTCCGAGTAGGTGACCGGGTTGATAGCACCGGTTGCTGAACCGTCGAAGTCATCTGAACGACGTCGCCGGAAGTATTTGGGCACGGCAAGTCTGGATATTTCGCACACCTCGTGGCGTTTAAAATTATCCGGACTCAAATCGTTCCGGGTGATAGAGGAGCGGCAATACTTTTCAATGGGTAATAGCTGATCATCCTGTAATGGTCTGACTGCACGCACAGTGCCGGCCATTTGCTGAGTGCCGATATGGCGAATCATGCAGTGTCTTGAGTAAGCATCAAATTCGTCAGTTTCCAGACCTGATTCTTTCACCGGCTCAAACGCAAGCTCGTCACAATAGACGTTATGCCTGATTTTGTAGACAGACTCTCTCAGAGCATCATCCACTGCCAGAACGGGTTCCAGATACGTACTGAAGTGTGAGGAAATATAGTTAGCTTCCCTGAGCTGCTGATAGCCGGAAAACATCTTTCCTACGCTGGTACGGCGGAACTTTTTATTGATTGTGTCAAATATCGAACGCTTAGCCATAATGGTTTTAACTTCTCACTGCTGCTGACGTCACAATACACCAATGATAGTGCAACGTGACAGCTTAAAAGTGCTGTGTTAGATATCGCTATTGATACTATAGAACAAATTTTGATAGTTGAGCGTTTATCATAAGAAAATCCTTAACAGCCAGCAGAGGCAGGGGATACAGAGGAATAAAGCGTTGCCGGGTAGCTGTTTGACACCGGTAAACAGATATCTGACTGTATACGTCCCGCGCCGTAAGTTGCTCCTGAGTCCGTTTCGCAGTTTCAATGCTTCAGGCAGGACGCACAAAGAAAAAGCCACGGTTGTGGCTTTTTCTGTTCAGGTACTGAAAGTAAAAATTTACTTTGCCGCCAGCGCGGCTTTCATGTCTTTTCTGCGCTGATGAAGCAGGGGCTCTGTGTAACCGTTCGGCTGACTTACACCATCGAAAATCAGTTCTTTCGCAGCTTTGAAACCAATAGCGTTGTCGAAATCCGGTGACATCGGAATGTAATCACTGTCGCCGGCATTTTGTTCATCAACCAACACTGCCATGCGGGCAAGAGATTCGTTAACCTGCTCCGGCGTAATGATGTTATGTAACAGCCAGTTGGCCAGGTGCTGGGAAGAAATCCTCAAGGTCGCGCGGTCCTCCATCAGACCAACATTATTGATGTCAGGCACTTTTGAACAACCAATCCCCTGATGAACCCAGCGTACCACGTATCCCAGAATACCCTGAACGTTGTTATCCACTTCACGCTGAATAGCTTCTGCAGACAAAGACGAGTTTTCTGGCATTAAAGGTATCGTAAGAATATCCGCAATACCGTTGTATTGCTGTTCTTGCATACCGGACTGCAGGGCGAATACATCGACCTCATGGTAATGCAGACTGTGCAACGTGGCAGCCGTGGGAGAGGGGACCCAGGCGGTATTGGCACCGGCCTTCGGATGGCCTATTTTCGCTTCCATCATATTTGCCATCTGATCCGGAATAGGCCACATGCCTTTACCAATCTGTGCACGGCCGGAAAGCTGACAAGACAGGCCCGTTTGTACATTGGCTTTTTCATAAGCAGCAATCCAGGGCATGGTTTTCAATGCGCCTTTTGCTGCGAATGGCCCTGCCTGCATAGAGGTATGAATTTCATCACCCGTACGGTCGAGAAAACCGGTATTAATGAAAGCGACACGTGATGAGGCTGCGCCGATGCAGGCTTTCAGATTGATACTGGTGCGGCGCTCTTCATCCATAATACCCATTTTCAGCGTATCCCGGTCGAGGCCCAGTATGGCTTCAACACGGCTGAACAGGCTGTCAGCGAAGGCGACTTCCTCAGGGCCATGCATTTTAGGTTTAACAATATAAATGCTGCCTTCACGGGAGTTACGGAATTTACCATTGGCCAGTAAATCATGTTTAGCAATGAGGGATGTGATCACACCGTCCATCAATCCTTCGAAGACCGGTTCATCGTCCAGCAAAATCGCGTCATTTCGCATGAGGTGACCAACATTGCGTACAAACATAAGGCTGCGGCCGGCCAGTGAAAGTCTGCCTGTGCCATCTGCTGTGGTGTATTCACGGTCAGACTGCATAGCACGGACAATCTTTTTGCCGCCTTTTTCCATGGTCAGCGACAGATCACCTTTCATAAGACCTAACCAGTTAGAATACACCAGTGTTTTATCTTCAGCGTCTACGGCTGCTACAGAATCTTCGCAGTCCATGATTGTTGTCAGCGCTGCTTCAAGCAGCACATCTTTCACCCCGGCAGGGTCGGCTTTACCCACCGGGCTTGCGGCATCAATCTGGATTTCAAAATGTAAGCCGTTATGAACAAACAGCAGTGTGTCCGGCGCCTCTGCATCGCCAGTGTAGCCAAGGAACTGTTCACTGGTTTGCAAAGTGGTATGGCCGCTTTTCAGGGAAACGGTAAGCGCACCGTCTGTGATGCCGTAGCCGGTTACATCTTTGTGAGATGCATCAGCAAGCGGCAGCAGGGTGTCCATTAATCGTTTTGCTTCTGCGATTACTTTAGCGCCCCGTACAGGGTTATAGGTTGTTCCGGCTTCTGCGCCGCCTTCATCGCTGATCACATCTGTGCCATACAGCGCGTCATACAGACTTCCCCAGCGGGCATTCGCTGCGTTCAGTGCATAGCGGGCATTATTGATAGGCACAACCAGTTGCGGGCCTGCCATGGTGGCAATCTCTGCATCTACATTGGCCGTTGTGGCAGTGACATTGTCCGGCTCATTCTCCAGATATCCGATTTCCCGCAGAAAGTTCAGATAGTCGTCGCCGGAAGCGGGCTTGCCGCTTTTGTGATAAGCGTCAATTAAGGTTTGGAAATGATCCCGCTTATCCAGCAGAGCCTGATTAAGCGGTGTGAGGTCTGCAAGCAGGGATTCGAAATTCGCCCAGAAAGTGTCTTTATCGACATTAGCGCCGGGCATTGCCTGTTCATTGATGAATGTGTCCAGAACCTCAGCAACCTGAAGTCGTCCGTGTTGAATATACCCTTTCATAATGACCTCTACTCTTTAATGAGTTGTTAGTGTAGAGGTTTCCGGACACTATTTTTAATTTATGGTTTGTATTGCTGTCATAATATTGGTGAATGTTCGCTGGAAGATGACTTACAGATTACTCATCTCAGATGCCAGTTCACCAATTAAACGGCGCAGCCAGATATGGCCCGCATCATGATGCAACAAGGCACTCCACGCCATTTTCAACGCAATTGGCGGAATATCGAAAGGAGGATCTTTCACTACAACTTCCGGATCGTCCTTAAACAGTCGCGCGGCTTTACCCGGTAATGTGGCCACCAGATTTTGTGTTTTAGCTATTTGCAGTGCTGCGTGATAGTGGCGGGTAAAGACTCTGATCGCCCGCTGTTTTCCCAGTTTAGTTAATTCAGCATCGACCCAGCCAAGTTTTTGCACTTCATTAGGATCAATACCAACGCCCACACCGAAGCCGGTTTTACTTACCCAGATATGCTGGGCGCTTAAATAACTGTCCAGATCCCATTTCTGGTTTACCAGCGGATGGGATGCGCTGAGCACACAGCTGAAGCTGTCATACCAGATGACTTTCTGGTGAAAGGAAAGAGGCAGTTCGTCGAAGCGGTTTATCGCCATGTCGACTTTACCCTGTTCCACATCGTGAAATGTCACGTCACTCGGCGTGATTAAATCCAGGGTGATGTTCGGGGCAATCTTGCCCAAACGGCCGACCAGCTCAAGCAATAAAGTGCTTTCCGCATAATCACTGGTCATGATCCGGAATGTACGGTTGCTGGTAGCCGGATCAAAATCGGTTTCCGGCTGAATGGAGCTTTCCAGTTTACTGAGTACATCACGGATGACCGGCTGGAGCTCAAGGGCACGTTTAGTCGGTGTCATGCCTTCGCTGGTTCTCACCAGCAACGGATCTTTAAATAAATCTCTTAACCGCTTTAAACCGTTACTCATGGCCGGCTGGGTGATGCTGAGCTGATTAGCGGCGCGGGTAACACTGCCTTCTCTGAGCAAAACATCCAGATAAACCAGAAGATTCAAATCTACTTTGGCTATATTCATGCTCTCAATGCTCCAAATTAGGATTATTATCTGTTGCTATTATAAGCGTCTGGTCCTGATAAGTAAGATAGACTATTAGTCGCAGATTGTTACTGCTTTATTCGCCTGTTGTACTGATACTTTCGACCTGGTTTGACACCCAGTGTACCCCGGATTTCAAACGGGTGTTTTATTTTTGTGGCCGTGAAATGAATAAAACCGGTGAATATAAAAAAGGCTCCCGAAGGAGCCAGAGGTTAGGAACCTGTGTGTTTATACATCAAACTGGTTCATGGTGTTGTCGTCGCCTGAAGCTTTCAGTGCGCCTTCACCGGAGAAGTACTCTTTATGGGTGTCACCCAGGTCAGAACCGGCCATTGCCTGGTGCTTAACGCACGCCAGACCCTGACGAATTTCTTTACGCTGAACACCTTTAACGTAAGCCAGCATGCCCTCGTCGCCGAAGTAACCCTGCGCCAGGTTGTCAGTAGACAGTGCCGCAGTGTGGTAAGTAGGCAGTGTGATCAGGTGGTGGAAGATACCTGCTTCACGTGACGCATCACGCTGGAAGGTCTGGATCTTCGCATCAGCAGATGCAGCCAGTTCGCTGTCGTCATATTCTGCAGACATCAGTTTCGCACGGTCGTAACCAGATACGTCTTTGCCTTCTTCCTGCCATGCATCAAATACCTGCTGACGGAAGTTCAGTGTCCAGTTGAAAGACGGTGAGTTGTTGTAAACCAGTTTCGCATTCGGGATAACTTCACGAATCGCGTCAACCATGTCACCAATCTGACGTACGTGAGGCTTCTCTGTTTCAATCCACAGCAGGTCTGCACCATGTTGGAGAGAAGTGATACAGTCAAGAACAACACGGTCGAAACCAGTATTCGCTTTGAACTTGAACAGTCCATTAGGCAGGCGAAAAGGCTTAACCAGTTTGCCGTCTTGCTTAATTACCAGGTCGCCGTCAGACAGGTCATCTGCACCGGATACTTCAGTAGTGTCCAGGAATGCATTGTACTGAGAAGCCAGGTCGCCGGGGGCGGTAGATACAGGGATTTTCTGCGTCAGGCCGGCGCCTAATGAGTCGGTACGGGCAACAATTACACCGTCGTCTACACCCAGCTCTAAGAATGCATAACGAACAGCGTTGATTTTCGCCAGGAAGTCTTCATGAGGAACAGTAACTTTACCGTCCTGGTGACCACACTGCTTAGCATCAGATACCTGGTTTTCAATCTGGATACAGCAGGCACCCGCTTCAATCATTTTCTTCGCTAACAGGTAAGTGGCTTCTTCGTTACCGAAACCGGCATCGATGTCAGCAATGATAGGCACCACGTGGGTTTCGAAATTGTCGATTTGCGCCTGGATTGCTGCAACATCACCACCGTTTGCTTTCGCTGTGTCCAGCTGTTTGAATAAATCACCCAGTTCACGTGCATCAGCCTGACGCAGGAAGGTGTAAAGCTCTTCAATCAGCATAGGTACGGTGGTTTTTTCGTGCATTGACTGGTCAGGCAGGGGGCCGAACTCAGAACGCAGGGCTGCAACCATCCAGCCGGAGAGGTACAGATAACGTTTGTTGGTCGTGCCGTGGTGTTTCTTAACAGCCAACATTTTTTGTTGACCTACGAAGCCGTGCCAGCAACCTAAAGATTGGGTATAGCTTGCACTGTCGGCATCATACTCTTCCATATCTTTGCGCATGATAGCGGCAGTGTACTTCGCAATGTCCAGACCAGTTTTGAAACGGTTCTGTGCTTTCATGCGTGCGGCGTACTCTGGGTTAATACCTTCCCAGCTTCCTTTCTGCGCGGCTTTAAGCGTAGCAATAGTATCGATATCTTGCTGATATTGCGACATAGAGGTCTCTCCCGAATTAACTCAAATATGTTGTTTAGGCGATTACGCTGCACTGCGCTCTCGTTAGCTCACATTCATCCTAGTGCCGCAATTCTAATAACGTAAATATATAATTGTCATTCCCGTCATAACATCTGTGAATGATTGTTGTTGGGCTTCCAGAAAGGTTACGGCGTTGGTTTCATTTTTTGAGTCTAATTGCTTAAAGCATTATCTTTATTTTCGCCCTATCATTACGGTAATTAACATAATTCGGGGGGAGTATGAGCAGTATTCTTAGTACCGTCGATCAACGGACTAATCTGGTGGGGGAGAACCGCCTCGAACTGCTGATGTTCAGGTTGGGGACGCGTCATGCGTTTGCCATTAACGTGTTTAAGGTTAAAGAAGTCATCGGTGTTCCGAAGATGAATACGATGCCGGGATCTCACGGCAATTTGTGTGGTGTGACACTTTACAGAGGGAATCCGATTCCTGTCATTGATCTGCGCAGCGCCATTCGTATGAAAAATAGTGGCGATACGAATTACGCTAATAACGTCATCATCACAGAGTATAACCGCTCCGTTCAGGGATTTCTGATTGGTGATGTATTAAGCATCGTTAATACATCCTGGCAAAATATTCAGCCGCCGCCGCAGACTATCGGTAAATCAAATTACCTTACTGCCATCAGTCAGATTGAAATTGACGGCAAGAACGAACTGGTAGAAATCATTGATGTAGAAAAAGTGCTGGCTGAGATCATCGATTACGACATTTCTATCTCTGACGGCGTGCTTGATGAGCAGGTTGTCAGTGCTATGCACGGCCGTCAGGTGCTGATTGTGGATGATTCCGCTACTGCACGTAAACAAATCAAAGATACGCTTGCCCAGATAGGATTGTCCTGCCTTGAATGCCACAATGGCGCAGAAGCCCTGGCGTTACTCAAATCATGGGCAGATGAAGGGAAGCGGCCGTCCGACCTTATCTTATTAATGTTTACTGATGCTGAGATGCCGGAAATGGACGGATACCGCTTAACTGCAGAAGTGCGCGGTGATGAGAGAATGAGTGATTTATTTGTTGCCCTGAACACGTCCTTAAGTGGCAGCTTTAATGAGGCCATGGTGGAAAAGGTTGGTTGCAACCGGTTTATCTCTAAATTTCAGCCGGATATGTTAGTTGATGTGGCGCAGCAACGCATGCGTGAACTCCTGACCAGTCAGTCAACGGCTTAGCGTTAAATCGATGAAATTACAGCCTTTCGTGAATTTTTGATGACTCACGGCTTTGGGTTTGGCGCTTGTCCTGATGTGATTTACACTTAGCCACAGTTTTTTTCCTGTGGATACGACGATGCTAAAAAAAATAAGCGTGTGCTCTCTGGTAGGGCTCACCCTCGCGCAAGGCTGCGCGCAACTCGATAATGCCGGTCATGCGGCACAGAATTCATCAGCACAGCAACAGCCCCGAAATATCATCATGGTAGTGGCCGACGGCATGGGGCCGGCTTACACCACGGCTTACCGCAACTTTGCTGATAACCCTGAAACACCTGACATCGAAGATGTCGTGTTTGACCACATGCTTACCGGCAACGCCTCTACGCATCCGGCGCCGGTTTCCGGGTATGTTACCGACTCTGCGGCTGCGGCTACAGCGTTGGCGACAGGCGTAAAATCGTATAATGGTGCTATTGGGGTGGATGGCAACAAGCAATCTGTTGAGTCGGTTCTGCAAAGAGCAAAGCAGCTCGGTCTGCGCACCGGTGTTGCGGTTACATCGCAAATCAATCATGCAACGCCCGCTTCTTATCTGGCGCACAATGAAAGCCGTAAGAATTACAACGCCATCGCTGACAGCTTTTTTGACGACCGTATTAATGACGGATTTGTCGCCGATGTCATGCTGGGGGGCGGTACCTCTTATTTCGCCCGTGATGACAGAGATCTCACCGCTTTATTTGCGGATAACGGCTATCAATATGTTGATGACTATGACCAGTTAGCTACATTGCCTGCCGGCACTGACGTGCTGGGACTCTTTGCACCGGTGGGATTGCCGGCTGCGCTGGATGACAGTAACCCGCACCGCCTGTCTTTTCTGACTAAAAATGCGATTAAGCATCTTGAGGATCCGGAGGGATTTTTCCTTCTGGTAGAAGCGAGTCAGGTTGACTGGGCAGGGCATGCCAATGACATCGGTTCTGCGATGGCGGAAATGGATGATCTGGCTGTTACCATGGAATACCTGCAAGATTATGTAGAAACACACCCTGATACACTGGTTGTGCTTACCGCTGATCACAGTACCGGCGGTTTGACAATTGGCGCAGACGGTATTTACGAGTGGCATCCTGAGTACCTGCGTAACATGAAGGCTTCGGTTTCATCCATTGCTGTCAACATGGTCAGTGAAGCCTCTCCGGCTGCGTATGCTGAAGCGCAGCTGGGATTCACTTTTGAAGATGATGACAGTGCACTGGTAGACAGTATCGCAGCACTGCCTGATTTTGAGGCCCGTGAAACAGCGTTGAAAGCATTCCTTGATAAGAAGACGAATACCGGCTGGACCACTGGTGGCCACACTGGTGTCGATGTGGAAGTTTTTGCATTCGGTGCCGGAGCAGACGCTTTTGCCGGTCAGTTAGATAACACTGACATTGCAAAGCAATTCTTTCGTTTCCTGAACAACCGTTGAGCTGAATGACAAGCGTACTGTGATAATGTTCACAGTACGCTTTGATTCATTTATCTGCTTATGTGAATCACGCCTGCTACCCAGGCAAGGCAAAAAAATAGCCGCAAATTGCGGCTATTTTTTTCATCATTGTATAAATCTACTGATTCAGAAAGTTGTCCAGGTCTTCACCGGTAATTTTGCCAATCTGAGAAAACAGATACCACAATGCAGTCACCAGCAAAATCATGCTCGGGATTACGATAACCGGATAGCTCAGCATCGTCATCCGGCCCAGTTCTTCGGTGTAGGCAGTGGTGCCGGGTTCACTGACCAGAATCATTTTCGCCAGCACATAATTTAATACTGAGGAAAGAAAAAAGGAGCTGGCAACAATGTAAGAGCTGATAGCAATTTTACGTTTGAATTCTGCCTGTTTTCCTTTCTCATCCAGCGCGCGGTTTAAATTTTCCCAGTTAATGATCTGGTCGTTAAGGATGAGCATTTTAACCAGTGGCTTTTTACCAAACTGAGTCACCAGAACTGCAATACCGATAAGCGCCGGAATGGTGGCTTCTTTAATTGCAATATATTCGGCGGGCAGTTTCAATAAACTGATACCGCCGGTAAGGATAACGCTGACAATCCCGAGAACGGAAAAACCATTCACTTTACCGGACTGCTTTAAATCCCAGATGCCGTAAACAATTGGAAAGGCGAGGGCAGCAACGATGCTCCAGGCCGGCCCCAGGTATTCGTCTCCGCTGCCGTAAGACATGATTAAAACAGGGATAACAATGTTGAACGCAAGGTTGCCGAAGAAGCCCTGGTTTTGCTGATTTTTGGTTTCTGTGGTGCCGGACATATTTATTTCGTTGTACTACGGATTGAAGGCCAGTATACGGGAATCAATTACTTCACCCAAGCCCGTGCTGCGATGAGACCGCCAATAAATCCGAATAAATGATACTCGAAAGAAATAAATGCCTTTGTTGGCAGAATGCCAAACAACATACCGCCATACATAATGGCAACCAGCACAGAAATCACCAGGTAAGGGACTTTTCTGCTCATGAAGCCTGCCAGCAATAAAAAGCCAAAGTAACCATATACCATGCCACTGGCACCGATATGGATTGCTGAGCGGCCGAATATCCATACGCCGAGACCGCCGGTGAGAAGAATGGTCAGGGTAGTCAGCCAGAATGTGCGGTTTCCCCACTGCATTGTTAACCACATAAACAGCATCAGGGGCACAAGATTCGTGATCAGATGGCTGGCAGATCCGTGTAAAAACGGCGCAGTAAAAATATAGGGCAGGTAAGGCAGTGCTCTGGGAATAATACCAAATTGATTCAGGCTGTTTCCGGTGAGGAGGTTCAGTGCTTCAATGATAATGAGTACGCCGGCAATAATGGCAAGAAAGCGAAGCTGCTTTTTAAGTTGTGGCATAGGTTTACGCAATAATGTGTGGCAGATAACGGGATAAATCCTGAGTGATCTCACTGCTGTCTTCCCGTACAGACAAACCGGCAGGCATATCGTCTACCAGCCAGCTACCGATCAGTGTGTAATTTTCAGCAAACCGGGGCAGGGCAGTAAACGCCTGGATCACAACGCCTTCCTCTCCATACGGACCGTCGGAGAGTTTGGTTTGCTTACCATTTTCAATCAGGCTGATATTTGCCCCTTCTCTTGAGAACAGCGGTTTTTGAATCCATTTGCCGGTTTCCGGGCCCGGCGCATTATCGGGGAAGTAGGCAGGCAACAGATTGGGATGGCCAGGAAACATTTCCCATAAAAGGGGTAACAGAGCCTTATTGGACAAAATGGCTTTCCATGGCGGTTCTATCCAGTTTGTACCGGCACCTGACAAGGCATCACCGAAACTTTCCCTCAGCATGAATTCCCAGGGATAGAGCTTGAAGCATTCAGTGACGGGATTATCTTTTAAATCCGTAAACGCGCCGGTATCTGCAAGGCCTATGTCTTCAATGTATAGAAACTCTGATTGCAGACCTGCTGCCTGAGCACAATCCTGCAAATATTGTACGGTACCTCTGTCTTCATCGGTGTCCCGGCAACAGGCGAAATGCATGTGACGGATGCGGTAGTAAGCTGCGATTTCTTCAAACCGGTGAACTAACTTTTCCTGTAAGGAATTAAACTGATCGGCGTGTCGGGGTAAATTTCCCCGGTCTACCTGCTGTTCAAGCCATAACCATTGCCAGAAGCCGGATTCATACAAGGACGTGGGCGTGTCTGCATTGTTTTCCAGCAGCTTAGCCGGACTTTTACCGTCATAGACTAAATCCAGCCGGGAATAGAGTGAGGGGGCGTTGTCCTGCCAGGACCGGAGAATGAATTCACGGTGAAGGGCGGGGATTTGAAAGCGGTCCAGCCACTCTTCGTCACGGATGACCTTATCTACTGCTGCCAGACACATCTGATGCAATTCAGCGGTAGGGTCTTCTATATCCTGCTCAATTTGTTTCAGTGAAAACTGATAATAAGCAGATTCATCCCAATACGGCTCGCCGTACATGGTGTGGAAATGAAAGCCGTACTCAGCGGCCTGCTGTTTCCAGTCAGGCCGCTCTCTGAGCGGAATACGAAGCACGGGATCAGCTGCCCCAGCTTCCGGAACGGCTGCTGCTACCCCAGCTTGATTTGGCTCTCACAGAGCTGCCGAAACCACCGCGGCTGACAGTACGGGTAACGGTGGGCTTGGGTTTATAAACAGACGGACTGACTTTGTAATTACGCTTGCGGATGTCACCGTCAAACACATAGCCATCTGCAGTCACCCATTTTGAGCGGAACGGCGAATACGGGGAATAAGAGGTATAAATGGGTTGTGAATAGTAAGGGCGGGGGGAGAGCAACTGGCTGACCATAAACCCTGCCATGAACGGCATGAAGAAACTGCCACCTGAATTATTAACTTCACGGCACTGATTCGGACCGAATTCATACTCGCAGTCATATTCAGAATTAAAACGGGGACTGGTACGGGACGCTTCATCGAGGGCAGTCTGGTAAGCTGCATCACAGCGTTCTGCCGCGTCAGGATAATCCGTTTTACAATCTTCCAGCGAGGTATAAATCTGTGCATCCTGACGGTCGTCTGCACAACCGGTTGCCATTATACCGGCAATCCCTACGGCCAGAGGCTTTAGTGCAAACCCTTTGCGCATTTTGCGCAAATCTATGTAACGACTTCTTTTCCGGGTCATATCTGTCTCCGAATCAGTATGTCATACAAGCAGCGTTCAGCAGACCCACTGCCACTGACATGGCAGCAAGCATGATCCCTGCGGAAACTTCATTGTTGTTAATGCGTTCTGCGATTTTCGGCATAAAGGTAAAGCGCAGCAGTGCAAATGCAAATGACTGGGCGACGATGGCAATCACGCCCCACAGCGCGAAATCCACAATGGATACAGCATTAGAAGCTGCACCTGAAAGGGCGATAGCGAAGCCAATCAACGCGCCGCCAAAACCGGTGGCCGCAGCTACATTCTGTTCCTCTTTGACCAGTTTCCATTCGTCATGCGGGGTGACCATGGCGTATACGATTTTAAATACAAACAAAAAGGCGACAGAGATAGCAAAGTACAAGGCGAAATTATCCAGCCCTGCTAATGATTGAATGATAGTGTCCATTAGGTATGTATCCTTTTATTAACCGTTAATAGTAATGTCGGCGGGCTCAATATCGAACCCTGTGCTTATCACCAGACAGCGGTCTGCATTGTGACCTACAATTTTTTCTTCACCGGCTACCAGCAGCGACTCTGTGCGTCCGTTATCAAGGGGACGTTCATACAGCATCATAAACTGGTCAGTTGTACTGACATCACCATCTTCTTCATAGGTGGTTTCAGTTACAGCAACCGGCGGTGATATTTCACCGACAGCGTCCCATACACGGTGATAATCGTGTCCGTTCAGTGTGTAAACGGGCTTTGAAATCACAGAACTCAATGCTTCTTTCCACTGGGCTTCATTGCCGATGGTTTTGGTTTCGTAAAAGTACCACAGCTTTACGTCGGTAATATGGTTTTCTGTGAGACCACCATCAGTGACAATTTGCAGGAAGCCGTCATCGTCAGTGTAATAACGCAGCAAAGTTCCACCACTGTCCAGCGGGGCTTCTCCCACCGCCTGAATCAGTTGGGAACGGGCCGCGCCTTCGATGGTAAGTTGCGGTTCCAGCAGCTTAAGTTTCAGATCATCCAGTTCAAATGAACCGCCCAGATATAATCCCATGATTTCAGGAGATTTGGGTTTTGCTTTTTCTGTGTCTTTCTTACTTCTGCCAAACAATTTGCCAAACATTGATTACGCTCCTAATGTCTGCCAGTTAATATCGTTCAACCGGCTGCCGGCGATGTAAAACACTTTGTCACCGCCACAAATGGTATGTGAGAAATCAGGGTTGAGAACCATATTTTTATACACGCCGCCGGGGGCGTAGCCAATAAGAATGGCGTTATATTCACGTTTAAAATTATTAAACACATGCTCTACGGCAAGAGACTGGATATCCGCCGGCACCTGGGCTGAAAATTGTGCCTGACCGTCGTCAACGCTGATTAAATCGTGATGCAGCATACTGGAACCGGGATCAAAAGCTGCTTTCGCCAGCATTTCAACGGCCACTGACGGTGTACACTCTACTTTCGGGCAATGCATCTGCAGCAGGGGAACCAGCGTATCGTCAGTAAAGTACGCGACTTTGTGGGCATCCGGATTGCGGTTAGTGCAATAAAGGGCTGTGGTTAACGTCACGTCATCCTGCGGATTGTCCATGAGAATGGTTCTTGCGGTGGCGACGCAGGCCTTGTCCATATCTTCATCGCGGTTAAATGAATCAACTTTCACAAATTCAATTTTGTCCGGCATGGGGTTGTGAATATCTGCTTTTACACATAGCACGATTTCCGGCTTATCCGGCAGGGCTTCCCGCTCTTTAAGCAGTAAATCCAGCAACAGCAGAGTTTTGTTTTCATTCCAGCCGATAACCAGAATGTGATTTTCAACATGTAATGGTTTCATTCCTAACAGTCCTCTTTGCCAGTGATGGCTCACCCATGCCGCAATGCGGCCCACTACCATCGCGAAAATACTCAATCCCACCGGAATTACATACAGCGATACGATAATTTTACCTGCCGGTGTGACCGGTGACAGATCGCCATAACCGACAGTTGAGGCGGTAACAGCCATCCAGTAAAAAAAGTCTGCATTGCTGGTCAGCGCTTCTTCTCCGGCCGCAGACAGCATCAACCATGCAAGTAAGCCGTAAATAAAAGTGATGGTGACAATGGTGTACCAGCGGGATTCGGAAAAATACCGCAGCATGAGTTTACGAATGTGGGTCCATGAAGCCATGGTGTATGGATGCGTCCCTGATGATTATTTCTGAGCTAAGCAGTATGACGTAAAAGCAATTTCCGGTGCAAGTCACAAAAAGTAAGGGGGCGTGTCAGCCCCCTTAGCATTAATTACTTACCCAGAATCCGGCTCAGTTCATCATCTGCAGATGATTTTCCGCCTTTGATACCTGCCTCAGACAGGCGTTTTTCCAGATCGCTGGTGGACTCTTCAGCCGCCAGCTCTTCGGCAGCCTGCAACTCAGCGGTGCGAAGTTTTTGCTTTTCCTGAATCCGCGATAAAGATTCGGTCGCAGTCTTCATTTTACTGTTCGCACCCATATGGCGTGAAGATACAGCTACCTGCGCTTTTTGCACACTTTCAGTCGCCTTTACCATATCTACCTGCTGTTCCAGGCGGCGCAGGTTTGCTTTGGCCTGCTGAATATTTTGAGCCAGTTGCTTCTCGGATTGTTTGAACTGGTCAAGGTATTGCTGTTCCTGTTCCTGTTCAGCTTTCAAATCAGACACTTTTTGTGCACAATCCAGTGCCAGTTGACGGTCTGTTTCAACTGCCTTGCGGGCATGGGCTTCGTACTCAGCAATAGACGCGCTGAAGCTGTCTACTTTCTGCTGCGATAATTTGCATTTCGCCAGGATTTGCGTGCGGGCGTGGTCAGATTTACGTAACTCTTCTTTCGCTTCACGGATCTCCTGCTCAAGAATTCTGATAGCCTGACTGTCGGCTACGGCTTGGGCAGCTTCAGTGGCACCACCTTTCACAGCTGTTACTAATTTTTTCCAAACAGACATTCGCTTCTCCTGTCGGGTTACTTTAAATGCGTTTCGTAAGCATCTAAGAAAGACGCTACGTTTTGAAACAAGGTTTCAACTTCGATCACGATACTTTCAGGCTTTGACTGGGCACTCAGTGCGCCAAAAGCTGTGTAGTATTCATCACCACCAATGGTGGAAATACCTACTGTCGTCAGCGGAAATACCATGTGCGTTGACAGAATCTCGTGATCCAAAGCCGGCTTGTCTTTTACATCGGAAGCCGGGAATAACAGACTTTCCACCAGAATTTGCTCGCCACTCAGTGCCAGCCAGGCGTCAATGCCATCCTGATTAGCAATGAGAAGGCAACCTTCTTCACGGGTGATGACAAAGTCGTCGTGTTCTTGCAAGAGGGATTCAAGCTTTTCCAGATCCCACGTCATAACGTCTCTCCTTTACGATTGAAGCGAAAATGTCGACAACACTGTAAACGACTTTTAAAGTGCACGACAACATTCACGGGGTTCAGTGTAGACAGGTTGGGGCAAAGTAGTCAATAATCAATACCTCTCTTATGTGTAAAAAAGTGTGTTTTTGTAAAAAATAACTCACAAATGGTGGTTTTCTGATGGCGAAAAATAATTGGCGGCAAGCGGTGGCAAGGCTGGTAAAGTCAGAAATGTCGGTGAGAGGTGTTAAATATCAGGCACTTAGTGACCGGTTAGCCGAAATTGGGGTGGAGCAGAGTGCAGATAACCTGCGAAACAAAGTGAATAAAGGTATTATGGGGGCTGATTTGTTTTTGCAGATCATGATGGTGTTAAATGCCCGGCCACTTGCTATGCAGGCCGTCGGTGACATTCTTAACGATATGGATGATGACTGAGACGTCCACCAGGGTAACCGGGGATTAAGGTAATCCTGTGAAACAGATAAAAAAAACCCGGTAAAGCTACCGGGTCAGAATAGGATCTGTTTGGGAGAACATCATCACTATCTGTACGTATCTTAAGCGTTTAAGTCCGCGCTGTATATTGTTTATGCGTATTTCGGTATATATATAGTTATCTAAAAATATACGTGCGTATATTTACGAGTTTTAATTTACTGATTTTGAAGTGAAAAATGAAGTTATCTGATTTTAGTTTCGAGCTGCCAGAGCATTTGATTGCCAAATATCCTACAGAAAAACGTCGTGCCAGCCGTCTTCTGTGCCTGGATGGGAATACCGGTTCAGTTAGACATCAGCAGTTCGCTGAGATGCTGTCTCTGGTAGATGAAGGTGACTTGCTGGTATTCAATAATACCCGGGTAATTCCTGCGCGGCTGAGAGGTAAAAAAGCCTCCGGCGGCCAGGTGGAAGTGCTGGTAGAGCGGATCTTAGATAATAATCAGGTACTGGCCCACGTGCGTGCCAGTAAGGCGCCCAAACCCGGTACTCAGTTGTTGCTGGAAGAAAAGGTGCACGTCACCGTGACGGGCAGGGAAGGCGCGCTATTTCTCATTCATTTTGATGATGCGGCTTCAGTACTTTCTCAACTTGAGCAATATGGCCATATGCCGCTGCCTCCTTACATTGACCGTGCTGATGAAAGCAGTGATAAAGAGCGTTACCAGACTGTTTATAATCAGAAGCCCGGCGCAGTGGCTGCACCGACAGCCGGATTACATTTTGACGACGACATGCTGACCGCCCTGCGGGCTAAAGGTGTGAATCTGGCGTTTGTTACTCTGCACGTCGGGGCCGGCACATTTCAGCCGGTGCGTGTTGATAATATTCAGGAACACGTTATGCACTCGGAGTATGCCGAAGTGCCGCAGAATGTGACAGACGCCGTAGTGACCACTAAAGCTGCAGGAAAACGGGTTATTGCCGTGGGTACCACTTCGGTGCGTTCACTGGAGTCGGCTGCAAAAGCCGCCGGTGATGACCTGATCCGGCCTTTCTTTGATGATACTGATATTTTCATCTATCCGGGTTTCAATTTTAAAGTCGTGGATGCCATGTTCACGAACTTTCATTTGCCGGAGTCCACACTGATGATGTTGATCAGTGCATTTGCCGGCAGAGAACATGTCATGAAAGCCTATCAGGATGCCATTGCAAATGAATACCGTTTCTTCAGTTACGGCGACAGCATGTTCATTGAAAAAGCGCAAAGCCAGCCGGCATAAACAGCAGGGTTGCGTTTAATTTCAGGGTTACCGCGCTGCAGAGCATGATCTGTACGCTGAAACTGGTATAATCGCCGCCAAATTTTTTATTTACGCCAGCTGCGCATCGCCCGCTGGTGATTTCGGGATACAGTTTTTAATGCAATTTGAACTACTTAAAACCGATGGCAAAGCCAGACGCGGCCGTCTGGTATTCGACAGAGGCGTGGTAGAAACACCGGCTTTTATGCCTGTAGGCACCTATGGCACTGTAAAAGGGATGACCCCTGAAGAGCTGAAGGACAGCGGCGCGCACATTTGCCTGGGCAATACTTTCCACCTGATGTTGCGTCCGGGCACCGGTATCATAAAGCAACACGGTGATCTTCACGATTTTATGCACTGGGATAAGCCAATCCTTACTGACTCCGGTGGTTTCCAGGTGTTCAGTCTTGGCGACCTGCGCAAGATCACCGAAGAAGGCGTGACCTTCCGTTCACCGATCAATGGTGAAAAAATCTTGCTGACACCTGAAAAATCCATGGAAGTGCAGCGGGATCTCGGCTCTGATATCGTCATGATCTTTGATGAATGTACTCCTTATCCGGCAACGGAACAGGAAGCGCGGATCTCTATGGAGCTTTCTTTGCGCTGGGCCAAACGCAGTAAAGAAGCCCACGGCGATAATCCGTCGGCATTGTTTGGTATTGTGCAGGGCGGTATGTATGAAGGTCTTCGTGACGTATCGCTGGCCGGCCTTGAAGAGATTGGCTTTGATGGTTACGCCATTGGCGGTTTGTCTGTGGGTGAGCCCAAAGAGGACATGATCCGCATTATTGAACACACAGCACCTAAAATTCCGCAGGACAAGCCCCGTTATCTGATGGGTGTGGGTAAACCGGAAGATTTAGTGGAATCCGTTCGTCGCGGCATTGATATGTTTGACTGCGTAATGCCAACACGGAACGCCCGCAACGGTCATCTGTTTGTCACTGAAGGTGTGGTAAAAATCCGCAACGCCAAACATCGCAACGATACGTCACCACTGGACGAAAACTGCGATTGTTACACTTGTAAAAACTATTCACGCTCATATCTCCATCATCTGGACAAATGTAATGAGATCCTGGGCGCCCGTCTGAATACGATTCACAACCTGCGGTATTACCAGCGTGTCATGCAAGGTTTGCGTGATGCCATTGACGCAGATGATTTAGACGGATTCGTAAAAGAATTTTACGCACAAAAAGGTTTGCCGGTTCCGGCACTATAACAACAACATTTAAAAAATGAGGAAATTATGAGCTTGTTTATTTCTAACGCTTACGCGCAATCCGCCGGTGGTCAACCACAGGGTGGCGGTTTCGAAATGCTCATTATGCTGGGTGTATTCGGTCTTATCTTCTACTTCCTGCTTTATCGCCCGCAAGCCAAGCGTGTTAAAGAGCACAAAAATCTGGTCTCTTCACTGGGCAAAGGGGATGAAATTCTCACCCAGGGTGGCCTGGTAGGACGCATCACTAAGGTATCTGAAGAAAAAGACTTTATTGAAATTGCGTTAAACGATGAAACCAATATCGTCATCCAGAAAACCTCTGTTTCTGCAGTGCTGCCAAAAGGCACGATGAAATCGATTTAAGCTATGCTGCCAGAGCCGGGATTTTCCCGGCTCTCTGGTAAAAGGAAGTTCCTGTGTTAAATAAAAACTCGATCTGGAAAGTGCTGGTGGTCATTTTTATTATTGGCCTCTGTGCATTATATGCACTTCCCAACATTTACGGTGAAGATAACGCCGTGCAGATTTCTGCCGGACGCGATGCAAAAGTTGATGAACAACTGGTTACCCGCGTTCAGGACGCACTGAAAGCCAACAATATCAGTGTTAAGAAAACCGAATTCGAAAACGAGCAAATCCTGGTTCGCCTGAACAGCAGTGATGCACAGCTTCGCGCCCGTGAATTACTGGAAAAAGAACTGGGTACAGATTATTACGTCGCTATGAACCTGGCGCCGGATACGCCGGAGTGGCTGGAAAACCTGGGTGGTTCTCCCATGAAGCTGGGTCTGGATTTGCGTGGCGGTGTTCACTTTCTGATGGAGGTGGATATGAGCGAGGCAATCAAGAAATCGCTGGAAGATGCAGAAAACGGTTTCAGAACCTCGCTGCGTGAAGAAGGTCTGCGCTACCGCACCGTGTCCCAGCATGATGATTATCTGGATATCACGTTCCGTGATCAGGAGACGCTGGAAAAAGCAGAGTTCTTCCTGCGCAACCAGAACCGTGACCTGAGCTTTGAAGAAGTGGAGGGCATGAAATTACGCGCCGCTTTCTCTGAGGCCAAATTATCTGAAATACGTGACAACGCAGTAAAACAAAACATCACCATCATCCGTAACCGTGTAAACCAGTTAGGTGTTGCTGAGCCTGTTGTACAGAAACAGGGCGCAGACCGTATTGTGGTGCAGTTGCCGGGTATTCAGGATACCGCAAGGGCAAAAGAAATTTTGAATGCCACTGCAACGCTGGAATTCCGTATGGTGGACTTAGACCATGACGTTGCTGATGCTGTTAATGGCCGTGTGCCGGCCGGGTCTCAACTGATTAACGACCAGAGCGGCCGTCCTCAGTTGCTTGAAAAACGCATCATGCTTACCGGTAACCACATCACTGACGCAAACAGCGGTGTTGATGAATACGGTATCCCGCAGGTTAACATCTCGCTGGATTCCGAGGGTGGTAACAAGATGTCCCGTTCTACCCGCAGCAATATCGGCAAGCCTATGGCGACGGTTTTCATCGAGTACAAGTCGACCGGTGAACGTAATGACGCCGGTAAACTGATTTTCGAAAAGCATGAAGAAGTGATCAGTATCGCAACGATTCGTGCGCAGTTGGGCAGCAGCTTCCGTATTACCGGTCTGGATTCTCCGAAAGAAGCCCGTGACCTGTCTTTACTGCTGCGTGCCGGAGCACTGATTGCTCCCATACAAATTGTTGAAGAACGTACTGTTGGTCCTAGTCTGGGTGCAGAAAACATCGCAATGGGTATGCAGGCCATCGTTTGGGGTCTGGCAGCGGTTCTGATTTTCATGATTGTTTACTACAAAGCGTTTGGCCTGATTGCCAATGTGGCTCTGGTGAGCAACCTGGTGATCATCATCGGTGTGATGTCTATGATCCCCGGCGCGACCCTGACCTTACCGGGCATGGCGGGTATTGTCTTGACCGTTGGTATGGCGGTAGACGCCAACGTACTGATTTTCGAGCGTATTCGTGAAGAACTGCGTGACGGACGCAGTCCACAGCAAGCCATTCATATGGGCTATGACAGCGCGTTTTCTACCATCCTCGATGCAAACGTGACTACCTTTATTGCCGGTATGATCCTGTTTGCTGTGGGTACAGGTCCGATTAAAGGCTTCTCCATCACGCTGATGATTGGTATTGCGACATCCATGTTTACCGCTATTCTGGTAACCCGTGTGATCACCAATGCAATCTGGGGCGGCCGCCGCGTCACTTCGCTGCCGATATAAGGAACCGTTACTATGCAATTTTTATCTTTGAACCATACGGTTAACTTTATGCGGTTGCGTGTGGCAACCATGATCCTGTCAACTGTGCTTATCCTCGGCTCACTGGTGTCGCTGGGCATGAATAGTCTGAACTGGGGTCTGGACTTCACAGGCGGAACACTCATTGAAGTGGGTTATGAAGAATCCGCTGATCTTGAGAAGATCCGTTCTGAGCTGGCCGGAGCAGATTTTGCTGATGCCGTTGTGCAAAACTTTGGTAGCAGTCAGGATGTGCTTATCCGTATCGCGCCCCGGGATGGTGTAAAAGCCTCTGCCATTGGCGACCAGGTACTTGCTGCACTGCGTGCTGACGGTGAAACCGTAGACATGCGTCGTATTGAGTTCGTTGGCCCCCAGGTGGGTGATGAACTGACAGAGCAGGGCGGTCTCGCCATGCTGGTGGCACTGCTGTGTATTCTTGTGTACGTTGCTATGCGGTTCGAATGGCGCTTTGCGCTGGGTTCTGTGGCTGCGCTGGTACACGACGTTATTCTTACCCTGGGTTTGTTTTCTGTATTGCAAATCGAATTTGATTTGACTGTACTGGCCGCCGTGCTGGCGGTTATCGGTTACTCGCTGAACGATACCATCGTTGTGTGCGACCGTATCCGTGAAAACTTCCGCAAGATTCGTAAGGGTGAGCCTACAGAGATTGTAAATATCTCTCTGTCGCAAACCTTGAATCGTACCATCATTACTTCACTGACCACGGTGCTGGTACTGGTTGCGCTTTTCTATAAAGGCGGTGCGCTTATTCACGGTTTCGCAACAGCGCTGCTGTTTGGTGTTGCGGTAGGTACGTACTCTTCAATCTACATTGCCAGCTCTGTTGCGCTGGCACTGGGGATCAGTAAAGAAGACCTGATGCCGCCGCAGGTAGAGAAAGAAGGTGCCGATATGGACCCGCTTCCGTAAACAAATACGGGAGTACGATATTGAAGAAGGTCGCTTTGTCAGCGGCCTTTTTTATGACCTGTTTGCCGGTATTTAATGACGGTTTATATGGTGGAATGTGAACAGCCGTTATAAGTTACAGAATCTTTTCAGGGCAGCAATAACAAAAAAGGCCAGCGGGTTTGCGCTGGCCTTTGAAAGCATTTTAACTTCCGTGGAAGTGTGCTTCCTGATTCAGGTGCTGCTTATTTCAGATGCTTTACGAGGCCCTGAACCACTTTCGGGCTGCCGGCTACGATTTCACCCTTATAAAGCGGGTCGTTGTTACCTTTAAAATCAGTTACCAGGCCGCCTGCTTCACGCACCAGCAGTTCACCTGCTGCAATGTCCCATGCTTTAATACCACGTTCCCAGTAACCGTCAACACGGCCGGCTGCAACGTAAGCCAGATCCAGCGCTGCACTGCCAGCGCGGCGGATATCGCCACATTCGTGGAAGATTTTGTTCAGGCCGAGGGCATACTCACCAAATTGTGCTTTATTTTTAAACGGCAGGGCAGTAGCCAGTACAGTTTCAGTGAGATCGCGGGGTTTGGTTACACGGATACGGTAGCCGTTCAACTGGGCACCCTGACCACGGCTGGCGGTGAAAATTTCACTGCGAATAGGATCAAAAACAACAGCCTGGTCAAGACGACCTTTGTGCAGAAGAGCGATGGAAACACAGAAATGGGGGATACCTTTTACAAAGTTGGTGGTTCCGTCCAGTGGATCAATAACCCACTGAAAATCTGAATCCTTACCGTGGGTTTCGCCACTTTCTTCACCCAGAAAGCTGTGATCCGGGTAAGACTGCTGAATTTTGTTGATAATCGCCTTTTCGGCTTCTTTGTCGATTTGCGTTACGTAGTCATTGGCGCCTTTCACTTCTTTCGTCAGGTCAGCACGATTCTCAAAACCGCGCACAATGATTGTTCCGGCAACACGCGCAGCGCGCACCGCAATATTCAGCATAGGATGCATAAGTAAACCACCAATTGTAAAAGATCATAGTAAACGTTGTACGGAAATTGACCATACACGTTGAAAACGCGCGAAGTTTAACAGAGCCGCTAAAATATGCAATGGCCGGCGGCGAAAAAACGGCCCCGGCAGGGCGGGGTAAATAGCCATCCAGAAAGCTATTGTGCTATTATCCGCCACCCGCAAAACAGGTGAAGGTAACACGCATGCTCGACAACATCCGGATAGTACTGGTTAATACATCCCATACAGGCAATATTGGTTCAACCGCAAGGGCGATGAAAACCATGGGCCTGAGTAACCTGTATCTGGTTGATCCTGTGAGTGCGCCGGATGGCCACGCCAGTGCGTTAGCGGCCGGCGCCGGAGATGTGCTGGCAAATGCGAAAACTGTTGCCACGCTTCAGGAAGCGGTAGCTGACTGCGGACTGGTCGTGGGGACTTCTGCACGTTCAAGAACTCACTCCTGGCCGATGCTGGAACCCCGCAGCTGCGGTCGTAAACTGATTGAAGAAGTACCGGATTATCCGGTGGCACTGGTATTTGGCCGTGAAAATAACGGTCTGACGAATGAAGAGCTGCAGCAATGCCATTTCCATGTGTGCATTCCCGCCAATCCGGTATACAGTTCACTGAATCTTGCCGCCGCAGTACAGACATTATGCTATGAAGTGCGCATGGCGTGGCTGGAGAAAGATGCGTTCCCGCCCACTGAAAATGACTACCCATTAAACGAAGATCTGGAACGTTTTTACCAGCACCTCGAACAAACCCTTACCGGTACAAACTTTATTGTTAAGAATCATCCGGGCATGGTGATGACCAAATTACGCCGTCTGTTTAACCGTGCCCGTCCGGAAAGTCAGGAACTGAACATTCTGCGCGGCATTTTGTCGTCCATCGACAAAGCCGTAAAGTGAGGGTTGTACCGTGTTTCCGCGAATAAAAGAAGATATAAAAGGCGTCTTTCACCGTGACCCTGCGGCAAGGAATACCTTTGAAGTACTGACCAATTACCCCGGCCTGCATGCCATCTGGCTGCACAGGATCAGTCATAAACTGTGGAAACACGACTTAAAATGGCTGGCGCGCACGTTGTCTACCTTCAGCCGCTGGTTAACGGGTATCGAAATTCACCCGGGCGCCACACTTGGCAGACGAGTATTCATCGACCATGGCATGGGGGTTGTCATTGGTGAAACGGCGGTTATTGGCGATGACGTCACTTTGTATCATGGTGTAACGCTGGGTGGTACAAGCTGGAAGGCCGGAAAACGTCATCCTACCCTGGAGAAAAACGTGGTCGTCGGTGCCGGTGCGAAAGTGCTTGGCCCCATCGTGATTGCTGAAGGGGCAAAAATCGGCTCTAACTCGGTTGTTGTCAAGGATACACCGGCCGGAGCAACGGTGGTGGGCATTCCCGGACGCATCGTTAAAACCCAAAAAACTGCATCAGATGATCCGCAAGTTACCCGTCGCCACCAGATTGCCGAGAAATACGGTTTCGATGCCTACGCCGTTTCTACTGACAATCCGGACCCGGTGGCCAATGCCATGGGCGTTATGCTTGAGCATATTCACCAGATGGACAATAAGGTGGAAGAACTTTGCGGCGTTATCCGCGCAATGGGCGGTGATGTGTGTACTGACAATCTGCATGCCATTAAAGCTGAAGACTTCGCTGATACGGGGATTGATCCTGTGGTGCCCCAGCAGGGTGAAGTACAGGACGATTTTGACCCGAAAATCTGATTAGGCTGATAGATAATACCTGACTAATTTACCAGGTTAAATACTTGACCATTTTAGTCGGGAATGTAACAATTCCCGCCTGAAAAAGGCTGGGAGAAAGTCATGAAATTAACGTCAAAAGGGCGCTACGCCGTTACAGCTATGCTGGATGTTGCGTTGCATTCAACCCGCGGTCCCGTGCCGCTGGCTGACATTTCCGAGCGTCAGGAAATTTCATTATCATATTTAGAGCAACTGTTCTCCAGACTTCGTAAAGAGAAGCTGGTAGACAGTGTACGTGGTCCGGGCGGCGGTTATCTGCTGGGCCGCGATGCCATGCGAATTGCTGTGGGTGAAGTCATCCGCGCCGTAGATGAATCCGTTGATGCTACCCGCTGTCAGGGACAGGCTGATTGTCAGGGCGGTGAACGTTGCCTGACGCACAGCCTCTGGCAGGATCTGAGCGACCGTATCAGCGTGTTTCTGGATTCCATTACGTTGGGTGAACTGATGTCTCAGCGTGAAGTGCAGGAAGTGGCCGGGCGCCAGGATAAGCAAACATCCATCATTAAACCTCTGGAAGACATCAAGGTTAGCATTCAGTTGTCATGACTCAAACCCGTACACAACCCGTTTATTTAGATTATGCCGCCACCACACCGGTCGATCCCCGTGTGGCAGAGAAAATGATGGCGTGCTTAACCATGGACGGAAACTTTGGAAATCCGGCCTCCCGTACGTATCGCTACGGCTGGATTGCTGAAGAAGCGGTAGATATCGCCCGTAATCAAATTGCCGATGTGTTCAATTGCGATCCCAGAGAAATTGTTTTTACCTCTGGAGCCACTGAGTCCAACAACCTGGCGATAAAAGGTGCTGCTGAAGCTAACTTTAGCAAGGGTAAGCATATCATTACCGTTAACACTGAACATAAAGCCGTGCTGGATACCTGCGATGCACTGGCTGAAAGAGGCTTTGAGGTTACGGTACTGGCTGTGGACAGCGATGGTCTTATTACCCCTGAACAGATTGCCGGCGCTATGCGGGACGATACCGTTCTGGTAAGCGTGATGCATGCGAACAATGAAATCGGTGTGATTCAGGATATTGCAGCCATCGGTAAGTTATGTCGCGAAAGAGACATTCTGTTTCATGTGGATGCTGCGCAATCTGCCGGAAAGCTGCCGCTGGATCTCAGTGAACTTGATATTGATTTGTTGTCAGTGTCAGCACACAAAATTTATGGTCCGAAAGGTATTGGCGCGTTGTATGTGCGTCGTCGACCTAAAGCGAAAATCTCTGCTCAAATTCACGGCGGAGGCCACGAGCGGGGCATGCGTTCCGGCACGCTGCCTGTTCACCAGATAGTTGGAATGGGTGAAGCCTTTGCCCTGGCTGAGGCCGGAATGGCTGAAGAAAGTCAGCGGATACGTGGTTTACGTGACCAGCTCTGGCAGGGCATCAGCCAGTTAGACAACGTCTATCTTAATGGTCACGCAGAACAGCGCTTGCCGGGAAATCTGAATGTCAGCTTTGGTGGCGTAGATGGCGAAAGCTTAATGATGGCACTGAATGATATTGCCGTATCATCAGGTTCTGCATGTACATCTGCCAGCCTTGAGCCGTCTTATGTACTGGCTGCACTGGGCATGAGTGCGGAGCTGGCGCACAGCGGGATTCGCTTTACGGTTGGACGTTATACCACACAGGCTGACATTGAATACGTGATCAGCAAGGTAAGCAGTGTGGTTACCACACTTCGCAGCGCACAGTAGCAAGCACAAACGACCGGGCGGTTGACCATATCACAACCGTGTAAACATTGAACTGACGGCCTGTTTCGGGCATGATGCGCACGCTTTTTCCGGCGCGGCATCAGCGGTCTGTCAGCGTATAGCGCCCGGAGCAATTCTTGAGTGGATTACTCAGGTATTATACAATTTAACCGATTTATCGCGCTGGTCCGGCTGACAAACAATGTTTTGTTTTCAGTGATGCAAAGCAAGACCGACATGGCTTTGTAATGAAATGGACCCGCAATTTCAGGCAAACAGGTGAGATCCAATAATGAGTGAACAGATCGATCAGGCACTATCGCGTAAGTACGATGCCGGTTTCTATTCTGAAATCGAATCGGAAACCTTCGAAAGTGGACTGGACGAATCCGTTATCCGACGCATTTCAGAAATGAAAGGTGAGCCGGAGTGGATGCTTGAATGGCGTTTAAAAGCCTACAACGCATGGCTGCAAATGGAAGAACCGGAGTGGGCCCATGTGGAGTATCCTAAAGTGGACTTCCAGGCTATTTCTTACTATTCCGCACCGAAGAGTATGAAGGACAAACCTAAGTCGTTAGACGAGGTTGATCCTGAACTGCTGCGTACCTACGAAAAACTGGGTATTCCTCTGCACGAGCAGGAAATGCTGGCGGGCGTCGCTGTCGATGCGGTATTCGATTCAGTGTCGGTTGTGACTACATTCCGTGAAAAGCTGGAAGAAGCCGGTGTTATCTTTTGCCCGATTTCTGAAGCTGTTCACAAATATCCTGAGCTCATTAAGAAGTATCTTGGCTCTGTGGTACCGCGTACAGATAACTTCTATGCTGCACTGAATGGTGCGGTATTCACCGACGGTTCATTCGTATTTATTCCAAAAGGCGTTCGTTGCCCGATGGAGCTGTCTACCTATTTCCGTATTAATGAACAAAATACCGGTCAGTTTGAGCGTACGCTGATAGTTGCCGAAGAAGGCAGTTACGTGTCGTATCTGGAAGGCTGTACTGCACCTCAGCGCGACGAGAACCAACTGCACGCCGCAGTGGTTGAACTGGTCGCCATGGATGACGCACAAATTAAGTACTCAACGGTGCAGAACTGGTATCCGGGTGACGAAGACGGTAAAGGCGGTATTTATAACTTCGTGACTAAGCGTGGTATTTGTCACACCAATGCCAAGATTTCCTGGACTCAGGTTGAAACCGGTTCTTCAGTTACCTGGAAGTATCCTTCCTGTGTACTTAAAGGTGATAACAGCGTGGGTGAATTCTACTCAGTAGCGCTGACCCGTGGACGCCAGCAAGCCGATACCGGTACGAAAATGATTCACCTGGGTAAAAATACCCGCTCCACCATTATCTCGAAAGGGATCTCCGCAGGTAAGAGCAATAATGCGTATCGCGGACTGGTGCAGATGGGCCCCCGTGCAGACGGTGCCCGTAACTTTACCGAATGTGACTCGCTGTTAATCGGCGATCAGTGCGGTGCACACACATTCCCGTATATTGAAAGCAGAAACCCTACCGCCATCGTAGAGCACGAAGCGACAACGTCGAAAGTGAGCGATGAGCAGTTATTCTTATGCCAGCAACGTGGTCTGGACGCGGAAAAAGCCGTGTCGATGATCGTTAACGGTTTCTGTAAAGAAGTATTCAAAGAGCTACCAATGGAATTTGCCGTTGAAGCTGGCAAGCTGCTCGAAATTAGTCTTGAAGGTTCAGTGGGGTAATAATGCTAAAAATTTCTAATCTACATGCCAGCGTCGAAGAAAAGACCATCATTAAAGGTCTGGATCTGGAGATTGGTCCGGGTGAAGTACACGCTATCATGGGCCCTAACGGTGCGGGTAAATCCACGCTGGGCTATGTACTGTCTGGCCGTGACGGCTACGAAGTGTCTGACGGTACGGTAGAACTGAACGGTAAAGACTTACTGGATTTAGACGTAGAAGAGCGTGCCCGTGAAGGTCTGTTCCTGGCATTCCAGTATCCGGTAGAAATTCCGGGTGTTTCTAACATGGAATTCATGAAGGAATCGGTGAATGCGATGCGCGAACAGCGTGGTGAAGAGCCACTGACTGCAGCAGAATTCCTCAAGAAAGCCAAAGAAGCCTGCAAGCAGGTTCAACTGCCGCTGGATTTCCTTAAGCGTGGCGTAAACGAAGGCTTCTCCGGTGGTGAGAAAAAGCGTAATGAAATCATGCAAATGATTCTGCTTGAGCCGTCGCTGTGTATTCTCGACGAATCAGACTCCGGTCTGGACGTTGACGCGTTGCAGGTTGTCGCTGACGGCGTAAACAGCCAGCGTGACGACAAGCGCAGTTTCATCGTGGTAACCCACTATCAGCGTCTGCTTGACTACATCAAACCGGACTTCGTACACATTCTGGCTGACGGCAAAATCGTCAAGAGCGGCGATGCGTCACTGGCGCTGGAAGTTGAGAAAAACGGTTACGCTTTCTTAGGTAAGAAATACGAGGAGAGTGAAGCATGAGCCAATGGCTGGAACAAGTCATTGACAACGCTCAGGATGTTTCTGACTTCCTTTCTTCTCAGCGCAAAAAATCACTGGCAGCTCTGCAGGAGCAGGGCTGGCCGGGTAAGCGTGCCGAGCAATGGCGTTTTACCCCGCTGACCAGCGTTGAGAAACGTAAAGCAATTAAAGCGAAGGTGACAGATGAACCTGCTGTGCCGCAGATTGATAAGCTGGATACTATCGATCTGGTATTCGCTGACGGCAAGCTGGTGACTGATATCAGTGACCTGTCACTGCCTAAAGGCCTGAAAATCAAGTCACTGAAAAAAGCCGGTGACGATGAACAGGCGGCTATCAAAAGTATTTTTGCGAAGATTAAACCTGCCCGTCACACCTTCGGACTGGTAAATGACGCCGTGTCTAAACAAGGTGTTTTCATCGATGTCGCTGCAGGGGCAAAAATCAAACCGGTTGTTAGGGTTTTGAACCTCAGCACTCAGGCAGGCGATGCCCATACCCGCGTACTGGTGCGTTTGGGGGAAGCGGCTAAGTTGACAGTTATTGAACACGGTGAAGGCGCGGCTGACAGCCTGACGACGGCATTTGCTGAATACAGCATTGCAGATCATGCGCAGCTGGAACACTATCGTTTTGCCCTGTTTACCGGTAAAGCGAAGCAAATCGGTGGCAGTCACTTTAAGCTCGGTGAAGAAGCCAGCCTGAACAGCACACTGGTAGGTTACGGCAGTGAACTCAGTCGTCTTGATATCGACGTTTGGCATGCCGGTGAGCACGCTAATGCGAAAATGAACGCCATTTATCTGCTGGCGGAAGGTGAACTGTTCGACCTGCATACTACTCTGGAGCACGCTGTTCCGAATGGTACATCAGAAGAAAATGCCCGCGGTATCGTAGGTGACGGTGCCCGCGCTGTATTTAACGGTCGTATCCATATTCACCGCGATGCCCAGAAAACACTGGCAGAGCTGAATAACCGTAACCTGTTACTTTCGCGCCGTTCGCTGATTAACACCAAGCCTGAGCTTGAAATTTATGCGGATGATGTGAAATGTGCTCACGGCGCTACGGTTGCAGAAATCGATGATACGGCACTGTATTACATGCTGAGCCGCGGTATTCCCCGCAGTAAGGCGCTGGTCATGCTGAATTTCGGCTTTATTCAGGAACTGGTTACCCAAATTCCGAAAGAAGCCATTGCTGACTGGCTGCTGCCCAAACTCAGCGAACGTTTTGCCTCTATGGAGGTAAAATGAGTCTGGACGTGCAGGCCCTGAGGGCGCAATTTCCGATCCTCAGCCGCAAGGTGAACGGCAAACCGCTGGTTTATCTGGATAATGCAGCAACCACACAGAAGCCGCAGGCAGTGCTGGATGCCATTATGGATTTCTACACCACCACGAATGCCAATGTGCACCGTGGTGCTCATGCGCTATCTGATGAAGCCACGCGACGGTTTGAAAAAGCCCGTGACGATGTGGCCGCGTTTATTAACGCGAATGACCGTAAAGAAGTGATCTGGACTGCCGGTACTACCGAAGCCATTAATCTGGTTGCGAAAGGCCTGGGTCAGTTGCTGAAAGCCGGTGATGAAGTTGTGGTAACTGAAATGGAACACCACGCGAACCTTGTGACCTGGCAGCAAGCCTGTAAGGTGTCCGGTGCCACATTAAAAGTTGCGCCCATCTTTGATTCCGGTGAGCTGGATACCGACGCCTTTACTGCGCTGCTGAACACCAATACCCGCCTGGTGGCTTTTCCCCATGTCTCTAATGCGTTGGGTACGCTGAACCCGGTGAAACTGCTCACGGCGAAAGCGAAAGAGCATGGGGCACTGGTGTTAGTCGACGGCGCTCAGGGCATTGCTCATGGCGGTGTTGATGTACAGGATATTGGCTGCGACTTCTATGCCTTTTCCGGCCACAAGCTATTTGGCCCTACCGGCACTGGTGTGCTGTGGGGACGGGCAAACGTATTGCAGGACTGGCCCGTATGGCTCACCGGCGGTGAAATGATTGCCGATGTGACCTATCAGGATGCGACCTGGGGCGAACTGCCTAACCGTCTTGAAGCCGGAACGCCGAATATTGCCGGTGCTGTAGGTCTTGCCGCTGCGGTTAACTGGTTCTCAGCGTTGGATACCCATGCAGTACAGGCCCATGAAAAGGCATTGCTGGCCAGTGCTCATGAACAGGCTGAAGCCTTTGATGGCATGCGAATTGTTGGTACTGCACCGGCTAAAATGGGTGTAATGAGCTTTATTCTTGACGGCATTCACCCGGCTGATGTGGGTTACATTCTTGATCAGCAGGGCGTTGCTATCCGTACCGGTGATAACTGTGCGCAGCCGCTGATGAAGAAGTTTAATATTCCCGGCACGGCCCGCGCATCATTTTCTATTTATAACAGCCTTGATGAAGTGGACGTTCTGTTCAGTGCGCTTCGTAAGGCGCATATGATGCTTGCTTGATAAGGAGGCAACATGTCCGTAGAAACGTTTATACCCTCTACTACCGTTATTTCTCTGACCGACAGTGCGGTAAAGCACTTTGAGAAAAAAGTCGCATCCAGACCAGGCAGCATTATCCGCCTGTCTACTAAGGTCAGCGGCTGCACCGGTTACGCTTATGTGCTGGATCTGGCCGATGCCCCTGAAGCAGATGACGAACTGGTTTCTGCCAGCGATGCCCTTACGGTGGCGGTAGCGAAAGATGCGGTGAAGTTTGTCAGAAATACCGAAATTGATTACGTTCAGGAAGGGATCAATGGCGTAATCAAGTACAACAATCCTAATGTCGTGGACGAATGTGGCTGCGGCGAAAGCTTCAATATCGGTTAATACGTTTTGGCTAAAGCACAAAAAATGGTAGTCACGGAACGTGACTGCAAAGCACGCCTTGTTCCGGCCGGGCAAATTTCTACCATTCCCGGCGGGGAGTTCGTCTCTATCACTCAGGAACTGGGTGGCAACTACACCATCACCTGGCGTGGTAATATGTATCGTATCGACGGGACTGATGCTGATGCCATTGGCCGTAAACCGATGGTACTGAATTTTGATGCACCGGCAGACGGCAATATCGATGAGCAACAGGTTTGGGATGCACTGGAAACGATTTATGATCCGGAAATTCCGATTAATCTGGTGTCTCTTGGGCTGATATATAAAGTGTCTGTGGACCAGAATAAAAAATCTGTTGCTGTAGACATGACTCTTACTGCCCCGGGCTGCGGCATGGGACCGGTACTGGTAGGCGACGTGGAATATCGCATCGGTATGGTGCCTCACGTAGACTCAGTGCAGGTTGAACTGGTGTTTGATCCTCCCTGGTCCCGCGATAAAATGAGCGAAGAAGCACAGCTCGAAGCCGGTTTGTTTTTCTAAGAAAAGGTTTTCAACATGACAATGTCACTCCCCGGTAGCCAGGAAATTATTGATGATCTGGCCTTTTTTGATGACTGGGAACAACGTTATCAGTACATTATCGACCTGGGTAAATCTATCCCCGGGTTGCCGGACGATGAGAAAACGCCGGATAAACTGGTTAAAGGCTGTCAAAGCAGCGTGTGGCTTGAGTCACGGGTTGAAAATGGTCTGGTTAAATTTTCTGTAGACAGCGATGCAGTCATTGTTCAGGGATTACTGGCCCTGGTTATGGCGGCGTACAATAACAAAACGCCCCGTCAGATCCTGGATTTTGATGTTGATGCGTACTTTGCAGAACTGGATCTTGAACGCCATATTACCCCCACACGGGGTAACGGCTTAAGAGCTATTGTTGCGAAAATTCAGGCACTGGCCAAACGTTCAGTTAACTGATTTTCTGAGCGTATTGTCATAAAATCGTCATCACTGTATGACTACACTTTCCGGCTGCGTCAAATGGCAGGGAAGTGATTGACGATTCCCTCTGGTCAACTGGTCTGGAATTGCCTATAATTCGCGGCCAAAATTTTAATGATTCATTGGAGACAGAAGAATGGCTCTTGAGCGTACATTTTCTATTATCAAGCCTGATGCGGTAGCTAAAAACGTAATCGGTGCAATTTACAACCGTTTTGAAACTGCTGGTCTGCGCATCGTTGCATCTAAAATGCTGCACCTGAGCAAAGAACAGGCTGAAGGTTTCTACGCAGAACACAAAGAGCGTCCTTTCTTCGGCGCGCTGGTAGACTTTATGACTTCTGGTCCGGTAATGGTTCAGGTACTTGAAGGCGAAAATGCGGTTGTTAAAAACCGTGAAATCATGGGCGCGACTAACCCGGCTGATGCAGCTGCGGGTACTCTGCGTTCTGATTACGCAGCGTCTATCGACGAAAATGCGGTACACGGTTCTGATGCACCGGAATCTGCTGCACGTGAAATCGCATACTTCTTCTCTGACGAAGAAATCTGCCCGCGCACCCGTTAATTTTTAACGATTGCGTAAAAAAGGAGAGCCCAGGCTCTCCTTTTTTGTGTCTGCAACACAGTGTCTGAGAAGCAGGCACAACAAAGTTTATCGCTGTGCCTGTTTCATGCCGTTGCTTAGTCAGTTAAACCGCGACGTTTCATCAGCGCATCTACTGTAGGCTCCTGACCACGGAACTCAACGTAGTTCTCCATCAAATCTTCACTATTGCCTTTAGACAGAATTTCCTTGCGGAACAGATCGCCGTTTTCACGGGTCAGGCCACCATTTTCTGCCATATGGGCAAAGGCATCTGCTGCAAGCACTTCTGTCCACAGGTAAGCATAGTAACCGGCTGAATAGCCACCGGCGAAGGTGTGACTGAAATAGGCGGATTTGTAGCGGGGAGGCACCGGCGCATAATCAATGCCGTGCTTCTCCAGAGCTGCTTTTTCAAAAGCTGCCACATCTTTGACTTCCTCATCCGCGCCAATCATGTGCCATTCCATATCCAGCAGAGCGGCTGCCAGATATTCCACCGTGTTGAAGCCCTGGTTGAAGCTGACAGCTTTCATAACTTTATCCAGCAGAGCCTGAGGAATAGGTTCCCCGGTTTTGTAATGTTTGGCGTAGTTTGCCAGTACTGCAGGATCGATAGCCCAGTCTTCATTAAACTGAGACGGGAATTCAACGAAGTCACGGGCCGTGTTCGTGCCGGCAAGGCTGGGATATTTTACCAGCGAGAACAGACCGTGATCTGCGTGACCGAATTCGTGGAAAAGGGTAGTGGTTTCGTCGAAAGACAATAATGTGGGTTCACCCGGCGCCGGCTTAACAATATTAAGCTCGTTGTAAACAACAGGCTTAGTACCATTCATGAACGACTGGGTAACGAATTCACTCATCCATGCACCACCGCTCTTGCCTTCACGGGCGTAAGGGTCGAAATAGAATAAGCCAATGTTAGATCCATCTTCGTTGAAGACTTCAAACAGACGGGCGTCATCAACATACACAGGTAAATCAGTACGCTCTTTAAAGGTAATGCCGTACAGCTTTTCCATCGCAAAGAACAGGCCGTTTTCCAGCACGGAGTTCAGTTCGAAGTAAGGTTTAACTTCACTGTCGTCCAGATCGTATTTTGCCTTACGGACTTTCTCAGCATAATACGCCCAGTCCCACGGCTGTACCTCACCTGTTACGCCATCAGCGTGCATGACTTCTTCAATGGCAGCCGCTTCTTCTTTGGCTTTTTCCACTGCCTGCGGTGCCAGGTCGTCCAGGATCTTAAAGACATTTTCAGGTTTCTTCGCCATCTGGTTTTCAATGGCATAGGAGGCCCAGTTAGGGTAACCCAGTAATGCTGCTTTCTCAGCACGAAGGTGTGTCAGTTCCAGAATAATCGGGCCGTTGACATCCATCGCACGGTTCGCTGATCTCTCCCAGATTTTCTTGCGCAGCTCACGGTTTTCCAGGCTGGTCAGAATGGGTTGGCGGGTGGTGTTAACCAGGCTGATCATATAGCCTTCTTTATCCGCACCTTCTGCCGCTGACTTCAGGCTCGCTTTGTCGCTGTCAGAAAGACCGGCCAGTTCAGATTCATCAGTAACGATGATGGTGTCGTTTTTAAATGATGCCAGAATATTCTGCGAGAACTGAGTTTGCAGCTTTGTGATCTGCTCATTTATGCCACGTACCTTCGCTTTCTGCTCTTCAGTCAGGTTGGCTCCGGCGCGGACAAACTGCTCGTAGGTTTTTTCCGTCAGACGCTTGTCTTCTTTATTCAGGCTGTCTTTATTTTCATAAACGGTTTTTACCCGTTCAAACAACTTGCTGTTCAGATGAATGCTGTCACTGTGCGCAGTGAGGCGCGGTGACATTTCAGCTTCAATACGCTGAATTTCTTTATCAGAAATGATACTGGATAAGTTAAAGAAAATGGTAGCAACGCGGGTCAGCAACTCACCGCTTTTTTCCATTGCCAGAATGGTATTTTCAAACGTGGCCGGAGCTTCATTACCTGCAATGGCATCTATCTCAGCAGTATGCTCTTCCATGCCAAGTTCAAAAGCTGGTTCATAATTCGCTGTCTCGATTTTATCGAAATCCGGCGCCTGATAGTCCAGTGTGCTGGGCTTTAACAGCACGTTTTCAGCTTGCACCGTTTTCTCCTCAGCAGACGCTGTGGCAGAGTGGGATTCTTCTTTGGCAGGGCTGCAGGCGGTCAGTGCCAGTGCGGCAGCTATCGCTGTTGCCATTAGTGACTTTCGCATTAGGTTCTCCATTGATGTCCCGGTTTGTTTTCCGGGTTATTGTTGTAACCGGTGAGAGGCTTCATAGAGGAACACAGGTTCCTTTGAAAACCGGCTTCATTCCTACTCTAGCAACACCGGCGTGAGCGGACAATATTAGCAGTCCCGCTGAACCGCATGTTTATCGTGAAAACTCAGATTTCACCGCTTTCTAAGCCGGTTTCCCTATGATAGAATGCGCGGCTAAAATTTGTGCAGTCAATGCAGTGCCGGTAAAGCGAATTTTCACTGTTACCGCCCGTTCCTGCGGGCCCTTTCAGGCGGTTTCTTCCGCCGTCACCGGCAAGCTCTCACGGAAGACATTTATTCGCTCCCCGCACGGCATGTATCTTTGCATTTTACGGGGCCGGACTGCTGCACGTTATGAATATGATTAAGACAGAATTCGGGGTCATCGACGACTTATGGCAAAGACAAACCTTTTAAATCTGAACCGCACAGCTTTGCGGGAATTTTTCGCTGACATTGGCGAGAAGCCTTTCCGTGCTGACCAGGTGATGAAATGGATTTATCAGCAAGGTGTCAGCGATTTTAATGAGATGAGTAATCTTAATAAAAACCTGCGGGCTAAATTGCTGGAAAATGCAGAAGTTGTTGCGCCTGAAATTGCTTACTACCAGGAAGCCAGCGACGGTACAATTAAGTTCGCTCTGGCGCTGGAAGGCGGACAGGAAGTAGAGTCTGTGTGGATCCCTGAAGCAGAACGGGCCACCCTTTGCGTATCCTCGCAGGTTGGCTGTGCGCTGGAATGTACGTTCTGTTCCACGGCGCAGCAAGGTTTCAACCGTAATCTGTCTGTCAGCGAAATTATCGGTCAGGTATGGCGTGTGGCAACCTTCCTGGGCCTGTCGAAAGATACATCTAAGCGGCCCATTACCAATGTGGTAATGATGGGCATGGGTGAGCCATTGCTCAATCTTAAGAATGTTGTACCTGCTATGGATTTAATGCTGGATGACTTTGGTTTTGGTCTGTCAAAACGTCGTGTCACACTGAGTACTTCAGGTGTTGTTCCTGCGCTGGATATGCTGGGCGATCAGATTGACGTAGCGCTGGCTATTTCTCTGCACGCTCCGACAGATGAACTTCGCAATGAAATCGTTCCTATCAATAAGAAATACAATATTGAGACGTTTCTTGCCGGTGTACGCCGTTATCTCAGTAAGTCCCGCGCGAATCAGGGCAAGGTAACCGTAGAATACGTTATGCTGTCGAACATAAATGACAGTACCGACCAGGCGCACCAACTTGCAAAAGTGCTGAAAGAAACACCGTGCAAAATTAACCTTATCCCGTTTAATCCGTATCCGGGTTCACCTTACCTGTGCTCAAGCAATTCCCGTATTGACCGTTTTGCCAAAGTACTGATGAGCTATGGCCTGACAGTGGTTGTGCGGAAAACCCGTGGCGACGATATTGATGCTGCATGTGGTCAGTTAGTAGGCGATGTGGTCGACCGTACGAAACGAATGTTAAAGAAACAGATGAAAGGTGAAGCGATTTCAGTAAAAATGGCGCAGTAAGGAATTAATTAAGAGGTAGGAGCTTCATGCGATTAGGCGTACTTGCTCTCGTTATTGCACTGACAGGATGTGTAAGCCAGAACCAGCAAAACGGGTATTCTGGCGATGATTTTGATATGGAACAGGCCGCAAAGACCCGAATTTCTCTGGGCCTGACTTACCTTAAAAACGGCAATTACCAGCAAGCCAAAGTGAATCTGGACAAAGCGCTGGAATTCGCTCCCAGGTATGCTGACGCGCATTATTCGCTGGCATACTATTACCAGACCGTGGAAGAGTGGGGCAGAGCTGAACAGTCTTACGAGAATGCTCTGGATCTGGCGCCCCGCAATGCCGAAATTGCCAACAGCTACGGCGCTTTTCTTTGTCAGCAGAAAAAATATGACAAAGCTAATGACTTTTACAGCAAAGCACTGAATAACCTGCAATATGCAAATTCAGCGCAAACCTACGAAAATATGGCTATCTGTGCCGCTGACCAGGGCAAGCGTGAAGAAGCCATCGGCTATCTTACAAATGCGCTGAACCATCAGCCCGGCCGTTCCAAAAGCCTCTTCATGCTGACTCAACTGTACGTTGAAACCGGACAATGGGACGAGGCTGAATCTGTTATGCGCCGGTACGAGCGCGTTTCCCGTGTGAGCCCCGAATCTGTGACGCTGGCTATCGCTATTGCTGAAGGGAAAGGGGATGCAGAGACCGCGCAGGGATATGGTGAAATGCTGGTCACTATGTATCCTCAGAGTGAGGAAGCAAAAGCTTACCGGGAAAGCATTATCCGTAAAGCCAATGCCTCTGCGCAAATAGTGCGCCGGGTCAAACCGAAGGCAGAGGTTCAGGCTAAAGCGCAAAAGGTAGTCAGCCCTGAAAGCGCTCCGGTCAGCAAAGAGCCTGCTCCGGTACAAAATACAGCTGCTGTACAGAATGAACCGCAATCTGACTTACCGGTACTGGAAGATCCTCAAACCCGCTATCATGAAGTGAAACCGGGCGAAAATTTGTATCGCATTTCGCTGAAATACAATATTAAAATGTCGCGCTTACAGGCCTGGAACAAACTCGCCGATCCCGGTGATATCGAGGTAGGTATGCGTTTACGTCTTTCGCCCGAAAAATAACACTCACAAGGTATTCAATGAGCACAAACGAAAACCAGGTTGATGAACAGAACACGGCTCCCACTCCTGGCGAAATGTTGCGGGATGCGCGGGAAAAAGCCGGATTAAGTCAGCAACAAATGGCTGATAAACTGTTTCTGAAACTGAAAAATGTCGTGGATATCGAAAATGATCATCTGGACGAGGCGATGTCAGCAACGTTTCAGAAAGGCTATGTCCGCATGTATGCCAGACAACTGGGCATTCAGGAAGCGCCGGTCATCGACAGTTTTAACCGGCTGCACACTGTCACCAGACCGCCGGCACGTTTACAGAGTTTCTCAAAGCGCGTTGCAAAGCAGGCCCACGACGATCGCTGGATGATGGTCACCTGGATCATGTTGCTGTTATTGGTGGTGGCGCTGGTTGCCTGGTGGTATCAGCAGTCTGACGGTTTGACGTTCTCTGACCCCACGGTAGAAAAAGAAGCTGTAACAACCCGTTCAGTATCGCCGCAAGCAGCAGACCCGGCTGTCAGCGAATCTGCACAGCCGTCACTTTCAGCCGCTGAGGAAGCTTCAGACACGGCAATTGAATCTGCTGCTGCGGAGACGAACCTTGAGGATACAATGCCTTTGCAGACTGACATTGAGCCGGAAGGTGACCAACCTGAAGCTGACGTATCAGATGTCGCAGAAAGCGCACCGGAGCAAAGCAGCACCGATATGACCGAAGTTGATGATGTCTCCGCAGCCGGTGATAATACAGAAACCACTGATTCAACCGGCGCGGCCACTGTGGAACTGGTACTTACTTTCGCCGAAGATTGCTGGATTAATATCGAAGATGCCACTGGCGAAGCTATCGCTTATGGCGTGAAAGCCTCCGGACGGGTGATGCCTGTGAGTGGCCAGCCGCCGTTTAAAGTAACTTTAGGTGCACCTGATGGTGTGAGTATTACCTATGACGATGAAGCCGTTGATATTTCCGCGTTTCAGGTTGGCAGAATCGCCCGCTTCACGTTACCAATGCAGGACTAATCATGTTTACTGAAAGCCCCGTCAAACGTCGTAAATCTACGCGCATTAATGTGGGAAGCGTACCCGTCGGTGATGGTGCACCCATTGCTGTACAGTCTATGACCAATACGCCGACAACGGATGTCGATGCTACTGTGGCTCAAATCAAACGCATCGTCGCGGTGGGCGGTGAAATCGTGCGGGTCTCTGTACCTACGATGGAAGCGGCAGAAGCATTTAAAGCTATCCGTGCACAAGTCTCAGTGCCTTTGGTGGCAGATATCCATTTTGATTACCGCATTGCCCTGAAAGTGGCGGAATATGGCGTAGATTGCCTGCGTATTAATCCCGGCAACATTGGCAACATGGAGCGGGTTAAATCTGTGGTGGATTGCGCCAGAGACAAAAATATTCCTATCCGTATCGGTGTGAACGGTGGTTCACTGGAGCGGGACCTGCAGGAAAAGTACGGCGAGCCCACTCCTGAAGCGCTGGTTGAGTCAGCCATGCGCCACGTTGATATTCTGGACAAGCTTAACTTCGACCAGTTTAAGGTCAGTGTGAAAGCGTCTGATGTATTCCTGGCAGTCGGTGCATACCGCTTGCTGGCTCAGCAAATTGATCAGCCGCTGCATCTGGGTATCACAGAAGCCGGCGGACAACGTGCCGGCGCAGTAAAAAGTGCGGTAGGTCTGGGTATGTTACTTGCTGAAGGTATCGGAGATACCCTGCGCGTTTCTCTGGCCGCTGATCCGGTTGAAGAAATCAAAGTCGGTTTTGATATCCTTAAGTCGCTGCGTATACGCTCAAGAGGCATCAATTTTATTGCCTGTCCGAGTTGTTCCCGTCAGGAGTTTGATGTCATCGGTACGGTGAACGCACTGGAACAGCGTGTAGAAGATATTTTAACGCCCATGGATGTGTCCATTATCGGTTGTGTTGTTAACGGACCCGGCGAGGCTGAGGTGTCTGATTTAGGTCTGACCGGCGCGCGCAATATGAGCGGTTTCTACGAAGACGGTAAGCGTCAGCGTGAGCGTCTGGCTAACGATGACCTGGTGGATCAGCTCGAGCGTCGTATCCGTGCAAAAGCGTCCCGTCTGGATGAAGCAAACAAGATTCCGGTCTCGGTAAAAGAATCGTAAAACCTGTAGGGCGAAGTGCGGCACAATGAGATAACAAATGCGCCGCTCCGTCGTCAGGGAAGTAACATTGTTGTTTAATACTAAAGCCCCTATAATGCGGGGCTTTTAAGTTTCAGGTAAATGAGAATTTCAGGTGGCTAAGACAATTCAGGCAATCCGTGGAATGAACGACTGCCTGCCGGAAGTGTCCGGTACGTGGCAGCGAGTGGAGTCCACCCTGCGTCAGGTGGTAGCCAGTTACGGTTATCAGGAAATCCGTACTCCTATTGTAGAGAGTACCGATTTATTCAAACGCTCTATCGGTGAAGTGACTGATATCGTTGAAAAAGAAATGTATACCTTCGAAGACAGAAACGGCGACAGCCTGACACTGCGTCCCGAAGGCACGGCGAGCACAGTTCGCGCCGGTAATGAACATGGTTTGCTATATAACCAGCAGCAACGTCTGTGGTACATGGGACCCATGTTCCGTCACGAGCGTCCGCAAAAGGGCCGTTACCGTCAGTTTCACCAGTTTGGTGTAGAGACCTATGGTCTCGACGGACCGGATATCGATGTTGAAGTGATCCTGCTGAGTGCCCGCATCTGGAAAGCATTTGGCATCAGTGATCAGGTGACCCTGCAAATTAACTCGCTGGGCTCTAATGAGGCCCGTCGTCTGTACCGTGAAGCGTTGACTGAGTATCTTCGGGCACGTGCTGACCAGCTTGATGAAGACTCTCTCCGCCGTCTTGAAACCAACCCTCTGCGTGTGCTGGACAGTAAAAATCCCGATGTGCAGGCGGCGATTCAGGATGCGCCATCACTGCTTGATCACCTGGACGAAGAATCCAAAACACATTTTTCAAATTTATGTGAACGATTATCGCAGGCGGGCATCCAATACGAGGTTAATCCACGACTGGTACGCGGGCTCGACTACTACAACCGCACTGTTTTTGAATGGGTAACAGACAGTCTGGGCGCTCAGGGCACAGTGTGTGCCGGTGGCCGTTATGACGGTCTGGTTGAGCAGTTGGGTGGCAAAGCCACGCCTGCAGTGGGTTTTGCTATGGGTATGGAGCGGCTGGTATTGCTGTTAACTACCTTGCAGGCCACTGAACAGGATAATATTGCAGCCGATGTGTATGTTACCTCAATGGGGGCTGACGCCTATGCCCTTGAAGTGGCTGAGCTGCTGCGGGACTGTTGTCCTTCCATGCGGGTAATGATGCATTGCGGTGGCGGCAACTTTAAGAAGCAGTTGAAGCGTGCTGATAAGACCGGCGCAGGTTATGCTCTGTTACTTGGCAGCGAAGAAGCTGAGAATAAAGTAGCGACAGTGAAACCGCTGCGTTCTGACGGTGAACAAAAGACGGTAGCACTGGCTGAACTGGCCGGTATGTTGTCAGAGTTAGTGGATTAAGTGCTGCCGGCGGGCAGCCGGCAGGAAGAAGTCGATTTAGAGGTTAAGTACATGGAACATTTCGCCACAGAAGAACAACAAGTCGAAGCGATTAAAAAGTTTTGGAAAGATAATGGCGCGGCCATTGTGATTGGTGCTGTATTAGGTCTGGGTGGCCTGTGGGGCTGGCGTTATTATTCTGATGCCCAGCGCACAGCAAAAGAACAGGCCTCTGCGGACTATCAGGTGGCAGTTGAATCTATTGAAGCTGATGGCAACGCCGGCAAACTGGACAGTTTTCTGGGCAAAACAGAAAGTAGTGGATATGCCACTATCGGTGGTCTGGTCGCTGCGCAACAAGCCGTAAGCAACAACGATTATGATGCTGCTGTGAAAGCACTCACAGCAGTAAAAGACCAGGCAGCAGATGCGCACCTGGCAACCATTGCTTCACTGCGTCTTGCCCGTATTCAACTGGAACAGGGTAATGGCGATGCCGCGCTGTCTACGCTTAAAGCGGTTAATGACAGTGCGTTTGATGGCAACGTGAAAGAAATCGAAGGCGATGTCTATGTGGCGCAGGAAAAATATGACGCGGCACGCATGGCTTACACTGAAGCGTTAGAAGCCGCCAGCGGTAATGTTCTGCTGGAAATGAAGCTGGACAATCTGCCAGTTCTGGCAAGCGAATAACTATAACAGAGGTATCGGATTTGTTAACGAAAACGTGTGGCCGTACAGGCCGGATTACACGGGCTGCGGGACTGGCGCTGGCGCTGTCAGTATCGCTGTCAGGATGTACAACTATTTCAGACTGGTTTGTCGATGACGAAGAGTTAGAAATCCGCAGACTCGCGCCACTGGACGCACAGTTTGTACCCACTGTGAACTGGGAAGCAGAAGTGGGTGAGGGAATCGACAGCTACTTCTCACACCTGCGCCCTGTGTATGCCAATGAGAAATTATATGTTGCCGACCGTCATGGCACGGTAGCGGCACTGGATCCTGAAAGTGGTGAAACACTATGGGAACAGAACTTTGCTATCTTCAAAGATGAGGGCATGTTCTCGTCTGTAAGCAATCTTTGGAAAAGCGGTGCATCTGCCAAAATCGGCGGGTTGTCTGTTGACGGAAGCCGTGTTTTTGTTGGTACTGAAGATGGCGTACTGATGTCACTGAATGCGGAAACCGGTGAGGTAAACTGGACGCAAACCGTTAATGGTGAAATTCTTGCTTCACCGGTTACCGGCGACAATCTGGTTATCGTTAACACGGGCTCAGGTATTCTTTATGCACTGGACGTTGAAACCGGTGAGCAGGTCTGGGAACAGGTTGGCGATGTACCGCCATTGACCCTTCGCGGCATTTCTACCCCTGCTGTCAGTAATGGTGGTGTGATTCTGGGTACGCCTACAGGTAAGATTCAGGTGAACATTCTGGATTCCGGACTGATTGCCTGGGAAACACCGATTACAGCGCCGAGCGGTGCGACTGAACTTGAACGTATCGTTGATGTGGATTCTGCGCCCTTAATGTATGGCGGCACTATTTACGCTATTTCTTACAACGGTACACTGGCAGCGGTTGAGTTACGTTCAGGGCGGGTTATCTGGAAGCGTGAATATGCCTCCTACCGTAATGTGACGATGGACGGTAATACCTTGTACGTAGTTGATAACAACTCTCACGTGTATGCACTGGACCGCCGTAACGGTGTTGAACTGTGGTCGCAGAGCGGCTTGAAAAAGCGCGTACTGACGGCCGCTGAGCCAGCCGGTGACTATCTGGTTGTGGGTGACAAGTGGGGCCTGCTGCACTGGATCAACAAAGAAGATGGAAAAATTGTCGCCCGGTACGACCTGGGCGGTGACGATGAAGATGAATCAGTATTCGCAGCCCCTGTTTATACCGGTAACGCGGTCATTGCCGTTACCCGTGAAGGTGATGTTGCTTCGTTTTCAGTCCCTTAAGTATTACGCTATCCAATCTCTTTTTCGCGCCGTTCCGGTTTAGCTGACGGCGCCTGCTAATATAGGGTATAATCGCCCGATTCATTCAGTAGCCGCGATTTCCGCGGCTACTGCATTTTTAAACCAGTTTATTTTAGGACTTCAAGCATGTTGCCTGTTGTTGCCCTCGTGGGTCGCCCGAATGTGGGTAAATCTACATTGTTTAACCGATTAACCAACACCCGTGATGCACTGGTTGCAGACTTTCCCGGTTTGACCCGGGATCGGAAGTACGGGCAGGCGACCTGGGAGCAAAAGCAATTCATTGTTGTAGATACCGGCGGTATCACCGGCGATGAAGAAGGGATTGATGCAGAAATGGCGCATCAGTCGCTGCGTGCTATTGATGAAGCTGATGTGGTTCTGTTCCTTGTTGATGCCCGTGCTGGCTTGTTGCCTGCGGATATCGGCATTGCAGAACACTTACGTAAAGTGAACAAGAAGCTGTTTGTCGTTGCCAACAAAGTCGACGGCATCGACGGCGACAGTGAAAGTGCAGACTTCTATACTCTTGGTCTTGGCACCATCCACCAGATTGCTGCCGCTCACGGCCGGGGCGTTTCTCTGTTACTGGAGCAGGCTCTGACACCTCTGGCTGAAGAATTTCCGGACATGCAGGTGCAGCCAAAAGAGGTTCATGAAGAACTGGACGCTGAGCAGCAGTTAGAAAGGCTGAAGAATCTGCCGGTTAAACTGGCGATTGTAGGCAAACCCAATGTGGGTAAATCCACGCTGACCAACCGTATTCTCGGTGAAGATCGTGTGGTTGTGTTCGATATGCCGGGTACCACCCGTGACAGTGTTTACATTCCTCTTGAGCGTGACGGGCGGGAGTATATCCTCATTGATACAGCCGGTGTGCGCCGCCGTAAGCGCGTTGGTGATGCAGTAGAAAAATTCTCTATTGTTAAAACACTGCAGGCTATAGAAGAAGCCAACGTTGTATTAATGGTGATTGATGCCCGTGAAGGGATTGCGGATCAGGATCTCAGCTTACTGGGTTACATTCTGAATTCCGGCCGTTCTCTGGTGGTCGCAGTGAATAAATGGGACGGTCTGAGTACAGACATTAAAGATGATATCAAGCGGGAGCTTGACCGTCGTCTCGGCTTTATTGACTTTGCCCGTTTGCATTTTATATCGGCTCTGCACGGCTCCGGTGTGGGTAATTTGTTTGAGTCAGTGATTGAGGCTTATGACAGTGCTACCCAGCGTGTGGGGACGGCTATGCTTACCCAAATCATGGAAATGGCTCAGGCAGAGCACCAGCCTCCAATGGTTCGTGGTCGTCGTGTGAAAATGAAATACGCCCACGCCGGTGGTTATAACCCGCCGGTTATCGTGATCCACGGCAATCAGGTCGACGATCTGCCGGGTTCTTATAAACGTTATCTGATGAACTATTACCGTAAGTCACTGAAAGTGATGGGAACGCCTATTAAAATAGAGTTCCGTGAAGGGGCGAACCCGTTTGAAGGTAAGAAGAATCAGCTTACGCTGGCGCAACAACGCAAACGTAAGCGTATGATGGCATTCCACAAGAGCAAGAAGTAAGCCCCGTCCTTATTGCGCTGATGACATACCTCTGATGGTTTTCATCAGCGCGGATTCACCCGGTACTTCAATGACCGGCAGCGCCGCTGACACCAGGTTATCAGCTATTCTGGGTGGAAATGTGGTGGATAATGTCACCAGCTTATCTTTCATTTCAAAAACATAAGTCGTCGCGAATAATGGCTCACCGAGTTCATTTTCTGCGTGCACGGCCATACGGTAACCATTAAGGCGTTGTGAATCCGAATTTACCGTGAAAGCTGATACCGGGCTGTCAGTGATCAGCGTGAGTCCCTGTGCAGCCGACATCTGTGTCGCTTCTTTCAGATTTTCTTCCAGTGCTGCCTGCAGCCTTTGGGATTCAGGCATGGATAAGTCCATCAGCACCGGTCCGACAGTAATATCTATCAGTGCGTCATCAAATTCAGGGTGGCTGTAACGGCTGATAATGCCTTTAAACGGATCGGGATAATACTGGGTATCCTGAAGGGTAAATTCGCCGATGGATTGAGGCAGGACTAGCTCTGCATTGTAGTCGCTGGCACCCAGCGCGGTGAAAAGGTATTCAGCAGAGAAAACAGATTTTCGTAGCGACGCCAGCCACCAGGTGTCCAGTATTTCTGATGCAAGTTCAGTGACAGGCTTTTCCGTTTTCGAGTAAGTTTCAAATCGTTGAGAGTCTATTTCCACGCCACGCCATTGCACGGTGAATTCAGTAAAATAATGCGGCGTGGTGTTTGCCGGCCATAAGCCTGCTGTAGCTGAGTGGAGTGAGACGCCGTCACTATCGTTATCAGCAACCTGTGCTGACAACGATGCTATGAGGATCTCATAGTCAGCGGCATCTGACTCTGTCAGTACATCATCAAACCAGTTCTTTTCTTTGAGAATAGCGGCAAATTCATTCCCGGCAATAGCATCTTCCATACAACTGTCAGTGGTATTGACCTGTTGACAGCGTGCACTCATGGTATCGCCCGGCCAGGTGGAAAACAGTGCTACGGGAGCCGCAACATGATATTTGGGTAAAAACGAAGGCGCGGGCGCGGGTTTTTCTGGCACTTGCTGACAACCGGTTATCAAAACCAGTGGCAACAGACTGCAAACCTTATTCACAAAGATTCCTGATATCGGGAAGGATTAGGGGAGGGCTAGTGTGACCTAACCCCGGCCCGTGCTCAAGTGTCTTTTCACAGACTTTTCTTCACAGTAGTCACCTTACTGATAATTTCGCCACTGGCAAGGCGGGTGGTGATTTCATCCCCCTCACTGACTTCCGTTGATGACAGTACTGGCTTATCGTCAGCAAAAGTGATGCTGTAGCCACGTGTGAGTGTTTGCAGCGGGCTCACTGAATTCAGTAATTGTGCCTGACCCTGCAATTGCCTGTTTTTACTTTCAAGCAGGCGCTGCACCGATTTTTTCAGCGCGCTGTCGAGCTGACTGCAACGGTCTTGCAGGCGGACCACCCGGTTTGCGGGGTTTTGTCTGTCCAGCCTGCGCAGTAAGTTATTCAGCCTGGTGGCATAACCTGCGATCCGTGACTCCATAGCATGGCTCAGGGCCAGTGCTGCGCGATCCAGAGACTGTGACTGACTTTGCAAGCGTCGCTCCGGATGCACCGCTTTCAGGCGCTGCTGTAATACGGCGAGCTGGTGTTGCTGTTGTCTGAACTGTTGCTGCCATGCACGGTTAAGCGCTGTCGCTTTTTGCTGAACAAACGCCAGGCGTTCGCTTTGATCGCGGCTTAACAGTTCGGCACCTGCAGACGGGGTAGGGGCACGCACGTCTGCCACAAAGTCGGCAATGGTCACATCGACTTCATGACCCACCGCACTCACCAGCGGCACCGGCGATGCAGAAATACAATGGGCCAGCGCCTCATCATTAAAGCACCATAAGTCTTCCAGCGAGCCGCCACCACGGGTGAGCAGTATGACGTCCACTTCGTTACGGAGATAGGCGGTTTCTAGCGCGTTGATAATTTGCGTCGGCGCCTGCTCGCCCTGCACCAGGGTAGGGTAGACAATGACTTCCGTTGCCGGGCTGCGGCGTTTCAATACCGTGAGTACATCGTGCAAAGCGGCACCGGCGGAGGAGGTGACCACACCGATTTTATTAATTACCTGGGGGACAGGGCGCTTGGCATCGGCATCGAACAGGCCATCCCGTTGTAATTTCAGTTTCAGGGCCTCAAAGGCTTGTTTCAGCGCGCCGTCACCGTCAGCTTCAAGATGTTCAATAACCAGTTGATAGTCGCCCCGGGGTTCATAAAGACCCACAGATGCACGCACCAGTACCTTGTCGCCTTCTTTCGGGCGCTGTTTTACATAGCGGTTCGACCCCTTGAACATGGCCGCCCGTACCTGGGCTTTGTTATCTTTCAGGGTGAAATACCAGTGTCCCGAGGAGGCCGCGACGAAATTAGAGATTTCCGCGGACAACCAGACAAGGCCGATTTCGCCTTCCAACACCGTCCTTGCCAGCCTGTTCAGCTTGGTGACGGTGAGAATTTGACGGGATGTGGAGGGGGAATTAAACAGCATAAATAAAAAATCATCAGGTTTAGGACAAATAGAGTTTACCTGATTTAGAAAAAACACTACAATTGCGCCGCAATTAACTCTCCACTTATTCAGGTGTTATTGCATGCTCAGAATCATTCAAGAAGCTCTTACTTTTGATGATGTATTGCTGGTACCGGGGCACTCTACTGTCCTTCCTCATACAGCAAACCTCCATACTAAACTGACTCGCGGCGTGTCGCTGAATATCCCTATGGTATCTGCATCTATGGATACTGTTACGGAAGCGCGTCTTGCGATTGCCCTTGCCCAGGAAGGCGGCATCGGCTTTATTCACAAAAACATGGAGCCGGCAGAGCAGGCAAATCACGTACGTGAAGTGAAAAAATACGAAAGCGGCGTGGTTTCAGACCCTGTAACCGTAGAACAGACCACGGCTATCGGCGAAGTACTCGCGATGAGCAAGAAACTGGGTTATTCCGGTTTCCCTGTGACTGATAAAGATAACAACCTCATCGGTATCGTCACCGGACGTGACATGCGCTTCCAGAACCGTCTTGATTTACCTGTCAGCCAGGTGATGACACCGAAAGATAAGCTGGTAACAGTAAAAGAAGGTGCAGACTCTAAAGAAGTACTGGATCTGATGCACGCGAACCGTATCGAAAAAATTCTGGTGGTTGACGATGCTTTCAAACTGACCGGTCTGATCACCGTTAAAGATTTCCAGAAAGCGGAAAGCAAGCCAAATGCCTGTAAAGACTCACTGGGTCGTCTGCGTGTTGGTGCAGCCGTTGGCGTAGGTGCCGGTACTGATGAGCGTATTGCTGGTCTGGTTGAGGCAGGCGTCGACGTACTGCTTATCGATACCTCTCACGGTCATTCTCAAGGCGTAATCGACCAGGTTGCCCGTATTCGTGGTGCGTATCCTGACTTACAAATCATTGCCGGTAACGTGGCAACAGCAGCGGGTGCGAAAGCACTGGCTGATGCCGGTGTTGATGGCGTAAAAGTGGGCATTGGCCCTGGTTCTATCTGTACTACCCGTATCGTAACTGGTTGTGGTGTACCACAAATTACTGCCATTTCTGATGCTGTTGAAGCGCTGAAAGATACCGGCATTCCGGTAATCGCTGATGGCGGTATCCGTTTCTCCGGTGACATCGCTAAAGCATTGGCAGCAGGTGCAAGCTGCGTAATGGTGGGTAGCATGCTGGCCGGTACTGAAGAAGCGCCGGGTGAAGTTGAACTGTATCAGGGCCGTTACTACAAGTCTTACCGTGGTATGGGTTCGCTGGGCGCGATGAATCAGCGTCACGGTTCTTCTGACCGTTACTTCCAGGCTTCTGATAACGCTGAGAAACTGGTACCGGAAGGTATCGAAGGTCGCGTTGCATATAAAGGCCCGATTGCGACCATCATCCATCAGCAAATGGGCGGCCTGCGCTCAGCCATGGGTTTAACCGGCTGTGAAGATATTCCTACGCTGAACACCAAAGCACAGTTTGTGCGCGTAACGTCAGCGGGCATGGGCGAGTCTCACGTACATGATGTAAGCATCACCAAAGAAGCGCCAAACTACCGTTTGGGCTAATCGCCGCTAAACTAGTATTTTGTCAGGCTGGTATTTCTACCAGCCTTTCTGTTTTATTTAACGGGTAAAAACATGACCACCAATATTCATAGCCAGCGCATACTTATTCTGGACTTCGGTTCCCAGTACACGCAACTGATTGCACGTCGCGTACGTGAAATCGGTGTTTACTGTGAGCTGTGGGCCTGGGACGTGACCGAAGAGCAAATTCGCGGATTCAACCCGGACGGCATTATCCTGTCCGGCGGTCCGGAGTCGGTAACCGAACTGAATTCCCCCCGTGCCCCTGAGTACGTATTTGAAGCTGGCGTGCCGGTTCTGGGTGTATGTTACGGCATGCAGACCATGGCGGAACAGCTTGGAGGTAGCGTACAGGGCTCTAACAAGCGTGAGTTCGGTTATGCGCAGGTTGAAGTATTAAAAGCCACCGATCTGCTGGCACAGATTGAAGACCACATCGGCGAAAACGGCAACGCACTGCTGGACGTGTGGATGAGCCACGGCGATAAAGTGGCGACGATTCCGGAAGGTTTCGAAACCATCGCGCAGACACCATCTTGTCCGCATGCGGCCATGTACAACGAAGAAAAACGTTTCTACGGCGTACAGTTCCACCCGGAAGTCACCCACACCCGTCAGGGCCTGCGTCTGCTGAAACAGTTCGTCATGGATATCTGTGGCTGTGAGAAGCTGTGGACACCGGGCGCGATTATCGAAGACGCCATTGCCCGAATCAAAGAGAAAGTGGGTGATGATGAAGTGATCCTCGGCCTGTCAGGCGGTGTGGATTCTTCTGTGGTTGCTATGCTTATTCACCGTGCTATCGGTGACAAGCTGACTTGTGTATTCGTAGACAACGGTCTGCTGCGCTTAAACGAAGGTCAGCAGGTAATGGATATGTTCGGCGACCACTTCGGTCTGAACATCATTAAAGTGGATGCGGAAGACCGCTTCCTGGCCCGTCTTGGTGGCGAAGCTGATCCAGAGAAAAAACGTAAGATTATCGGTAACGAGTTCGTAGCGGTATTCGATGAGGAAGCATCCAAGCTGAGCAACGCCAAATGGCTGGCGCAGGGCACCATTTACCCTGACGTTATCGAGTCTGCCGGTTCTGCTACCGGTAAAGCTCATGTTATTAAATCGCACCACAACGTAGGTGGTTTGCCAGAAGACATGAAGATGGGCCTGGTTGAGCCGCTGCGTGAACTGTTTAAAGACGAAGTACGCAAAATTGGTCTTGAACTCGGCCTGCCATACGACATGCTGTATCGCCACCCGTTCCCTGGCCCAGGTCTGGGCGTACGTGTACTGGGCGAAATCAAGAAAGAATACTGTGACCTGCTGCGCCGTGCCGATGCCATCTTCATTGAAGAGCTGCATAACGCCGACCTTTACCACAAAGTCAGTCAGGCATTTACCGTATTCCTGCCGGTGCGTTCTGTTGGCGTAATGGGTGATGCCCGTAAATACGACTGGGTTGTATCACTGCGTGCCGTTGAAACCATCGACTTCATGACTGCGCACTGGGCGCATCTGCCATACGATTTCTTAGGTAAGGTGTCTAACCGTATCATCAACGAAATCGACGGCATTTCCCGCGTGGTTTACGATATCTCCGGTAAGCCGCCTGCTACTATTGAGTGGGAATAAGTTCTTTCATTAGTCTCAATAACAGTGCTCAAATAATTATATAGCCCTGCAAATGCAGGGCTTTTTTGTTCTTAAATTTAGGGCTCTCGTCTCTAAATTATCAATTATCGCATTTTTAACTGTCAGTTTATTTTGCAACTAAATATTAACAAGGCTCTATCTAACTGAAATTTTGGGGTTATTTTTTTTGGCTCGAATCTTGTTATGCAAACGTGAGGTTTTGATAAATACAGGAAGTGGAAAATGAAACTAAATATACAAAAATCACTATTATTAATTGCTTTGATTTTAGGACACACATCAGTATCAGTAGCGTCTGTTCTTTATTTTGAAGATGACACTATTGCCACATCGTCTGTACCTGGCGCACTAACTTTATCCGGTGTGGATGGTCAAACGACAACTGTAGCGTCGGTGACAGAGTTCAATACCCAGCTTGCTTCACAAAGCTGGGATCTGGTAATCCTTGGCGAACAGAATAACGATATTTTTAGCAGTATTTCAGGTCTTGATACTTATATAGGTAACGGGGGCTCTATATTAGGTACAACCTGGCTTGATAATTCAGGTTTATCTGCATTATTGGGAGCTTCAGGTCGTTCAGGTACAAACGGGACAAATATTGCGATTGACTCACACCCCATTTTTGCGGGTCTGTCTTCACCGCTTATGCTGGCAAACCCGGGCTGGGGTATTTTTTCCAGTAGCTGGATAGCATCCTCATCATCTCAATGCCTGGGGACATTGGGTTCAGGTTGTGCAGTTGTTGAGGGAAATAGTGGCAATTCATTACTGTTAAGTGGCTTGTTCGATACCTATGATGTATCTGATGGTAATATTCTCCTCTCCAATAGTATCAACTACTTGTTAAATGGAGCGACAGGTCCGGTAAGTGTTTCTGAACCCGGCACTCTGATATTGATTACTCTGGCTATGGCTGGCTTCTTTACCCGAAGAAAGCGTAGCTAAACAGAAAAGCCCGCATTTTGCGGGCTTTGTTATTTTTGACTGTCCGAAGCTTTACACTTCCAGACTCGACATATCAATCACGTAACGGTGGGCTACGTCACCTTTTGCCAGGCTTGCGAATGCATCATTCACTTCATCAGCTTTAATCATCACACATTCAGGGTGAATGTTGTGCTCAGCACAGAAATCCAGTACTTCCTGAGTTTCCCTGATACCGCCAATCAGAGAGCCTGCTACGCGGCGGCGGCCCATTACTAACGGCATGGTCATAAAATCTTCCATGGGGCCAACCTGACCAACAATAGCCAGCGTACCGTCAATGTCGAGAAGTGGCATATAAACATCTACATCATGTTTAACCGGCACCGTGTCGATGATTAAATCAAATGATGAACCAGCTTCCTGCATTGCGCTCTTGTCAGTAGAAGCCAGAATTCCACTCGCGCCCAGCGCTTTTGCCTGCTCTTCCTTAGAATTTGAACGGCTGAGAACGGTCACTTCTGCGCCCATGGCGACGGCCAGTTTAACCGCCATATGACCCAGACCACCCAGGCCAATTACGCCTACGCGGCTGCCTTCTTTAACGCCCCAGGTACGCAGAGGAGAAAAAGTGGTGATACCAGCACAGAGAATAGGTGCAGTACGGGCCAGATCTAATGATTCCGGTACATTCAGAACGAATTCTTGGCGCACGACAATGTGCTTTGAGTAACCGCCCTGAGTAATTTCACCGCTGATGCGGTCCGGTGCACCGTAAGTGGGCGTCATACCATTGCGACAAAATTGCTCTTCACCGTGGTCACACTGGTCGCAGGACTGACAGCTGTCGACCATACAGCCTACAGCTACGTGCTGGCCCACTTTGTAGTTTTTAACGTCTGCGCCAACTTCTATGACTTTACCGACGATTTCGTGTCCCGGTACTAACGGATAAGGCTGGTCGCCCCAGTCGCCGTTTACGGTGTGAAGATCAGAGTGGCAAACGCCGCTATAAAGAATTTCGATGGCCACGTCATTGTCGCGCAGATTCCGTCTTTCGAAATGATAAGGAACCATGTGGGCGTCTGACGAGTGAGCCGCATATCCAATTGTTTTCATAACTATAGCCTCATTTGTCGTTACATGCTCAGGCATATCCTGATAACGGAAATTTTAAATAAAAACACCCGGGCTGTGCATGCCTGATGCTCTCTAATGATTGCCTGATTGTGCAGATTGCCGGAGGTTTTACGGGAAGACCTGCTGACAGGTTCATTCATAAGCGGGGAAATAAAAATGCCCCCTTAGCGGGGGCATGGTTTAAAGAGGTATAAAGAGGGCAGGGATTAACTACCTTTCAGATCAAAGCGATCGTTGCGCATTACTTTTACCCAGGCATCTACGAAGTCGGTAACAAACTTCTCTTTCGCATCTTCAGAGCCGTACACTTCGGCAATGGCCCGTAACTCTGTGTTAGAACCGAAAATCAGATCAACCGGTGTGGCAGTCCACTTCTGTTCGCCTGAAGTACGGTCTGTACCTACATAAATGGCTGCATCATCTTCTGACTTTTTCCATTCTGTAGACATATCCAGCAGATTAACGAAGAAATCGTTTGTCAGCTGACCAGGGTTGCCTGTCAGTACACCATGGGCTGAACCATCAGCGTTTGCGTTCATGGCACGCATTCCGCCCAGCAGGACTGTCATCTCAGGCACACTCAGTGACAGCATGTCTGCCTTGTCGACCATCATCACAGCCGGTGAGCGGTAGTTACTTTCAGCCCAGTAGTTACGGAAAGCATCAGCAGTCGGTTCCAGTACCGCGAACGACTCAACATCTGTCATTTCCTGTGTGGCATCCATACGACCCGGAATGAACGGAACGGTCACGTCAACACCGGCGTCTTTCGCTGCCTGTTCAACACCTGCAGCACCTGCCAGTACAATCATGTCGGCCAGAGATATTTTGACCTTTTTCGATTTCTTATTGAAACCGGCCTGAATCTCTTTCAGCTTGCCCAGCACTTTTTGTACTTCTGCCGGATTATTAATTGCCCAGTCCTTTTGCGGAGCAAGAGCAATACGGGCACCGTTTACACCACCGCGCATATCCGTATCACGGTAGCTGGCTGCAGCGGACCAGGCGACACGCACTAATTCCTGTACAGACAGACCTGACTTCAGAATGTCCTTCTTCAATTGTTTAGCTTGTTTGTCTGAAACAAGCTTGTGGTCAACTTCAGGAATTGGATCCTGCCAGATAAGGTCGTCAGCCGGGATTTCAGCACCCAGATAACGGGCTTTCGGTCCCAGATCACGGTGGTTCAGTTTGAACCAGGCTTTACCGAAGGCCAGTTCAAAGTCTTCCGGATTCTGCTGGAAGCGTTTGGCAATCTTACGGAATTCAGGATCTTCTTTCAGCGCGAGGTCAGTGGTAAACATGATAGGAGCGTGGCGCTTACCCTGAACGTGGGCGTCAGGAACCATGTTCGCCGCGGATTCTGCAGTAGGGATCCACTGAATAGCGCCGGCAGGGCTCTTCGTTTGTTTCCATTCGAAACCAAACAGGTTATCCAGATAATTTGTTGTCCACTGTGTCGGTGTCACCGTCCAGGCACCTTCCAGTCCGCTGGTCATCGTGTCTTCTGCATTACCTTTGCCACAGCTGTTTTTCCAGCCAAAGCCCTGATCTTCCAGATCACCGGCAGCAGGTTCTTTACCCAGACAGTCTGCTTTTTTGGCCCCGTGAGCTTTACCAAAAGTGTGACCACCCGCGATAAGCGCTACGATTTCTTCATCATTCATCGCCATGCGGCCGAAAGACATCCGGATGTCGTGAGCAGCTGCAATCGGATCAGGCTTGCCGTGAGGTCCAACCGGATTGACGTAAATCAGACCCATTTCTACCGCAGCCAGAGGACCTTTCAGGTTACCTTTCTCGTCGCGGCGCTGGTCGGTAAGCATTTCTTCTTCCGGGCCCCAGTAAACATGATCCGGTTCCCAGTCGTCCACACGGCCGCCGGCGAAACCATAGGTTTTAAAGCCCATGTCTTCCAGTGCCACGTTACCGGTGAGGGCCATTAAATCACCCCAGGAAATATTACGGCCATATTTCTGTTTGATTGGCCACAGTAAACGACGTGCTTTATCCAGGTTAGCGTTATCAGGCCAGCTGTTCAGCGGGTCGAAACGTTGCTGACCACCACCGGCACCGCCGCGTCCGTCAACAGTCCGGTAAGTACCGGCTGCGTGCCACGCCATACGGATAAAGAACGGACCGTAATGACCATAGTCTGCAGGCCACCAGGGTTGTGAAGATGTAAGCACTTCGCGGATATCGGCTTTAACGGCATTTAAATCCAGTGATTCAAACGCTTTTGCGTAATTAAAGTTTTCGCCGTAAGGGTTCGATGCAACACCGTGGGCACGTAACTGGGACAGGTCCAGTTGTTCCGGCCACCAGAATTTGTTGCCTTTCGGGGCTTCGCCCACTACTTTCGCATTTTGATCCATAGTGGCAGAGTACGCATTTGGCGATAATGCCATGGCGATAGCTGCAACAACGGGTAAGAGTTTCATTTTCATGTGTTTATCCTTATTGAATAGTTTCTGGTCACACTTCAGGCCATAAGAATATGATTCAGATTTGTGATAAGAGAAAATTGGATAAACCGATTACTTCAATCTGTTTTTATCATTTGTGAATTAACAATTTATTAACTTTAATTAAGAGTCATGTTATCCCGTTATTGAGCAACTGCGACGATTTTCCTCTGGCGTCTGCGTGTCAGGAAGCGTTATCGTGTAGCACATTCTTGTAGAGCAGTTTGCTGAACAAAGGGATAGAACATGCGCGCATATGGTTATAAGCAGGCGTCTGAAACGCTGACTGAAAACGCAATTCAGGCAATCAATATGGCAACTCCTGTGCCGGCAGGAAGAGATCTGCTGGTGAGAGTGCTTGCCGTTTCAGTGAATCCGGTAGATACCAAAATTCGTCGTAGTGTGTCTCCTCCGGCTGATGAGGTAAAAATCCTCGGATGGGACGCGGTGGGTATCGTTGAATCCACAGGCAGCGATGCGTCGTTGTTCAAAAAAGGCGATAAGGTATTTTATGCCGGTGATATTTCCCGTAGCGGTACCAATGCGGAATATCAGCTGGTGGATGAGCGTATTGTTGCGCTGGCACCCGAAGGGCTGTCGGATGTTGAATCTGCGGCCATGCCACTGACTTCCCTGACGGCGTGGGAGCTGTTATTCGATCGTCTTGAAGTTGCCCCGGGCGAAGAAAGTAAAGATAAAGTGCTGCTTGTCACCGGTGCTGCCGGTGGTGTGGGTTCCATTCTGATTCAGCTTGCCCGTAAAATTACGGGGCTGACTGTTGTGGCAACGGCATCCAGACCGGAAACGAAGGGATGGGTGAGTAAAATGGGCGCACATCATGTACTCGACCATTCACAACCTCTGGCTCCGCAGTATGAAGCATTGTCATTAGAGGGGGTTGACTATGTCGCCAGCCTCACGCATACGCAGTCACATATTGCCGCGCTGGCCGATTTAATGAAGCCGCAAAGCAAGTTCGGTCTGATTGACGATCCGGGCCCGCTGGATATCGGTCTGTTAAAGCGCAAGAGTATTTCGCTTCACTGGGAGTTCATGTACACCCGCTCTCTGTTCAATACCAGTGACATGCTTAAACAACATGAAATCCTCAGCGATGTGAGCAAAATGCTTACTGCGGGGGAGCTTCAAACCACACTCGGCCAGCATTTGGGCCCGGTCAATGCCGCTAATCTGTTCAGAGCCCATCAAATCCTTGAAAGTGGTTCAGCCATCGGCAAACTGGTACTGGCACCGTTCGAAACCGAATAACCCTGAGATTCAGTCACTTCTGGCGGCGAATTGTTCCGGTTCGCCGCTACCTTCCGTATAAATGCACATACTGACTTTCCCTTTTTCAAACTCCCTCAACTGACATTCGCAACCTGCTGTCATGTTGCTGTCATAAAAACATCATCTAATACTTTCGTCTAAATGATTCAGTATTACATTTACCCGAAAAGCGTTTTACCAGGTTCCCATGTTGAAATATTCCAGTATCAGCCGGCTTGTCATGACACCCGTGATGGCAGCTCTTATTATCTTAGTGATGCTTAACTCTGCATCACTGTATAAATCTTTTGCCTTACTCAACCATTTTGATGAACTGGAAAACAGTCTGGTTCAGTCAGAGCGTGATGTAACAGCTATCCTGAATACCTTTAAAACGCAGGTACAGGAATGGAAAAATACGTTGCTACGTGGTTATGACGATGACAACAGGGAGAAGTACTGGCAGCGGTTTCAACAACGGGAAACTGACGTGCAGGAGGGGTTCCGCAAGTTATTAACGAATCAGGCGATAAACGCGGAAGCCAGAAGCACTATCCGTGAATTTCTGGATGCCCATAATCATATGGCAGAAAAGTACCGTGAAGGCTTCGACGCGTTCGTGGCAGCGGGTTACGATGCTAAAGTGGCAGACGCCTACGTGAAAGGCATTGACCGCAAACCTGCTGAATTACTTGAAGCGGTGGCAGCAAACATCGCTGAGCAGTCTTTCAATGCTTTTGAAAACCTGAGAACGGATACCCGCCGCACATTATGGATGATCCTGATCGCTGCACTTGTGTTATCAGCACTGACTACCTGGTATGTGGTACAACGTTTACGTAAACAGGTCATTAAACCGGTTAAGCAAATCGCAGCCTGCATTGCGGCTCTGGCAAAAAGCCGGTATGACTACAAGCTTGATTACCGCAGCGGGCACGAACTGGGCTCGCTGGCGGATTCTGCACGCTTGTTACAGGACAAGTTGCGGGGCTCAGTTGAACAACTCAAACAGGCAGAGTCTCAGGTCGCTCACGCTGTTATTACGTTGAGTGATGTGAGTCAGGCTATTCTGGCCGGCGCAGAAGAACAGCACCAGACCAGTCAGTCGCTGGACAGCAGTACCGATAAACTGAAAGAAATTGTACAGAGTCTGGTTGCCATCACCAACCAGGTGGCCGTCGCCACTAACAGCTCTGAAACCAATGTTGCTGCCTGTTACGCTACCTTTTCAAAAGCTAATGACGGCTTCAGGCAACTTGCAGAGACAGTAAATCAGTCCAGTGACATTGTTGATGCCCTGCAATCCCGCAGTAATGACATCCTCAAAGTCGTTAATGTCATCAATGAAATTGCCGACCAGACCAACTTGCTGGCTCTGAATGCGGCTATTGAAGCAGCCAGAGCAGGGGAGCATGGCAGGGGGTTTGCCGTGGTTGCCGACGAAGTGCGGGCACTGGCAGCCAAAACCCAGCAGTCAACGCGGGAAATCAACGGCATCCTTTCAAGCTTTGAGTCTGACGCGCAGGGTGCGGTAGTGGCCATGCAATCCGGTAAATCGCTGGCAGATGTGAATGCCAGAGAAGCGGCCGCGGCGCTGGAAACACTGAATCTGGTGGTGAAAGATATACAGGAAACCGCCAGCGTTGTCGTTGTACTGAACGAAGCCGCCGATGAACAGGAAGCGGTGCTTAAACAGGTTGAACAGGTTATCAATAACTCTGTGACATCGTCAGAAAAGTATCATGCCTTGTCACGCCGAAACGATATTTCCGATGCCGTGAGAGAAATGGAAGGAAATGTGAAGCAGGTGGTGATGTCACTGACGCATTAACCGGACTACAACAAAGCGGCCGGCTCATGTTAACGTATAAGAAAACGCAGTCAGCCGCTTATGAATTTGTCCTATCCTCCATTAGTTTTTCATCCTGTTTACAGTCAGCTTGATCTGCCGGTCAGACACCGCTTTCCCATCGAAAAATATCAGGGGATCCATGATGCGCTGGTAGCCTGCGGCGTGCCGCCCGGCCATTTCACAACCCCTGAAGCGCTGACAGCCGCTGATCTGACGGCAATTTACCAGCAAGACTATGTCAGCGCACTTTGCGGCGGCACCCTTGATCACCAGGCCATGCGCAGAATAGGTTTCCCCTGGTCAGAGCAATTAATCCGCCGTTCCCTCACCGCTGTCAGCGGGACCTGTCTGACAGCCGCACTGGCACAGGAACACGGACTGGCACTTAATCTTACCGGTGGTTACCACCACGCTTTTGCTGATTCCGGTTCGGGATTTTGCTTATTTAACGATTTGTATCTGGCAGCGAAAAGGGCGCAAGCCCGCGATGATTGCGATACGGTGATGATCATCGATCTTGATGTGCATCAGGGGGACGGTACAGCTAAACTGGCTGAGCATGACGACTCGGTTTTTACCGTATCAGTGCACGGTGAGAAGAACTTTCCCCACCGCAAACAAACTTCAGACATTGATATCGGCCTGGCGAAAGGCACCGGGGACGATGAGTACCTGACGACGCTTGATGAAACGCTGCACTTAGCGTTTCGACAGTGTTCTCCTGACTTCATTATTTACGATGCCGGCGTCGACGTGCACATCAATGATGATTTAGGGCACCTGCACATCACCACACCGGGTGTTCTGGCCAGAGATAAAATGGTGCTGGATATGTGTAAGCAAAAAGGGCTGCCGGTAGCTTGTGTGATCGGTGGTGGTTACCAGCGGGATATCGCTGCGCTGGTAGATGTACACCTGCAACTGTTCAGAGCGGCAGGCGTCATCCGGTAAAATCACCTACAGGAAGGTTAGCTGGAAGCCCAGACCTACGCGTTCCTGGCTGCGGTTGTAGTCAATCAGGGAGTCGCCGTAACCGTTAAAGTATTGCAGCAGCAATTCGTACCGGTTTGAAAGGGGATAGGTCAGGTTCAGCTGAATACTGCCTCTGTTGTGTCCGAAATTCAGATTATTGCGTAACAGGGCCAGCACCTTGAAGTTGCCAAGACGGGTGCCGTAACCCAATTCCATGCGGCCGTAATAATCATTGATATCCGGATTATCGTCGCCGGCAGGATCGTTTTCGTCCACTTTGGTGTCTTCGGGGATGCGATACCATGTTTTCAGGTAATACACGTCATCAAAATCACTGAACAATACCGAGGCAAAAATTCTGTTCCAGCTGCGGGAGCGCTCGCCACTCTGTCCGTTCGACATATGATTAAAACCTACCTGGAAGGCGTTAAAGTCGTATCCCAGCAGGGTAATGTCGGCTTCCTGCTGATAAAACACTTCAGGCTGATAATTGGTTTCCCGAAAGGGTTTCGATACTTCGCTGTTATACAGTTGCCAGAAGGAGGTCAGGGTGAAACCGAAATACATACCATCGGCCGTGTCGCCCCGCAGATACAGGGGCAGTTTTACACTTAACTGAAACTTGGCTTCGCTGTTATCAACATTTTCAGGAGTGAGATCCTGATTACCGGCGGAGTTCGGATTGGTCACATAGGTAACAGGTAAAAGGTAGTTGGTCTGGTACTGTGTGATGGCAAAGTAATTATCCAGTGCCCGGTGATCGGCCTCAAAACGTGAACTGAGCATACCCGGAGCATCTTTCTGCGCATCGGTGGATGATTTATCCGCTTCCTCCTGCGCATACGCACCTTTGCATAATACTGCTGTCAGTAACAGAGCGGGCAGAGCTGAGTAACGGCAAATTTTCATCGTATAATCCTTTACAGATCGAGAGTCTGGCCTTCAGCCGCCGCAAATAAACCTAATGGCGACTCCGCTATTTCAATGTATTCCTGACAGTGAGCAACCACCTTGTCAATGTCATCGTCAGTACGGTCCGGGTCGTGGCTGTACAATGCCAGTTGTTTAACATTAGATGCCATCGCCAGTTTCACCGCTTCCTCAGCCACAGAGTGTCCCCAGCCAGATTTAGCCGGCATATCTGACAGCATATACTGCGCGTCGTGGATAACCAGGTCAGCATCGCGGGCAAAGTCCACGAAACTGAGAAAATCCGTTTCTTTTTTATAGGGAGGGTAGAGCTCGTTATCAGTGAGATAGGTTAACTTTTTACCGTTTTCAGTAATCGTATAAGCACTGCCTTTTCCCGGGTGGTTCATAGGCAGCCTGGAAATTGTCGCATTGCCTAAACGCCAGCTGTCAATCTCTTCCGGAATGGGGGTTACCGTCACATCAGAAGCCAGCGCACTGGCCGGTACGGGAAAGACGGAACCTTGCATCTGGGTAAGGATCCGGTCGTGCTCGGGCAGGGTGGTCATGCCGGGAATGATTTTAATTTCGCGATCTTTCTGGTAAATCGGGGCGAAGAAGGGGAAGCCCTGAATGTGGTCCCAGTGATTATGAGTAAGCAGGATATGAACAGGCGTTGTTTTCTTTATAAGCTCGTTGCCCAGCGCCCTGATCCCTGTGCCGGCATCCAGAATGATATCTGTACCGTCTGACAACTGAACATGAACACAGGCCGTATTACCACCATAACGCACGAAATCAGCGCCCGGCGTGGGAATAGACCCTCTGACACCATAAAAGGTAACTCGCATGCCTTCTCCTGCAGCATTGCCGCCGGGCCGTCAGCAGCCCGGCAATTTCCGTGTTAATCTCTGTCTGTTTTACAGACCGGCAATAAATTCACCGGCGTTATCTATAGAGAGTAAGGTTTTTTCGCCGGTGCGGCGATTTTTATATTCTACCTGCCGGTTATCCAGATTGCGCTCGCCCACAACGATGCTGTGGGGAATACCTACCAGTTCCATATCGTTAAACATGACGCCCGGGCGTTCTTTGCGGTCGTCAAATAACACTTCAATGCCGGCAGCAGTCAATGTTTCGTACAACGACTCTGCAACGTCTTTGATGCGCTGAGACTTATGCATATTCATCGGGATAAGCGCCACTTTAAACGGTGCAACCGGGTCAGGCCAGATGATACCGTTTTCGTCATGGTTCTGCTCAATGGCTGCTGCCACAATGCGTGACACACCAATGCCATAGCAACCCATAGTCAGAATTTGATGCTTACCGGTTTCACCCAGTACACCACAGTTCATGGCTTTAGAATATTTATCGCCTAACTGGAAAATGTGACCTACTTCGATACCACGTTTGATTTCGATTGTGCCTCTTCCGCAGGGTGAAGGATCGCCGGCAACCACATCACGGATATCAGCGCTTTCAATATCACCGGTCCAGTTTCCATTAATGATGAATTTACCATTTTCACCTGCGCCGCAAACAAAGTCTGCTGCTGCCGCTGCGCTGTGGTCAACAATAACGTCTAAACCTGATGCCAGCGGATTCGCGTACAACGGGAAGCAACCAAAAATGTCTTTAGCCTGTTCTTCAGTGGCAATGACCAGCGGTGATGCAATTTGTGGCAGTTTCTCTGCTTTGATATCGTTTAAAGTGTGTTCGTCACGTAAGACCAGCGCCACCCACTTTTCCGGAGCATCTTCTTCAGTCTGCCCTTTAACCAGCACGACTTTTAATGCGGTATTTTGCTCCTTCAGGAAGTTTTCTGCACTGATCCCTTTTGGCTTGTCGATAACTTCTGCCTCAGCACCTGACGGCACGGCTTTCGTTGCGGGTGCAACAGCCTGAGCCATTTCCACATTGGCTGCATAGTCAGATTCTGTCGAAAACGCGATATCATCTTCACCGGACTCTGCCAGCACGTGGAACTCGTGAGAGACCGCGCCACCAATTGAACCTGAGTCGGCAATAACAGCACGGAAATCCAGACCCAAGCGGGTAAAGATATTGCTGTAAGCCTGATACATTTTATCGTAAGTTTCCTGCAGCGACGCTTCATCCATATGGAAGCTGTATGCATCCTTCATGGTGAATTCACGGCCGCGCATAATGCCGAAACGGGGACGAACTTCGTCCCGGAATTTTGTCTGGATTTGATACAGGTTCAGCGGTAATTGTTTGTAACTGCTGATTTCGTTACGCACCAGTGCGGTAATCACTTCTTCGTGAGTCGGGCCTAAAACAAAGTCGCGCTGATGGCGATCTTTGATGCGCAACAGCTCAGGACCATATTCTTCCCAGCGACCGGATTCTTCCCACAAGTCAGCAGGCTGAACCACCGGCATCAACACTTCCACTGCACCGGCCTTATTCATTTCATCACGCACCACATCTGCGATTTTGTTCAGCACACGCAGACCACTCGGCAACCAGGTATACAAACCGGCAGCCAGTTTGCGGATCATGCCTGCCCGCAGCATGAGCTGATGACTGATAACTTCAGCATCGGCAGGTGTTTCTTTTTGCGTGGACAACAAATATTGGCTCGTGCGCATTACGGTGGTTCATCCTATAGAGAAAAATAAAAACGGCGCCATTCTAGCAGTATAGAAAAGGCCGCAAAAGTCGTTTTTCCGGTTAAGTTTTCTGTTATCCGGCAGGTAGTGGCGTGAGTGATAAAACCACCACGTCACCATTGATAATTTGCCAGCTGACATCCACGTCGTACAGACTCACTTTATAGACTTTGTCATCATCATCCAGTTTATGCCGGTAAGCGGGGCGGGGATCCTGGCTGAGTATATCCTGCGTCAGCGGGATGATATCCGGCCATCTGGCAGAAAGCGCGTGGCATTGTCTGTCTGCTTCTGCAGTAAAAATGACATTGCGGCGGGGAATGGGGGAGCTTGAGGTGAGCGTATCGTCAGCCTCGTTCACGGCGTCGGCGTATGGAATATACGGCTTAATATCAATGACCGGTGTGCCATCAAGTAAATCAACGCCGGACACATTCAGCACAACACGGTCGCCATCCTCTGACAGACCTTCATTTTTAACCACTGACATACCAATGCTGTTTGGCCGGTGCGTACTGCGACTGGCAAATACGCCCAGTGTGGCATTACCGCCCAGGCGTGGTGCTTTGACGGCGGGTTTCCAGCCTCTGGCAGCGGTTTCATGGAAATAGAACAATAACCAGACATGACTGAACGCCTCTATACCTTTAAAGGCCTGCGGGTTGGCATAGTCAGTCTGCATGACAATCTGACCTTTAGCTCCGGCAAGGTTCGGCTGGCGGGGAATAGCAAATTTTTGCCTGAACGGTGTGTGAATAATGCCAACAGGTTCAATAGTGGCAGATTCAGGAAAGCTCACGACCTGGTTACCTGAAATAAATGGTTGATTGTCATAATTATCTCATAAAATACCGCTAAGGTATGCTCCGTTGTTTACCACCACAAGCCTGACTGGGCAGCTTGCGGTCTCCCTGGATCCCAGTTCCTTTAACCCCGTTGCGTGCAACGGGGTTTCTTTTTTCCCGGGTTTAGCAATCAGGCAGTGAATGGTCTTGCTGAATATGTCAAACTACGGCACCGGAACGGTGACCTGAGATGAAGACACAGCAAAGTGTTTCCCTTCGCGGGTGCCGGATACGATTTACCACCGCTTTTTCCTTTATTACCAGCAGTAGCAGACGGAACGCTATGATAGTTGTAGAAAATCTGACCCGACGGTTCAATCAGCTTGTCGCTGTCGATAACCTGTCCTTCACCATAAAAGCCGGAGAGATTGTGGGATTTCTGGGGCCAAATGGCGCCGGTAAGTCCACTACCATGAAAATGCTTACCGGTTTTCTGGACCCTTCATCAGGTAAAATCAAAATAGACGGCGCGGATATGCCCGGCAAAGCGAAAGCATTGCAGGAGCGTATTGGCTATCTGCCTGAAGGCGCGCCGCTTTATGGTGAGATGACAGTGTTTCAGTTTTTACATTTCGTGGCCGGTGTACGGGGACTGAAAGGTAAGCATCGTCAGAAGCGTCTCAAACATGTTATAGAGCAGGTGGAGCTGGGAGACGTGCTGAACAGGCAGATAGATAAATTGTCAAAAGGGTTCCGCCATCGCATTGGTCTGGCTCAGGCTATCATGCATGATCCGGATATTCTTATTCTGGATGAACCCACAGACGGACTGGATCCGAATCAGAAATATCAGGTAAGGGAACTTATCAAGGCGTTGTCGAAAGACAAAATCGTTATCATTTCCACCCACATCCTGGAAGAAGTCAGCGCTGTGTGTAACCGCGCCATGATCATTTCTCAGGGCAAATTGTTGTTTGACGGAACACCCCAGGAATTGCAATACCGTTCCCGCTATCACCAGGCCATCACACTGCATTTCAGTTATGCCGCCGATATTTCCGGGCTGGCGGAAATTGATGGTGTCGATGAAATGGTGGTTAACCGCGAAACCGGCGATGTCACGCTGTTCCCTGAAGATGGCAAGTTGCTGATGACGCCGGTCACCGAACATGTCAGTCATTACCGGCTGCCGGTGGACAAATTTACCATTGAAACCGGTCGCCTGGATGATGTATTCCGTGAAATTACTACCGGGGAGCGTGTGCAGTAATGAGAAGTTTAACCATTGCACGACGGGAGTTCGGCAGCTTTTTTGCTACACCTGTGGCGTATGTTTATCTGGTAATGTTCCTGGTGCTGAGCAGCGTGTTTACCTTCTTTATGGGAGATTTTTACGCCAGAGGACAGGCTGATTTACTGCCATTTTTTAATTTTCATCCCTGGCTCTATTTGTTTCTGGTACCAGCCATTGCCATGCGTAGCTGGGCTGAAGAAAGAAAATCCGGCACCATTGAATTACTAATGACATTGCCGGTGTCAGAAACGCAGGCTGTAGCCGGCAAGTTTCTGGCCTGCTGGGGAATTCTCGGACTGGCTCTGTTGATGACCACGCCCTTGTGGTTAACCGTTAATTATCTCGGCTCACCGGATAACGGAATCATCGTTGCCGCTTATACCGGCAGCTGGTTGATGGCCGGCGCTTTTCTTGCCATCAGTCAGTGTATGTCTGCGTTAACACATAATCAGGTTATTGCCTTTGTTATGTCTGTGCTGGTGTGTTTTCTCTTTCTGGTCAGCGGTTCGGAAATCGTGGTCGATGTGTTTAAAAACTGGGCACCTAATTTCGTGGTGGATACCGTTGCTTCTTTCAGTTTCCTCACCCATTTTGAAGCTATGTCAAAAGGTGTGCTGGCTGCGAATGATGTGGTGTATTTTCTGCTGGTCATCTTTGTGTGGCTGACCGCAAACGCCGTGATTACTGAACAGAACAAGGCAGGGTGATCATGATGAAGAAAAAATGGTTGTCTGTGTTAAGTCTTGGCCTGCTGGCAGTGCTGTTTGTATTGCTGGTTTTCATTAACAATCAATTGTTAAGCAAATATCGCATTGATTTGACAGAAGACAAGGTGTTCTCGTTGTCAGAGGGAACCCGTAATGTGCTCACCAGTCTGGATGAACCGGTCACGTTGTACTTCTTCTACTCCGATTCGGCGACGACGGGTATGACAAAAATGCGTAACTATGCCGCCAGAGTAGAAAGTTTGTTGCGTGAATATGCACAGGCGTCCGGCGGTAAAGTTCAACTGCAAATCGTTGACCCTGTACCTTTTTCGGAAAACGAAGATAAAGCCAATCAGTTCGGTCTCACAGGAGCGGCACTGGGTAATGTGGGAGAACAGATTTACTTTGGTCTTGCCGGCACGAATTTACTGGATGATCAGTTCACCATCCCGTTCTTTGATCCTAAGAACGAGCAGTTTCTTGAATATGAAATCAGTAAACTGATTTATCGCCTGAGTAATCCGGATACGCTGACGCTGGCGCTGGTCACTGATTTACCTGTTGCCGGCGGACAAGATCCTCTGACCGGGCGATACACCGGTCCCATGGTGTTTTATCAGCAACTGGCGCAGCTGTATAACATTCGTATTGTGAACAGTACTGCTGATGGATTACCGGAAGATACCGATGTGGTATTGCTGGCGCATCCGCAAGCGCTGTCAGACGGCCTGCTGTATGCCATTGATCAGTTTGCCATGCACAATGGCCGGATCCTGGCCTTTATTGACCCTCATTATGAAGGAAATGCGCTTTCTTCGTTGCGACAAGTGGGTGCCAACGCGTCTTCGTTTCCGTTGCTGAAGGCCTGGGGAATTAAGGCGGATTTAACCAATATCGTCCTTGATGCTCAACTGGCTTTTGATTTGCGAAATGAAAACGGTGCGATAGTGAAGCATTTTGGCATTCTCGGGCTCACCGCAGCTCAGCTCGATGGTAATGATGTGATCACTGCCAATCTGGACTCAGTAAACGGCGCATCCTTCGGTGCCCTGGAAACGGTGAAAAAAGCCGGCTTGTCTATGCATACGCTAATACGTTCTTCCGTTAACTCAGGGCTGACCAATGCAGATAACTATGCCCAGACCCTTAACCCGGTAGCGTTGCACCGTGGATTCGGCGGAAACACAGAAACCTACACCGTTGCCGCCCGTTACCGTGGTAAAGCCCGCTCATATTTCAGTGCACCGAAAGATCCGGCGAAAGCGGCGACCTATGAAGGGCAGACTGATAATCTGAATCTGGTGCTGGTGGCAGACGCAGATATGCTTTCAGACCGTTACTGGGTGCAACAAACGGCGTTCTTCGGAGATACGGTATTTACGCCGTTTGCGAATAACGGTGACTTTATTGTCAATGCAATTGAAAACCTCACCGGCAGCGATGCGCTTATCAGTATCCGCTCCCGTGGCACCTATGTGCGCCCCTTTGAAAGGGTAAAGGCCCTGGAGACAGCGGCGGAAGGTAAATACCGCGAGCAGGAAGAACAGTTGCAGGAAGAGCTGATCCAGACGGAGCAAAAACTACGTGAGCTTCAGGGACAACAGGGGCAGGGCGGTACCATTGTCTTTACCGGTCAGCAGCAGGAGGCAATAGATAAGTATATTGCCCGCAGAGTTCAAATTCGCCGTGAACTTCGCGAAGTGCGCTATCAGCTTGACCGCGAGATAGACCGTCTTGGCGATAAACTGAAAATAGTGAATATAGCCCTGGCACCTGCTGTGCTGACGGGCTTGTTATGGTTACTGGCGTTTATCTTCAAACGCAGAGCAGGAAAAGCATACCGGACAGAAACTCAGTCATGAATTTACGCATTCTTATATTATCGGGGTTAGTTGCTGCCAGTGCCGGTGTTGCCGGCTGGTTACAAAGTCATTCTGACCGCACTACCCGGGAAGCATCCGCAGAACATGAATTGCAAAGCGAGCTGGCGACAGCGGCAAAAGATATTCAGCGGATCAAAATTGAAACCCACGAAGGGGTGGTATTTGCTGCCGTGAAAGATACTGACAGGTGGATTGCAACTCACCTCGACACCATTATGACCTTTCCGGTGGACATGAAAAAGCTGGCGAAATTTGCTAATGCCCTGAACAGTCTGGAAGTGCTGGAGCCTAAAACATCACAGCCGGAATTTTATCACCGTCTGGGCGTTGAAAGTGTCAGAGATAGTGATGCCCGCTCTTTGCTGATTGAGATTGGCGGCGAAAAGGAAGCCTTTTCGTTGCTCGTGGGAAGGGCGGCCAGTGGTAACCGTGGCACATATGTGCGGCAGCCTGAAGCATCTACCAGCCTGCTGGTAAACAAAACTTTGCCGTTACCGGAAAAGCGCAGCGACTGGTTAAGCCGTGAGATTTTCGCTTTTAACAGTTCAGATATCAATGCTGTGGATGTTGAAATTGAAGGGCAGCCCCTGCTGACGTTAAACCGTGAAGGAGAGACCGCTGATGGCTGGCAGATTGCAGGCAATGATGAGGCTACTCCCGCACTGAGATATCCAACCATAGTAGGTCAGACAGTTGATAAGATGCTGCGCTTCGACTTTGATGGTGTCAAACCCTTCCTGCAGCATAAGTGGAGTGAGGTATCACTGATCAGTCAGGTTATCTTTTCTCTGGAAGATGGCAGTGAAGTCATGGCTTATCTTTCAGCACCGGACCCGCGCGGACGTTTTCAATTGTGGATTGATACCCCGGACTCACCACGCTGGATATCCGAATGGGTATTTGAGCTTTCCGAATATCAGGCCCGTGCTTTTCTGCCCGGGCTGGAAAATTTGACATCCGCTATCTGAAATTCCGGACGCTTCAGCCCTGACCTTTACGCAGTGATGCCAGCAACTGTGCAAGATGCTGGCTGCCAAGGCTTGCCGCTTTACGCATATTACGCTCGTAAATTGCGGATGATTCGTCCTTGTTCTTCATGGCCTCTTCAATATCCTTTTCACGGATAATGTGCAGCACCGGCCAGGGACTCCGGTTCGTGTAATGGCTGGCATCATCCGGGTCTTCTCCTTCGAAAAGATAATCAGGATGAAAGCTGGCCAGCTGAAACTCGCCGCTGAAACTGGATGCGTCCAGCAGGCGCTCCGCCATACCTAGAATGTCGAGATAATCGTCGAAATCATTGCCACAGCGATAGAAAATAACCAGTGTCGTAGCTATTTCCGGTGACTCACGCAACGTCTGGCAAGCCTGATAAACGGTTTCAAGGATGTCTGCAGGATTACCGGAATCATCCACTTCGTAGCGGATCAGGTCCGGTGTGAATACGGGTTTGGCGAAAGGGCAGAAGTTGTAGCCTATCACTACTTTTTCTACCCAGTCGCGGGTGGCAGCAGCCACCCTCTGATTGTATGTCATGAATGGTACTTAACGTACGCTTCCAGCGTGTTTTCAATCAGGCTGGCAACAGTCATAGGGCCTACGCCGCCCGGTACCGGCGTGATCCAACCCGCGCGGGTCTTCGCGTTTTCGAAATCAACATCGCCAACCAGAGAACCGTCATTCACCCGGTTGATACCCACATCAATCACAATCGCACCGGGTTTAATCCATTCACCGGGAATGAAGTTGGGTTTACCCACAGCCACAACCAGCAAGTCTGCACGGCTGACGTGGGCTTTTAAATCCTGTGTAAACTTGTGGCAAGTTGTCACAGTGCAGCCGGCAAGCAGTAATTCCAGACTCATAGGACGACCAACGATATTACTGGCACCCACAATAACCGCGTCCAGGCCTTTTACAGGACGTTTTGTGGCAGCAATCATGGTCATAATACCTTTAGGCGTACAAGGACGCAGAGCAGGGATACGTTGCGCCAGGCGACCAATATTGTAAGGGTGGAAGCCGTCAACATCTTTGTGCGGCTCAATACGTTCCAGTACACGTTCAGCATTGAGACCGGCAGGCAGCGGCAATTGCACAAGAATACCGTCGATTTCAGGATCCTGATTGAGTTGATCTACCACAGCCAGTAATTCTTCTTCACTGGTGCTCGCCGGTAAATCAAAAGAACGGGAAACAAACCCGACTTCTTCACAGGCTTTACGTTTATTAGACACATATACTTGTGAGGCAGCATCACTGCCTACCAGTACAACAGCCAGACCGGGGCAACGCTTTCCGGCTTCTTTTAAAGATTCAACGTAGCTTGCTACGTCCTGGCGAACTTGTTTGGCAATGACTTTGCCATCAATCAGGTGGGCACTCATGAATGTGTTCTTCTCATTTCATTACGTTAACCCTTATATTGTTTCACAACTTACAACACCTTGCCAAAGTGAAAATGCGCTTAAAAGATCAGCGGATTGGTCAAAAAAACAGACGATTGCGCGTAATCTGAGCGGTCAGAATTTTTATTGAAAAAAGTGTTTGACGGGATGGGATGTTGGCTATAGTATTCGCACCCCGTAACGGCAGGGAACATTAACTGCCTTACACAGTCGGTGAGTGGCGCAGTTTGGTAGCGCACTTGGTTTGGGTCCAAGGGGTCGCAGGTTCAAATCCTGTCTCACCGACCACTATTGCAAGCTTCGATTCGTCGGGCGTCCGTAGCTCAGCTGGATAGAGCAACGGCCTTCTAAGCCGTGGGTCGCAGGTTCGAATCCTGCCGGACGCGCCATCGGTGAGTTCGCAGGAAATACTGACAAGATGTCAGTATTCGGGTAGGCTTAAGAAGTTTGTAATTGCACTCTCTGTGGTGGGCGTAGCTCAGTTGGTAGAGCCCCGGATTGTGATTCCGGTTGTCGTGGGTTCAAGTCCCATCGTCCACCCCACTTTTCCCTCAGGGAATGTGAGTGCAACATATCTTTAGCCGGTTATGCCGGTGTCTTTTGAAGCATTTCTCACGTCTTCGAAATACTCAGTTCGGTGAGTGGCGCAGTTTGGTAGCGCACTTGGTTTGGGTCCAAGGGGTCGCAGGTTCAAATCCTGTCTCACCGACCATTATTTATTCCCAATAATTTCCTTAATTGTCATCACCTGATGATAAATGTCCCGTTATCTCCGGTTTTTCCTGTTATTTGTTGCTAATCCCTCTCGACTCTGTAAAAACCTGCTTGTATACTACCGCGTCTTTTTTTAACCAATGTGTTTAAACAATGGTTTAACACTGTTGAATAACACTCCCTCTAAACCCGGTGTAACGCGCCGATATATGGCAAGGACGGGAAGGGGATTCAAACAAAGCGTCACTTTAAGACGCACAGTTGAGGTAACATAATGCAAGTTTCAGTCGAGACGACCCAGGGTTTAGAACGCCGTCTTACTATTACCGTTCCAGCAGATTCTGTTGATTCTGCGGTTAAAGCGCGTCTTCAACAATTATCAAAAACGCAACGCATCAACGGTTTCCGTCCTGGTAAAGTACCAGTAAGCGTAATCCAAAAACGTTTTGGCGCTGCTGTGCGTCAGGAAGTTGCTGGTGACGTAATGCAACAGAACTTCTATCAGGCAATCGTTCAGGAAAAAATTAACCCTGCCGGCATGCCTTCTTTTGAACTGGTTAAAGACGAAAATGGCCAGGATTTAGAGTTCGTTGCGGCATTTGAAGTGTATCCTGAAGTTGAAGTTCAGGGCGTTGCAGACATCGAAATTGAGAAGCCAGTGGTTGAAATTTCCGACGCTGACCTCGATAACATGATGGAGACGCTGCAAAAGCAACACGCTACGTGGAAAGAAGTTAAGCGTAAAGCGAAGAAAGATGACCGTGTTGTTATCGATTTTGTTGGTAAAATTGACGGTGAAGAATTTGAAGGCGGTAAAGCAGAAGACTTTACCCTTGAGCTTGGCCAGGGTCGCATGATCCCGGGCTTCGAAGAGCCGCTGGTAGGTGCTAAGAAAGACGATGAAGTGACTGTAGAAGTGACTTTCCCTGAAGACTACCATGCAGAGAACCTGAAAGGTAAAGCTGCAGTATTTGACGTTACCGTTAAGAAAGTAGAAGGTAAGCAATTGCCGGACGTTGACGACGAATTTGCTAAGCTGTTCGGTGTTGAAGAAGGCGGCGTTGACGCCCTGAAAGCGGAAGTGCGTAAAAACATGGAACGCGAACTGACTCAAACGCTGAAAACAACCGTAAAAGAAGATGTTATTTCTAAGCTGATCGAAAAGAATGAATTCGACGTGCCAAAAGCACTGATCGATCAGGAAGTAAATGCACTGCGTGAACAGGCAAAACAACGTTTCAGTCAGCAAGCTGGTGGCCAGAACATGCCAGAACTGCCTGCAGAACTGTTCACTGACAATGCAATCCGTCGCGTACGCATCGGTTTACTGCTGGGTGAAATCATCAAGCAGAACGAACTGAAAGCAGACGACGAAAAAGTAATGCAATTAATTGAAACATCAGCGTCAGCTTATGAAGATCCTCAGGAAGTTGTGGACTATTATAAAGCTAACGAAGAACTGATGAACCAGATGCGCAATGTTGCACTGGAAGAGCAGGCCATCGACTGGGTATTAGAAAATGCTAAAACTCAGGAAGTGACCAAAGCTTTTGACGAGGTTATGAACAAACAGGCGTAATTTATTACCCTCTGATTGACTTAACCTGTCAGCAACTGCTTAAATGCTCGGAACCTTCCGGGCATTTTTGTTTTTAACGCTAAGAAATCAAGGTAGATATGATAAACCCATTTGAACCACAAGATGCATTGGTGCCTATGGTCGTCGAGCAGACGTCTAAAGGTGAACGTTCCTACGACATTTATTCCCGTCTGCTAAAAGAAAATGTGATTTTCTTAGTGGGTCAGGTTGAAGACCACATGGCGAACCTCATCGTCGCGCAAATGCTTTTCCTTGAAGCTGAGAATCCGGAAAAAGATATTTATCTTTATATCAACTCTCCGGGTGGTTCTGTGACGGCAGGCATGGCGATTTACGACACCATGAATTTCATTAAGCCTGACGTAAGCACGGTTTGTATTGGTCAGGCGGCCAGCATGGGCGCTTTCCTGTTATCAGGCGGTACCAAAGGGAAGCGTTTCTGCTTACCTAACTCACGGGTAATGATTCACCAGCCGCTGGGCGGATTCCAGGGACAGGCGTCGGATTTTGAAATTCACGCGAAAGAAATTCTTTCTATTAAAGAGAAAATGAATCGTCTGATGGCCGAACATACTGGCCAGGATTACGAAAAAGTTGCAAGGGATACAGACCGGGATAACTTCCTGAGTGCAGCAGAAGCCAGGGATTATGGCCTAATCGATCAGATTTTAACAAATCGATCTGACGCAGCCGCCACTAAGTAGTATAGTTATAGTAATCCTGAACTCGTGTACCCGCACGATTTTCGTTTGTTCAGGAAAGGCAGAGGCAAAGAGTAATGAGTGACAAGCAGAACGGTGACGGTGATAATAAGCTTTTGTACTGTTCCTTTTGTGGCAAAAGCCAACATGAAGTCAGAAAGCTGATTGCGGGACCGTCCGTTTTTATTTGCGATGAGTGTGTTGAATTATGCAACGACATTATTCGTGAAGAGATTAAGGAAATTGCACCAAAGCAAAAGCAGGATGCACTTCCTAAACCACAAGAAATTCATACACACCTTGATGATTATGTCATTGGTCAGGAACACGCAAAGAAAGTGCTGTCGGTAGCGGTGTATAACCACTACAAGCGCCTGCGCAATGGTGATGTGCACGAGGGTGTTGAGCTGGGTAAGAGTAATATCCTGCTAATTGGCCCTACTGGTAGCGGTAAAACGTTACTGGCGGAAACCCTGGCCCGTTTACTGGATGTGCCGTTTACCATGGCCGATGCCACCACCCTGACCGAAGCCGGTTACGTGGGTGAGGACGTTGAAAACATCATTCAGAAGCTGTTGCAGAAGTGCGATTATGATGTAGAGAAAGCCCAGCGCGGTATTGTCTACATTGATGAAATCGACAAGATTTCCCGTAAGTCTGATAACCCTTCTATTACACGTGATGTGTCAGGTGAAGGTGTTCAGCAGGCGCTGCTGAAACTGATTGAAGGCACGGTTGCATCCGTTCCGCCTCAAGGTGGACGTAAGCATCCTCAGCAGGAATTCCTGCAGGTCGACACGTCTAAAATCCTGTTTATCTGTGGTGGTGCGTTTGCCGGTCTGGATAAAGTGATTGAGCAGCGTGCAAATAAAGATACCGGAATTGGTTTCGGTGCGTCGGTGAAGTCTAAAGAAAGCAAGCAGGAACTCAGCGATCTGTTCAAACGGGTAGAGCCGGAAGATTTAGTGAAGTACGGGTTAATTCCGGAGTTCATTGGTCGTCTGCCGGTAGTGACCAGCCTGGAAGAATTGAACGAAGAAGCGCTGATCCAGATCCTTCGTGAGCCGAAGAACGCCATTACCAAACAGTACGGTGCGCTCTTTGCCATGGAAGAAACTGAACTGGAATTCCGTGACGATGCATTGCATGCCATCGCAAGAAAGGCGATGCAACGTAAAACCGGTGCCCGTGGCCTGCGTTCTATCGTTGAAGCAGTGTTGCTCGATACCATGTACGATTTACCTTCAATGGAAAACGTATGCAAAGTGGTTATCGACGAGTCTGTGATTAAAGGCGAATCTAAACCTATTCTGATGTACAAGAACGAAGAGAAGAAAGCGGTCTCTGAGTGATTGTCATGTAAGATAAAGAAAAAGGTCCTTCGGGACCTTTTTTGTTATCTGTCACCGGGTCATCCGGCATCCGGTTAGCCGTAATTACCGTGAAAAGGCAGGGCTGTTACAAGGTGTCATCGATGGTGACTTCACCGGTCAGTGAACTGTAATAGACGGAAAACGCCGGTTGTGCCTGCAAAATAAAGGTGCAGGTACCGTCTGCATAGGTGGCCTGGTAGTCCGCCGAGGTATCTTCTGCAACCGTGGGGCTGCCGCTGGCAAGCAAGGCATTCCATAACGATGTGCAATCCCAGGCGTTGTCCGTTACCGGGCTGGCTTCATACGGCGTATAGCTCTGTGCAGGCCAGCCATACTGATTAAAATCAATGACGTTTTGTCCGTTGCCGAACACATCCAGATTATCCACCGGCCCCGTGTGACCACCGGCACGCCACTTTAAACGGGCCAGATTAATAGCAGAAGCAAAGGCCGCTCCCACACCCTGAACACTGGCCGCCTGAGCGTCATCCTGAAGATCGATGAAACGGGGCGCTGCGGTGACTGCCAGTACGCCGAGAATAACAATAACAATAACCAGCTCAATGAGCGTGAATCCGGAATTTGATGGAGATGATGTCATAACAAGTTTCACTGCAATCTTGATATCTTTGAAGAATAAGATTTTAACTGTATTTTTTCCAATTTCTTGAGCATAACAGGTTTATTTTATTGGGAATAGTTATCATTTGTAATAAGCAATAACCTGCCTTCGTCGTATATTTGTACAGTCGTTTGACTTTGCTCTGCTCTCCGGCACAAAAAGGTTGCACCATCATTAAAAATCGATAATGGTAAAAGTAACAAGGTTTAACACAGGATTGATTGAACTTTGCCTGTGCATCCCCATATCAATTCACATTATGAACAATACAGAGAACACGTATGACAGCTGAGCGTGAAGATCGCATTGAGATCCCCGTACTTGCCTTACGGGACGTAGTCGTTTATCCCCATATGGTCATACCGCTATTTGTTGGCAGGGAAAAGTCCATCCGTTGTCTTGAAGCAGCGATGGAAAATGATAAACAAATCTTTTTAGTTGCACAGAAGGACGCCAGTGTTGATGAGCCTGAATCTGATGACATTTTTCAGGTTGGCACATTAGCCACTATTTTACAGTTATTAAAACTGCCTGACGGCACAGTGAAAGTGCTGGTCGAAGGTAATGTTCGTGGTGAAATTCATCAGTACGAGCAGGCTGAGCCATTCTTCGTGGCGCAAGTAAGCCGTGTTGAAGATGAGTTACTGTCTGACAATGAGCAGGAAGTACTTATCCGCTCTGCGGTATCCCAGTTCGAGGGATACGTAAAACTGAATAAGAAGATCCCGCCAGAAGTGTTAACCTCGCTTAACGGCATTGATGACGCTGCCCGTCTCGCCGATACCATGGCTGCTCATATGCCGCTTAAACTGGCTGAGAAGCAGAAGGTATTGGAAATGAAAGGCGTGAACGAGCGTCTTGAGTACCTGATGGCGCTGATGGAAGGCGAAATTGATTTGCTGCAGGTCGAAAAGAAAATTCGTACCCGCGTGAAAAAGCAGATGGAAAAAAGCCAGCGCGAGTATTATCTGAATGAACAGATGAAAGCCATTCAGAAAGAACTGGGTGAACTGGATGATGCACCGGACGAGTTTGAGGCGCTGAGCAAAAAGATTGAAGAAGCGAAGATGCCTAAAGATGCCGAAGATAAGGCACGGGCTGAGTTGCAGAAACTGAAAATGATGTCTCCCATGTCGGCAGAAGCCACCGTGGTACGCAGTTATATTGAATGGCTGACCAATGTTCCCTGGCATAAGCGCAGTGCAGTGAAGAAAGATTTGTCACTGGCCGAGAAAGTACTGGATGCAGATCACTATGGTCTGGAGAAAGTAAAAGAGCGCATTGTTGAATATCTGGCGGTACAGAAACGGGTTAAAAAGCTGAAAGGTCCAATCCTTTGCTTAGTCGGTCCTCCGGGTGTGGGTAAAACCTCGTTGGGTCAGTCTATTGCCAAAGCTACCGGACGTAAGTACGTGCGTATGGCATTAGGCGGGGTGCGGGATGAAGCAGAAATTCGTGGTCACCGTCGTACTTACATCGGTTCATTACCGGGCAAACTGATTCAGAAAATGGCCAAAGTAGGGGTGAAAAACCCGCTTTTCCTGCTTGATGAAATCGACAAAATGTCTTCTGACATGCGTGGTGACCCGTCATCGGCGCTGCTCGAGGTATTAGATCCTGAACAAAACAGCAGCTTCAGCGACCACTATCTTGAAGTCGACTACGACCTGTCTGATGTTATGTTTGTGGCGACCTCAAACAGCATGAATATTCCCGGGCCACTGCTCGACCGGATGGAAGTGATTCGTCTGTCGGGTTACACCGAAGATGAGAAGCTGAACATTGCGACACGTCATCTTATTTCCAAACAGATGGAACGTAACGGCCTTAAAGCCAAAGAGCTGGATATCACAGAATCCGCCATCATCGGCATGATTCGCTACTATACCCGCGAAGCGGGTGTACGAAGCCTGGAAAGAGAAATTTCTAAAGTTTGCCGTAAAGCAGTAAAAGATATTCTGCTAAGTAAGAGCAAAGACAAAGTCGTTGTGACGCAGGATAACCTGAAAGACTATCTGGGCGTGCAGCGTTTTGATTATGGTAAAGCGGATAAAGAAAACCAGATAGGGCAGGTGACCGGCCTTGCATGGACACAGGTAGGCGGAGACTTGCTGACTATCGAAACCACTGCGGTACCCGGTAAAGGCAAGATGACCACCACCGGTTCTCTGGGGGACGTGATGCAGGAGTCCATTCAGGCGGCGATGACTGTAGTAAGAAGCCGTGCCGAAAAACTGCGCATCAACGAAGACTTCTATGAAAAGCGTGATATCCACGTACACGTGCCCGAAGGTGCCACGCCAAAAGATGGTCCGAGCGCCGGTATTGCAATGTGCACCGCACTGGTATCCACGCTCACAGGTAATCCGGTGAAATGTGATGTTGCCATGACCGGTGAAATTACCCTTCGCGGAGAAGTGCTGGCAATCGGCGGATTAAAAGAGAAGCTGCTGGCTGCACACCGTGGCGGTATTAAAACTGTCGTCATTCCACATGAGAATGAACGTGATTTGGAAGAAATTCCTGAAAACGTGAAAGCGGACTTGTCTATCCATCCAGTTAAATGGATTGATGAAGTACTCGATATTGCTCTGCAGGAGCCTGTTGAGTCTTTTAAAGTTGTCGCTAATAAGTAACGGTAGAAATTGGCTGCATACCAGTAAATTCGCGGGATGTAGCCTTTTTTTGAACTGTTTGCTCAAAAAACACCCATTACAGCCCCAAATTAACCTTTTTTTTTAAATTTAGGGCTTTCAACTGTCAGAAGTTGTGTTACCTTTACTACGTACTCGCTTGAAGCCTTGTCTCTAAAGGGATTGCAGCGATTCATTAAACGTTAATTAATTGTAACACTTAGCTTGATTGTCGAAATCAAGCTTGTTATAACGTTCTGAAGACAATCACTGTTTTCGGACAAGAGTATAATAACAATCGAAGGGGATCATAATTGTGAACAAGTCTCAACTCATCGACCAAATCGCTGCTGGTGCAGATATCTCTAAAGCTGCTGCAGGCCGTGCATTAGATGCATTCACTGATGCAGTTACCGCAGCGCTTAAAGAAGGTGATCAGGTTGCACTGGTAGGTTTCGGTACGTTTGCTGTTCGCGAACGCTCAGCGCGTAGTGGCCGTAACCCACAAACTGGTGAGACTATTCAAATCGCAGCTGCTAAAGTTCCTTCTTTCAAAGCTGGTAAAGCTCTGAAAGACGCTTGTAACTAAGCAGAAAAAGATTCGATAAAAGGCGATGGTCAGTACCATCGCCTTTTTTATTTCTCCTGCCCGCATTTTCCGCTGTCACCCAACTCTATCTATTGGAATTCAACGGATTTCCTGCAAATTGACTGACGGGATTATCGCCTTTGGCACGGGGAATCGATATAATCTGCCATATTTTTCCGGTGAGTGTTGAACAAAGCCGGAGCGAAGCAGTAAGCAACGGAGTTGAAAGTAAGTCATGTTAGAGAGAATCCGAGAAGGTTCGCAAGGCCCGTGGGCAATGATTATCATTGGTCTGGTCGTGCTGAGCTTTGTTTTTGCCGGTGTAGGGAGTTACCTGAACAGTTCCGGTGAAACTGTCGCCGCCACTGTAAATGGCGAAGAAATTGGTCTGAATGAGCTGGAGCGTGCTTATCAGTCACAGCGCAGCCGTATGGAATCACAATACGGTGAGAGCGTATCAGCGCTGTTTGCTGATGAAGGTTACATGCAGCAATTCCGCCGCGGTGTACTGGACAGCCTGATTGACGAAAAGCTGGTTGAGCAGAAAGCCCGCGAATTAGGTTTACGTGTGGGTGATGATCAAATCCGTGACACCATTCGCAGCATGCCTGAATTCCAGCTTGGCGGACAGTTTAACAACGACCGTTACCTGGCCCTTTTACGTCAGAACGGTTACCAGCCGTCAGATTTCCGCGATTTCCTGCGTACACAGTTAACCCGTGAACAGTTGACACGCGCTCTTGGCGTGTCTGACTTCGCCCTGCCCGGTGAAGCCCGCCGTGTATTTGACTTACAGGCTCAGACCCGCGATGCCCGCTATGTCGTAGTGGACGCAGCGCCTTTTGCTGACGAAGTTGAAATTTCTGATGCTGACATTCAGGGTTATTACGATGCCAACATCACTTCGTTTGATACTGAAGAAAAAGTCAGCGTAGCCTATGTCAAATTGTCAGTCGATGATTTAAAAGACGACGTAACGGTGTCTGACGATGAAGTGTCTGCGTGGTACGAAGAAAATAAAGACCAGTACCGTGATGAAGAACAGCGTCGCGTCTCGCATATTTTGATTGAAACCGGCGATGATGAAGAGGCTGCAAAAGCGAAAGCAGAAGCATTGCTGGCAGAAATTAAAGGCGGTGCAGACTTCGCAACCGTGGCAGAAGAAAGTTCTGAAGACAGTTTCTCTGCTGAAAATGGTGGTGATCTTGATTACATCACGCCCGGCATGATGGACGACGCTTTCGACTCAGCAGTATTCTCACTTAAGAATGTGGGTGATGTGACAGATGTCGTGAAAACAGAGTTTGGCTTCCATATCATCAAACTGACCGATCTGAAGCCTGAAACCATTAAGCCTTTCAGTGATGTTGCCGGTGAAATCCGTGAAAACCTCATCACTGAAAAAGCCACTGATCGTTTCTATGAACTTCAGTCCCGTATGGCAGAAGTAGCCTTCGAAGTACCGGATACTCTGGATGAAGTGGCAGCCATTGCCAATACATCGATTGAGACTACCCCGCTGTTTACCCGTAACGACGTACCAGCCGAAATTGATAACCCGCAGGTTGTCAGCGATGTATTTTCGCCGGAACTGATCGAAGAGCAGGTGAACAGCGATCTCATCGAACTTGATGCCAGCACCGTAATGGTGGTACGTGTTAACGAACATGAGGCCCAACGCACCAAGTCACTGGATGAAGTAAAAGAGTCTATCACTGCGTCTCTGCGCAGCGAAAAGGCGCAGCAGGCTGCGCAGGACTGGGCGGAAGCTCAGCTGGCTCAGCTTGAAAGTGGTAATGAAATTGCAGACTCTCTGTCAGCCCGTTCACTGGACTGGGAAACCGTTGAAAACGTGAATCGTGGTGATCAGCAATTACCACGTAATCTGCTTGATACCCTGTTCACTCTGGCGCCGGCTGAAGGCAAATCCCGCCGTGTGGCCCTGTTAGGCAGTGGCGACGTAGCACTGATTGAACTGACTGCAGTACATGCGCCTGAAGCGGCGGATGATGCAACAGTTTCTGCCATCCGTCAGCGTCTGGCGCAGGCGAACAGCCAGTCTACCTATGCAGCTTTTGTTAAAGCGCTTCGTGATGAGGCTGATGTTACCCTTGGTACGGCCCGTTAAACGACATTGCTGAATCACAGAAGGTGCGCTTTGCGCACCTTTTTTTTGCCACCGGCAGAACCGGTATATAAGGACTTTTAATGCGTATTCTTCACGCCTATGCAACGCGACTTCCGTTACCGGCTAAAAAGTACGGTGGCACGGAAAGGGTTATCTGGTCACTGGCTCAGGCTCAGATGAGGCAAGGTCATGAAGTCAAATTCCTGGCCCGCAATGCCGGTGAACTGGCCTCTCAGACATTGAAATATGACCGTGATAAGCCGGTCAGTGAGCAAATCACAGACTGGCCTGATGTGGTGCATTTTCACTGGCCTTACGAAGGTGAGCTGGATAAACCGTTCCTGTGCACCGAGCATGGTAATGCAGGGGAAGCCAGAACTTATCCGCAGAATACGGTTTTCCTTTCGGAGAAACATGCGTCTAATCACCATGCCAGCTGTTACGTTTATAACGGACTGGACTGGCGGGATTATGGTGAGCCTCATACCGGTAAGCCGGATAATTATTTTCATTTTCTCGGCAAGGCCCGCTCTGCACTGAAAAACCTGGACGGTGCTGTCCGCATTGCCGGCAACGTCAATGAGAAGCTGGCTGTGCTGGGGGGAAACCGGTTTAACTTTGGCAGAAATCCGTATTTCGATTTTCACCTTCACACCCGTTTCAAGGGTATGGTGGGCGGAGAGGAAAAGCACAGGTTAATCCGGCGCTCAAAAGGACTTATTTTTCCCGTACGCTGGCATGAGCCTTTCGGGCTGGCGATCACAGAAAGTTTGTTCCTGGGAACACCGGTATTTTCTACACCCTACGGCTCATTGCCTGAACTTATCAACAATGCTGATGTAGGTTTTTTGTCGTCAAGTTACAAAGAGCTTGAGCAGGCTGTTGCTCAGGCAGACAGTTTTTCCCGGCAGGCCTGCCACGAATATGCCCGTGATGTGTTTAATGCTGAAGTGATGGAACAGCGTTATTACAAGCTTTACGAAGAGGTGATTAACGGTCACGTGCTGAATGATGCACAACCTCACGCCACGGGGAATGTATCAGAAATTCTCCCGATGACGGATTAACCTCCTCTGCCAGCCTGCGGAACAGAATTTTAATGTTCCGCTTATTCCCTTTTTCCGGACAGCTACATCCTTATCAGATCCTGTGTGTCAAAAACATCATCAGGGTATAAAACGCCGCAATGACCGCAGACAACACCAGAATATAAATAAATCCCTGTTTACCCTGAGCGAGTGTCCATTTATTAGCTTTCAGATAGGCAAACCAGAGCAGGCTGAGTAGAAGAGGGATCAGTACAATTATCTTTATCACGGGTAATCTTTTCCTTGTGTGTTGCAATTATGATGCGGAAAAACGTCACTATTTTCCAGTCATTACTCTTATATCTACATTAACTACTGATTTTATTAACAAATGTGTAATGGCGTGCTAATTGCTTACATCTCTTCTAATCAGAAGTACAAGTTCAGTAACCGGCTTAACGTCTGACCCGGTAATCAGACAGAAAATAAGTTGCAATGGAGGCAGTTAATGTTCAGTTTTAAAGCGTTGTGTGCGGGAATCGTCGTTACCTTGATTGCAGGTCCTGTACTGGCCGCTGACAGAGCACAAAATATCACACTGGATGATTACAGTTTTCCCGTAACTGAAGTGTCAGCGCTGACACCGGCTGAACCGGCTGCTGATGAGATTTTGCAACCCGGCATGATCCTCGGTTATGACGTATACCGGACAGGTAAAGTTGTCGGCAGAGATCCGCTGACCGGTACCGTATCAATCGCCATTGCCGGTCAAACCGTTCGTATTCGCCCGGATACCAGAGAAATTGTTGATATAGCCGGTTAATTCTACCTTCCCCTGATATCCATCCTGCTTTTCCTGTTACTCGTCCGTAACTCCGTGTCCGGCTGTTGATGATTAGTAATTGAAGCATATAATAAGCATTGCTTACTAATTGAGGTTGATATGGAAAATTCCACATCCCGTGAAACCCCCTGTTACTACGATACCCGGCATGGCCCGGTAGAAGGTTTTTTACTGGCTGATATCACAAGGCGCATGCGTGGCGCTTTTCAGGACAGGTTAGATGGCAGTGATCTCACCCTTTCACAGGCGAGAGCACTGAAACTGATAGCCATGAATCCCGGTGTACAGCAAAAAGCGCTTGCGCAGATGCTTGAAATCCAGCCAATGACTATTGCAAAGCTGCTGGACAATCTCGAGTTACGGGGGCTGGTCCGTCGGGATAAGGACCCGGCAGACCGCCGTGCTCACCTGATTAACCTGACCGCAGATGCAGAACCCGTGTTAAAAACCATCAAAGTGACAATTGAAGCATTGCGCGAGGAAATGCTGCAGGACCTCAGTGAGCAACAACGGGCACAGTTTGTCGATGTGCTGACGCTCATTCGTGAACGTCTTATGTCAATGTCTTTCTGATACGGAGAATTAAATGTCAGAAGAATCCACAAAAGCTGCGCCGTCTTCACGCAGCAAAAGATTTTTATTTATGGTCGTTGTCCCGGTACTGGCATGTCTTGCCGGCGGTGCGGCTTGGTTACACGGCGGGCGACTGGTTGAAACGGATAATGCTTATGTTAAAGCCGATCTGATCCAAATCAGTCCTCAGGTCAGCGGTAATATTATTCACGTCAATGTGCGTGAAAATCAGCAAGTCAAAAAAGGCGATATTCTTTTTGAAATTGACGCTGAACCCTATCAGGTAGCCATGGAGAAGGCTGCTGCGAATATGGCACAGGTCAGAACAGAACTGTCTGCCCTGAAAGCCTCTTACGTTGAGAAGCAAACGGAACTGAAACTGGCAGAAAGTAAGCTGGCCTATGCGCAAAAAGAGGAAGTTCGTCAGGATAACCTGTTGAAAAAGCGCTATGTGTCGGATGCAGATTTTGACGCAGCCCATCAAAATGTGGCCATTGCCAAACTTAACGTACTGGCGGTAAAAGACGATCTTAAACAAATCGCAGAGTCTCTCGGAGGCAGCGATACACTGCCGGCTGAGCAACACCCTGATTATCTGGCGGCAAAAGCGACGCTGGCGGAAGCACTGCTTGATTACAAACATACACAGATACTGGCACCGCAGGACGGGGTAGTGCGTATACCGCCTAAAGCCGGACAGTATTTTGCTGCCGGCAGTCAGGCTTTGTCGATGGTCATGAACCGGCAAATGTGGATTGAGGCAAATTATACTGAAACCGATCTGACCTGGGTGAAGCCCGGTCAGCATGTGACCATCAACGTCGATACGTATCCGGATCATCAGTGGCACGGAGTCGTAGAGAGTTTGAGTCCGGCAACCAGCGCGGAATTTTCAGTGCTGCCCGCACAAAACGGGACCGGGAACTGGGTGAAGATCGCCCAGCGTTTGCCTGTGCGCATCCGGCTTGATGATGAGCCTGATTTGCCGTTATTAAGAGCAGGGCTCAGTGTGATTACGGAAATTGACACGCAGCATCAGCGTTCAGTATTAGGGCTGACACTGTAGATGTCTGCACAGCCGGATACGTCATCATCATCTGCTAACCGCGTCATGATCACCTTATCGGTGATGCTGGCGACTATCATGCAGGCGCTGGATACAACTATCGCTAATGTGGCCTTGCCCCATATGCAGGGAAGTATGAGTGCCACGCAGGATCAGATAAGCTGGGTGCTGACCAGCTACATTGTTGCCGCAGCGATTTTCATGCCGCTTACCGGATTGCTCAGTGCCAGATTTGGCCGCCGCCGCTTGTTCATGTGGTCAGTAGTCGGATTCACAGTGGCATCCATGCTTTGCGGCGCAGCGCAGAACTTAAATCAGATAGTGATCTTCCGGTTGCTGCAGGGGATATTCGGCGCCAGCCTGGTGCCGTTATCCCAGTCTGTACTGCTGGATACCTGGCCGAAAGAAAAACATGGACAGGCGATGGCCATGTGGGGCGTGGGCGTTATGCTCGGTCCTATTCTCGGGCCTACCCTTGGCGGACTACTGACAGAATATTATGACTGGCGCTGGGTGTTTTACATCAACCTGCCATTCGGTATTCTCGCCTGGTTTGGCCTTATGCGATTTGTCCCGGAAACGGAGCTGGATCCTGACAGACGTTTTGATCTCACAGGTTTTGCCATGCTGGCGCTGGCCATTGGCGCGTTACAAATGATGCTGGACAGAGGAGAGTCTCAGGGCTGGTTTGCCAGCAGAGAAATCGTTATCGAAGCGGCTCTGGCAGCGCTGGGTATGTATCTCTTTATTGTGCATATATTCACTCACCGTAAACCTTTTATCGAACCGGCCATGTTCCGCGACAGAAATTTCTCGGTGGGTCTGCTGTTTATCTTTATCGTCGGTATTATTTTGCTGGCCACCATGGCGCTGTTGCCACCGTTTATGCAAAACCTCATGGGCTATCCGGTGGTGGACGTAGGCTACCTGCTTGCTCCGAGAGGAATAGGCACCATGATTTCAATGATTCTGGTGGGGCGCCTTTCAGGTAAAGTCGATGTGCGGCTGATGATATTTACCGGACTCATGCTGATGAGTTACTCATTGTGGGCGATGACCCTGTTTACTGCGGATGTCAGTGCCCATGAAATTATCCGTACCGGTGTTATTCAGGGGCTGGGCCTGGGATTTGTTTTTGTGCCCCTCTCAACCGCCAGTTTCGCCACACTGGCGGCCTCGTACCGTAATGAAGGTACAGCAATGTTCAGTTTGTTACGCAACATTGGCAGCAGCATCGGCATCTCTGTGGTGATGACCTATCTGGCTCAGTCTGCACAGCGGAATCATGCAGTATTTGCAGAATTTATGTCGCTGGATAATGCCGGCTTTAAGGAAAGTGTGGCTCACGGAATTTATGCGACGTCGGGTACAGGGTTGAGCAGCCTCAATACACTGGTCACTACTCAGGCAACCACGCTGGCCTATCTGCAGGATTTTCGCCTGATGATGTGGATCACTCTGGCATCGGTTCCGCTTTTGTTGCTTATGCGTCCTGCAACTGCGCCGGCCAAAGCAGCATAACCAGTTAATATAACAAAGCCGGGGCAACGGTTTGCCCCGGCTTTGCTCATTCCATTCATAAAACGTTACCGCGTTACGCTGATTTTCTCCATTTCATCTGCGTTTGATGCACGGGTGTTATCAAGACGGAAATCCAGTTGAACCAGTATACCTGTCTGGCGCATGGCTTTACCGCCCTGAACCCGTGGCTTATATTCCCACTGAGACAGCGCAGCTCTTGCACTCTCGTCAAAAACGCCATCAGGAAAGGCATCCACAATTTCAATATTCTCTGTAGTGCCGGTGGCAGAAATATCAAATTTCAATATTACCGAGCCTTCCTGATTGTTTGCGGCGGCTTCAGCCGGGTAGACAGGGTCAATTCGCATAACAGGCTGCGCAAGATTAACCTGTTCTGCTTTCACCGGCGTACCTGCGAGCTTTGCCAGCGCAGTGTTTGCTGTAAAAATACTGATAGCAAGGCAGGTGGCCAGAGTAATTGTTTTATTGCCCGTGGTGGTTTTTTGCATCTGTGTAAGGCGTGTAAGCATGGTTTTCTTTTCTCCGTAAGCGGGGTACAAGGTGTTATTGCCGGTAGTATGCTCAGCACACTGCACAAGTGCTTTTGCATAATGAATTTTGTCTGCCTGAGATTTGTGTCTCAGCACTGCTGCGTCGCATGAAACTTCCTGGCAGGTGCGGAAAGCTGACAGCGCTGCCCAGACCAGAGGGTTGAACCAGAACAGGCTCAGTAATATCAGCGCTAAAGCATTCCACAGGTGGTCGCCCCGGCGCAGATGGGTTTGTTCGTGCTCGATGATCATTGATTGCTGTCTTTCCGTGAACGCGCTGTGGAAAAACGCAGGCATGATCATCTGCGGACGGAGTATCCCGAACAGCAGTGGCGTTGAAACGGCGGGACTGACCAGGTAGTGTCTTGAATGCAGACTTGCTGTTCGGTGTTTGTTTGCGATGTGCCTGGCCAGAGCCACGTAGCGAAAAACAACACTGGCAGCAATCAGGAATGCGCCGGCAGCCCATATGAACAGAAAGGTGTTGCCAGCAGGGCTGGCGATTAAAGAGCCGGTTCCGGTGACATAGCGGCTTACCGGACCAGCCGGTAAGCTCACTGCTGAAGCCGGCAAATTATGGGCAATGAGCACTACGGGTACCAGCAGCCAGAGCTGATACGCCCGGCCGGCGCCTAAAGCAGGAATAAGAAAGCGCACGCTTAAAATCAGAAAAATAAGCGCAACAGACAGTACAACCTGCTGTTGCAGCAACCAGTCAGTCATTGTTCCTCTCCCACTTTTCAATCAATGCTTTCAGTTCATCCACATCCTGTCTGGAAAGACTGTTCTGGTTGGCAAAGCCGGCAACCATTGGCGCAATCTTGCCTTTGAACATCCGGCTGACAAAACTGGCCGTTTCTTTTTTGGTGTAATCTTCACGGGCGATGAGCGGTGTGTACAAATATTGCCGCTTCAATTTCTCAAAGCTGATAACCTGCTTTTTCACTAGCCGGCTAAGCAAGGTTTTGATGGTTTTCTCATGCCATGCTTTACGGGAATTTAAACGTGCAATAATGTCTGCTGATGTCGCAGGGTAGTCATCCCATAATGCATCCAGCACTTCAAATTCAGCGTTTGAAATATCGGGCTTCTGATTTTTATCTTCTGACATTGTTATGTCTCTTATGGATTACGCTTGTAGTCTTAATTTAAGATTACACATGTAATCAATGTGTGCAAGTTTATTTTTCAATCAGCGCTTAATTAAACGGAAGAACACCAGTGACATGCATCAATGCAGAAAGGGAGTGGATAATGAAAAGCCCTGATGAACAGGGCTTTTACAGGCAGGGCATGGTTTTATTGTAGTAACTTGTCAGGCTGATTTCGCCAGTGAAGCATCCTCAAGATAGCGCTTACGCTTTTTGTCAGTGAGGCTGTCAGTATCGACGACGACAAGCCCGTCTATACAGTCATTAAAGTCCGGGTCCACGTTGAAATCAAGAAACGCAACGCCGCCGGCTTTAGTGATCTCAGAATATTGCTTATACAGCGTTGGCACATTGACACCCATATTCGCCAGCAAGTGTTTCAGTTGGGTAAATTCGGCTTTGTAGTCTTCACCCGGGAAGATGTCCTGCACTTCCGGTGATACCTGATAGGGTAGCCGTGATGAAGCACTGCCGAATTTTGCCGGAAAGTGGGTACGGTAAAACTGCACTAGCAAGTCCTTGGCAGGTTGCGGATAAGCGTTGCTTATTGATACTGCTCCGAACAGATACCGGTATTTCGGGTAACGGCTCAGAAATGCACCGATACCAATCCATAAATAATCCAGACTACGTTTACCCCAGTACTGAGGCTGCACAAAACTCCGGCCCAGCTCCAGACCTTCTTTGAACAGAGCGTCGTTGTCATTGCCATAATTGAACAGGGTAGCTGAATACAGGCCTGTGGGATGGCCTTCTTCCGTCAACACGGATGCGTCGCCGAAGCGGTAGGCGCCGGCAATCTCAAGATCGTTTTCATCCCACAGGACAAGGTGGTAGTAGTGGGAGTCATACTGGTCAATATCACGGCGGCGGTTAGTACCTTCGCCCACCGCGCGAAAAGCGATTTCTCTCAGCCGGCCAATTTCCCGCATAATGGGCGAATAGCCCTGATGCTGATACAGGTAAATATGTTTGCCGTCAGCAGTATGACCCAGGTGCTCACATTGTTTAATGGCACGGGTCAGTTCTTTGCGGTCTTCCGGCGTGGCGATGGGAGCCTGAGTGGGCAGTACGCCCTTGCGGTTACCACCGATGCGGTATAAATGACGTTTAAACAGCTTAACCTGCTCTTTCAGAGGCAGGGTGAGCTGGCTGTATGCTTCGTAAGGAACTACCTCGCCAATGCGCATGGGTAAGTGCTTTTTGCGCTGCTTAAACATCTCTTTGACCAGCAGCACAGTTGCCAGAGGTTTGTAAATCATAGACACGCCGTAAAACAACGGCGAGTTTTTAGCGTCAATGTAAACCGGCAGCACTGGTGATTTGGTTTGTCTGGCGATACGAAGGAAACCTGTATGCCAGCGGGTATCACGTACCCCTTGCGGACGAAGCCTGGAAACCTCTCCGGCCGGAAAAATCAGTACAGCCCCGTCACCGTGTAAATGCTTATGTATGGCTTCAAGGTGCTGTTTAGGTGTGCCGCCCTGCATGTTATTAACCGGCAGCAGCATGTTGTGCAAAGGTTCAACGGCCATCAGCATCTGATTGGCGACTACTTTTAAGTCGTGGCGTACTTCACTGACCAGTTTAATTAATGCAAGACCGTCGAGGGTACCAATCGGGTGGTTGGCAATAATGACAACTTTGCCTTCGGTGGGGATACGCTCTTTTTCCACATCACGGGTAGAGTAGCTGATATTAAAGTACTCAAGCACCTGTTCAACAAAGTCTATATCCACGTAGTGAGGATAGGTTTCACTGAACTCGGTCATTTCCCGCTCATGCAGCAGGTGGCGAAGTACAAAAGACAGCGATTTAAATAGCCAGGGTTTATCCGCAACCTGCGGATAATGCCGGGTCAGTACATCATCAACAGTAAACATATTTTATCCCATTGTTTTGAGCGAACGATATCAACTGAGTGTGACGCTTTTTACACAGTTTCATGGCATTTCCGTGACAGAGTGCTTCACCTGCAGGCAGCGTTGCCGGTCAGTTATTATTTGTTAATTAAGCCGCTTTCGTTGCTTTTGAGCGTGGCTTGAACTCGGTAACAGAAGCTTGTGCCTGCATATGATCAATCCAGCTGATAAGCGCCAGATTTCCCTGCAAATCTTCACCAAGGGCAGAGCAGTTTTCTATCCAGTCGCCATCATTGATATAGTGGATTCCATTCTCCATGGTGCTTTCCGGGTGGTGGATGTGGCCGCAAATCACACCATCAAGCCCCATTTTTTTCGCCCTGCCGCAGCAGGCTTCACGATAACGGCTGATGGCTTCGTTAGCCCCTTTGATATGCTTTTTGATGTAGCCTGCCAGAGACCAGTAGTGGTTGTTGCGCCACTGACGGAAGCGGTTAAACCAGCGGTTGAGGAACAGAAGCAGGTCGTAGCCTTTATCACCAATCCAGGCGTGGAATTTTCCCAGGGTCACATCAGCATCGAACTGATCGCCATGAAGGATAAGGTACTTTTTGCCCTGCAGGGTGGTATGAACATATTCTCTGCGGATCTCTATTTCGCCAAAATCCATTCCGGAGTAAGACTGCAACGGCTCGTCATGATTGCCGGGCAGATACACCACTTTGGTCCCTTCACGGCTCATTTTCATAAATGTATGAAGCACCTGATTGTGCGCCTCAGGCCAGCGAAATTGCCGCGACATCTCCCACATATCGACGATATCGCCAACCAGATAGAGGGTGTCGACGGTGACATTGTTAAGAAAGTCGAGAAGGTATTCAGCTTTGCAATCTTTATTGCCAAGGTGAATGTCAGATAACCACAGTGTGCGGTAGTGAGTGCGTTTCATAGCCGTTCCCAAAGCAGTAACTTTGGAAGGACATCTTAGGATGGTTAATTGACAGTCAGGTGACCGCAGGTTTACAGGTTAGTGAAGGTTGTCTGACAGTATCGTGACAACGGCCTTATGCGAGGAGAAAGAACTGGCCGCATTCGCTGACGCAGCCAGTTTTGCGATTTATCCGGCCATACGGGGGGCAATATCTGCCAGCAGCACTTCTGCACTCTGATATCGTGTGTTTCCTATTTTGCAGTATCCGCCGAATGAATAAAGCGCTTTCAGCTTGCGCTCTACCTGCGGTGTGAGCTCGTCTGCAGACAATTCGTGGGTTTCAATTCCTTTGTTATCGTGTACCTGGATTTTCATCATTGTAATCTCACTTTTGATTGTACAAATTCGTTAACTGCACCGGGTTCTTAGCAGGAACTCCCGCCAGTGACACTCAGCATTAAGCTCTTAACACTAACAACCTTAGCAAAATTTCTACCAGCTCAGCTTACTACTGTTATCACCAGCGAAAGTTCGCCAAAAGTCGCCGAAATGCACGTAATCGTGCGGTCAGGTTCAGCACAGTACCTGACACTAACAAATGAAAATGACGTTAACGTTGCTACCCGGCAACACACTTTTGTGTAGTTTTTTCGCAGCGGCGGGAATTGCCTCTCGTCAATTTTGCATTATTACCTGTACCTCAGTTACAGTACCACGGTGTCCCGCTCCTATTAAGTAAAGCTATTTAAAACAGGAAAATGCTGCACAGCGGGACTTTGCAGAAACAGGATTTACCGGATAAAGGATTATTAATGCAGAACTTGTTTTTTATTTTATTGGCATTGCTCATTACGGGCTATTCGCAATTCTCCTGCGCAGCTGTTCGTGGCAGTAATGAAACGGTGTTGATTGATTCCAAAATTCTCGGTGAAACGAGAGAGCTTCTTGTCCATCTCCCTAACAATTACAGGCTTTATGAAAATAAGCAATATCCTGTGCTGTTTCTTCTGGACGGACAGAGAAATTTAAATCATGTAGCCGGCACACTGGATTTACTGAACCAGTCAAATATGGCGCAAGAGATGATAATCATAGCCATTATGAATACCCACAGAACAAGGGATTTTACACCTACAAGAAATCCTGATTATGACGAGTGGGGAATTTCCGGGGGAGCGGATGATTTCCTTTCATTTATTGGTCAGGAGCTTATTCCTCATGTAGATGAAAATTTCCGCACAAATGGATTACGGATTTTGTCCGGGCATTCGTTAGGCGGGCTACTGACCGTTTATGCTCTTCAGACGAGGCCTGCACTTTTTCAGGCATACTTTGCATTCAGTCCCAGTTTATGGTGGCATGATGAGGTGATTTTCAAGCAAGCACGGGACTTTTATCAGAACACTCCTGAATTGAACAAATACCTTTACGTAAATCAGGGAAGTGAAGACGGACAAATGCAAAGTGCTTTTGAACGCTTTACGTCTTTACTGGGTGAGCGTGTGCCGGATGGTTTTTTCTATAACATGGACTTAGATACTTCTGAAACACACAACACCATCGCGCTTGCCGGACATGCTCTCGCACTGAAGCACTTTAATAATCTACTTTTGCCGGCTCCTGACGTACTGGAAAAGGGAGAGAAGGCGGTTTTGCAATTCTACGCAGACCAGTCAGAGCGGTATAGCTTCAACGCAAAGCCAGTTTATAAAGCAATTAATTATTTGGGTTATAAAGCGTTGGGTGAAAAGGATTTTAAGAACGCGATTACACTATTTCAGAAGAACGTCAGGACTTTTCCCGAAATGGCTGATGCTTATGACAGTTTAGCTGATGGCTACCAGGCAAATGGTGAACTCGACAAAGCATTAAAGATGCGTACGCTGGCTGTGGAAAAAAGTATATCTGAAAATGTGGAGGCAGGTGCGTATAAAACCCGCAAAGCAAACCTGTTGAAATTGATGAGGGGCGGGGAGACTGATAGTCAGTGATAATTCAAAGCTGGGTAAAATTGCAGACATAAAAAAAGCGCCTTAAGGCGCTTTTTACTTCTCGTCAGCTTGTCTTACAGCGCTTTAATCTGCGCAGACAGACGGCTCTTATGACGAGCAGCTTTGTTCTTGTGAATCAAACCTTTGGTTGCCATTCTGTCAAGTACCGGAGTAGCAGCGGCCAGTGCAGCTTGTGCACCTTCTTTATCACCTGCAGCGATAGCGGCAACTACTTTCTTGATGCTTGTACGAGTCATGGAGCGACGGCTGGCATTATGCTGACGACGCTTTTCGGCTTGAATTGCACGTTTCTTAGCAGACTTAATGTTAGCCAAGGTGTAACTCCCAAAATAAATACATGTCTAAAAAATAGGGTGCGGATTATGCTCATCCGGCGACCAAATGTCAAACTATTTTGCCCGACACCTCAGGAAAAATAGTTTTGAGATTGCGCAATAAAGGCATCCCCCGTGAGATGCGCGGATTATAGCAGGGCAAAATGGGGAATTCATCTGTCTGTCATGTTTTTTTCATCTTTAATTCAACACACTGTTACGGTACAGAATTTTTCTCTGCGGAGATTTCGTCAAACCCCCGCTTCCGCTATAGTGGCGGTCTGAATTTTTCAGTTAGCAGGGCGCGCGTGTCAGGAAAGTTATTGAAGTCGGGGATCATTGTCAGTGTGATGACATTTATCTCCCGCATACTCGGGTTGGTCAGGGATGTCGTTGTAGCGAAACTCATGGGAGATGGCGCGGCAGCTGACGTATTCTTCTTCGCAAACAAAATTCCCAACTTCCTGCGACGCCTGTTTGCTGAAGGTGCGTTTGCCCAGGCATTTATTCCTGTGCTCACTGAAGTGCACCATCAAGACGACAAGGCAGAACTGCGGGCTTTTATTGCGAGGGTCTCCGGTACGCTGGGTGCGATTGTTTTTGTGGTAGCCATATTGGGTGTTCTTGCTTCCCCGGTACTCACAGCCATTTTTGGTACAGGCTGGTTCATCGCCTGGTGGCAGGGAGAAGAAGCCGGTGAAAAATTTGAGCTCGCTTCTGTCATGCTTAAAATCACCTTTCCTTATCTAGCCTTTATCACATTAACCGGATTGGCAGGGGCGATTTTAAATACGTTAAACCGCTTTGCCGTGGCCGCTTTTACACCGGTATTACTGAATATTTGTATCATATTATGCGCCTGGTTCGTGGCACCGGCTTTATCCCAGCCGGCTTTTGCGCTGGCATGGGGCGTCTTTATTGGCGGTATCGTTCAGCTTCTATTCCAACTGCCGTTTCTGTACCGGGCCGGATTACTTGTAAAGCCAAAATGGGGCTGGCATGATCCCGGCGTGGTGAAAGTACGCACATTAATGATCCCCGCACTGTTTGGTGTGTCGGTAGGGCAGATCAATCTGCTGTTCGACACTCTCATTGCCAGTTTTCTTGTTACCGGCTCAATCAGCTGGCTTTATTATTCAGACCGGTTGCTGGAGTTTCCACTCGGTTTGTTCGGTATTGCCATCGCAACGGTCATTCTGCCGACTTTGTCGCGCAATCATGTGGCGAACGACCCCAAAGCATTCAGTGGCAACATGGACTGGGGCGTACGTATGGTGTCGTTACTGGGTATTCCTGCTGCTGTGGGTCTGGCATTTATGGCTGAGCCGATTATGACAGTTATTTTCCAGCGTGGTGCTTTCACTGCTGAAACGGCCCGTATGGCATCCTATTCGCTGGTGGCCTATGCCTTCGGACTGGTGAGTTTTATGTGGGTAAAGGTGCTCGCGCCCGGGTTCTTTTCACGCCAGGATACCAAAACACCAGTAAAATTCGGGATCTGGTGCATGATTGCCAATATGGTGTTTAACCTGATTTTCGCTATTCCTTACGGCTACATTGGCCTCGCTATCGCGACCTCTTTGTCAGCCACACTGAATGCCGGTCTGCTTTACACAACACTGCATAAAAACGGTGTGTACAGGGCCAGCAGAGAAACGCTGTTTTTCCTTATTAAGGTGGTGATTGCCAGCACTCTGATGGCGGGTGTCATTGTGTATTTAGATCAGGGTGACGCATTTTATGCGCTGGATTTAACTGCACAAATTTACCATGTGACTCTCACTATTGGCTCCGCTGTAGCTGTTTTCCTCTTCGTTTTGCTTGTTTCAGGTGTCCGCAAACGACACTTTCGGGCATTTGGCGGATAATCTATGCGCAACGATTGGTATTACGGTGCGGGTCGTTTATAATCGCGAGCTTTGTCATTCAGTCTCAGGCTTACAGGAACCCGGCAGCAAGTGGAATTAATTCGCGGTCTTCATAATTTGCGCCCCGATCATAGCGGGTGCGTGCTGACTATTGGCAAGTTTGACGGTGTTCACCGGGGCCATCAGGCAGTACTGGCAAATGTACATGAAAAAACCCGTGAACTCGGCTTGCCCTCTACCGTTATGGTTTTTGAGCCTCAGCCCGAAGAGCTGTTCAGTCCCGATACAGCTCCTGCGCGCCTGAGTACCTTACGGGAAAAATATCAGTTACTGAAAGCACAGGATGTTGACCGTTTATTGTGTGTCCGCTTTGATGAGTATTTTGCCAGTCAGTCTGCAGACACCTTTATCGAAGAGTTGCTGGTTGAGCGTCTCGGCGTGAAATTCCTGGTGGTAGGCGATGACTTCCGTTTTGGCCGTGGTCGCCGAGGTGACTTTTCCATGTTGCAGCGGGCAGGGCAGAGCATGGGGTTTGAAGTCGCAAGTACCCAGAGCTTTATGGTCGATGATTGCCGCATCAGTTCCACAGCAGTGCGTGAAGTACTGGCGGCCGGTGAATTTGAAAAAGCCGGTAACATGCTGGGGCGGCCATTCGTGATAGACGGTCGAGTGGTACACGGTGAGAAAAAAGGGCGCACAATCGGGTTCCCGACAGCCAATGTATTACTGAAACGTTCACGCCCGGCCATTAACGGCGTATTTGCCGTAACCGTGGATGTCAATGACACCCGCTATTATGGCGTGGCCAATGTGGGTTCCCGTCCGACTGTGGCGGGCAAACGCACGCAACTGGAAGTGCATATATTTGGCTATAGCGGTTCGCTGTACGGCGGGCAGATAAAAGTCTATCCGGTAAAGAAATTACGGGATGAAGAAAAATTCGCGTCATTTGACGCATTGAAACAACAGATTCAGCGCGATGCGCAGGCAGCAAGAGCGCTGTTTGGCATTGCCGGCATTTAATTATCAAATTGTTGCGACCTTTCGCAACGGCAGGTGGACGGAAATAACGAGTTTATGAGCGATTACAAACCGACATTGAATTTACCGGAAACGCCTTTTCCTATGCGTGGCAACTTAGCGCAAAGAGAACCGGCGATGCTTAACGATTGGCAGGAAAAAGACCTGTACAAACAAATTCGCGCAGCAAAAGCAGGTAAGAAGCCATTTATTTTGCACGATGGCCCTCCTTATGCGAACGGTGATATTCACATTGGTCACGCTGTAAACAAAATTCTGAAAGACATTATCGTTAAGGCTAAAACCTTATCTGATTTCGATGCGCCTTATGTTCCCGGTTGGGATTGTCACGGTCTGCCCATCGAATTAATGGTTGAAAAGAAAGTCGGTAAGCCGGGCGTAAAAGTCTCTGCGGCTGAGTTTCGTCAGAAGTGCCGCGACTACGCGCAAAAGCAAATCGATGGCCAGATGGCAGATTTTAAACGCCTCGGTGTGTTTGGTGAGTGGGATAATCCCTATAAAACCATGGATTTTAAGTCTGAAGCCGACATCATCCGCGCGCTGGGCAAAATTGCGGACTCCGGACATCTGGAAAAAGGTTTCAAACCGGTTCACTGGTGTACAGACTGTGGTTCAGCACTGGCAGAAGCAGAAGTTGAATATAAAGATAAGGTTTCGCCAGCTATCGATGTGAAATTCCCGGTAGCGGATGCAGACGCAATTGCTGCTGCATTTGGTGTGTCTGCCGGTGACTTAAAAGCGCATAATGCGTCAGCGGTTATCTGGACCACCACGCCATGGACATTGCCTGCCAACCGCGCGATTAGTTTGCATTCTGAATTGACGTATTCACTGGTTGAACTGGACGGCGGCGACTGGATAATTCTGGCGGAAGATCTGGTTGAAAGCTGTATGACACGTTACAGCGTGGAAAACTTTAAAACAGTGGCAACCTGCACGGGCCAGTCACTTGAAAAGCTGACCGTTAATCACCCGTTCCTGGATATCACTGTACCGTTCATTTTAGGTGACCACGTTACTACGGACTCCGGTACCGGCCTTGTACACACAGCACCGGCTCACGGTGTAGACGACTTTAATGTTGGTAAGCAATACGACATCGAAGTTTACAACCCTGTTGCAAACAACGGTGTCTATAATGACGAAACGCCGCTGTTTGCCGGTCAGTTCGTGTTCAAAGCAAACAAACCGATCATCGAAAAGCTCGAAGAGAACGGCAACCTGCTGCTGAATATCAATTATGAGCACAGCTATCCCCATTGCTGGCGCCATAAAACGCCAATCATTTTCCGTGCTACGCCTCAGTGGTTTATCAGCATGGATAAAAAAGGTCTGAGAAAAGCGTCTCTGGAACAAATTGAGAAGACAGAGTGGATCCCTGAGTGGGGCCAGAACCGCATTGAGAAAATGGTAGAGGGTCGTCCTGACTGGTGTATTTCACGTCAGCGTACCTGGGGTGTGCCTATCCCACTTTATGTACACTGTATTTCCGGTGAATTACACCCGGAGACTGCTGCTATCATCGAAACGGTGGCGCAAGCTGTTGAGCAAAAAGGAATACAGGCCTGGTGGGATCTGGACGATGCTGCACTGTTAGGTGCTGATGCTGAGCAGTATGAAAAGGTGACTGATACGCTGGACGTATGGTTTGACTCTGGTGTAACGCATTATTTTGTTGTTGAACGTCGTGACGATATTCCTGCCAGCGCAGACTTGTACCTTGAAGGTTCTGACCAGCACCGTGGCTGGTTCATGTCGTCTTTAATGACCTCCACAGCTATGTATGGTCACGCTCCTTATAAAGAAGTGCTGACGCACGGTTTCACTGTGGACGCGCAGGGCCGTAAGATGTCCAAGTCCATCGGTAACGTGGTCGCGCCGCAGCAGGTCACAAACAAGCTGGGCGCAGACATACTGCGCTTGTGGGTAGCGTCGACTGACTATCGCGGCGAAATCGCGGTGAGCGATGAGATTTTAAAACGTGCTGCTGATGCGTACCGCCGGATCCGTAACACCGCCCGTTTCCTGCTGGCTAACCTGAATGGTTTCGACCCGGTTAAAGATGCGGTTGCACCGGACAATATGGTTGCTCTGGATCGCTGGATCGTTGCCCGCACTGAAAAGCTGCAAAATGAAATCATTGAAGCGTACAACAATTACGACATGCTGGTGGTATCACAAAAACTGACTCACTTCTGTTCAATTGAACTGGGCAGTTTTTATCTGGATATCATTAAAGATCGTCAATACACGGCGAAAGGGGATAGCAATGCCCGTCGTTCGTGCCAGACTGCGTTGTACCACATCATCGAAGCACTGGTTCGCTGGATGGCTCCGGTCACCAGTTTCACCGCCCAGGAAATCTGGGATGCGTTACCCGGTGAGCGCAGTGAATTTGTATTCACTGAAGCCTGGTACGAAGGCCTCGCTGGCTTTGCGACAGAAGGCGGCTTCGACGATGCTTACTGGCATAAAGTGATGACAGTGAAAGACGCGGCCAACCAGGCGATGGAGCAGGCGCGTAAGGACGGTCAGTTAGGTGGTTCACTGGAAGCGAATATTAAACTGTTCGCAGATGACGCACTGAAATCTGTACTGGACAAGCTGGAAGATGAACTGCGTTTCGTCCTGATTACTTCCGGTGTTGAGCTGTTGCCGTTAAGCGAAAAAACAGACAGCGCGAAAGCCACAGAGCTGGATGGCCTGTTCATTGAAGTGACGAAGAGCAGCGGTGAAAAATGTGTTCGCTGCTGGCATCACCGTGATGACGTGGGCAGTTACGAAGCACACCCTGAATTATGCGGACGTTGCGTAACTAACGTCGACGGTGAAGGGGAAAATCGTCAATATGCCTAAACTGTTGACTGATACCGGCCTGCGCTTTTTATGGATAAGTGCTGTCGTGGTGGTACTGGACTTATGGAGCAAGTACGAAGTTATCGGCAAAATGGCATTGTCTGAGTCCATTCAGATATTGCCGTTTTTCAACTTAACTTATGTACGTAACTACGGTGCCGCGTTCAGCTTTTTGCATGATGCCTCAGGCTGGCAACGGTGGTTTTTTACCGCTATTGCAGTAGGGGTGAGTGCCGTTATTCTATGGTGGCTGAAACAGGCCGGAAAAGGACAGAAGCTGTTACCGGTGGCGTTTTGTTTTATTTTGGGTGGTGCCATAGGTAACGTTTATGACCGGCTGGTTCACGGTTTCGTTATCGACTTTTTAGACTTTTATGTTGGTCAGTCACACTGGCCGGCTTTTAACCTTGCAGACAGCGCCATTTTTATTGGTGCTGCCTTACTGGTGTGGGACATGCTTACCAGTAAAGATGAAAGCAATGCGTCTGACAGCGCCGGTTCAAATTCGTAACAGGAGCACGCAGTATGAGTGATTTTGTGATTAATGCCCAATCTGAAGTGATCATGCACTTCGATTTAAAGCTGGAAGACGGTTCTGCCGCTGACAGTACCCGCCTGAATAAGCCGGCCAAGCTGGTGATGGGCGATGGCAGCCTGACACCTAACTTTGAAGCGTGCCTGCTGGGTTTGAGTAAGGGCGATAAAAAGGCCTTTACGCTGGCCCCTGAAGACGCTTTCGGTCAGCCTAATCCGGATAATATCCATCATATGGAACGCACCCGTTTCAGCCATGATCTAAACCTTGAGGAAGGTATGATCGTGGCGTTTTCACAGCCTGACGGCAGCGAAGTACCGGGCATTGTCAGAAGTCTTGCCGGAGATTCTGTTACCGTAGATTTCAATCATCCGCTGGCAGGTCAGACGGTGATTTTCGATGTCGAGATAATCGACGTTATTAATTCTGCAGCGTAAGGTTTAGCGGAGCTTTTATGCAAATACATCTTGCCAACCCCCGTGGCTTCTGTGCGGGTGTAGACCGTGCCATCACAATTGTTGAACGTGCACTGGAAATGTTCAGCCCGCCTATCTATGTACGTCATGAAGTGGTCCACAATAAATTTGTTGTGGACGGACTAAAAGAGCGTGGCGCACTGTTTGTTGATGAGCTTGATGAAGTGCCGGATGACAGCATCGTTATTTTTTCAGCTCACGGCGTTTCTCAGGCAGTACGAAAAGAAGCAGAAGCCCGCGGACTGAAAGTGTTTGATGCAACCTGTCCGCTGGTAACGAAAGTGCATATGGAAGTGACACGCGCCAGTAAAACCGGCACGGAATGTATCCTCATCGGTCACGCCGGACACCCTGAAGTAGAAGGTACAATGGGGCAGTACAATAATCCGGAAGGTGGCATTTATCTGGTGGAATCCAGCGAAGATGTTGCAAAGCTGGAAGTGAAGGATCCGCAGCATTTGTATTTCTGCAGTCAGACTACGTTATCGGTAGATGATACTGCGGATGTTATCGATGCACTCAGAGACAAATTCCCGGCAATCAGCGGTCCACGCAAAGACGACATTTGTTACGCTACGCAAAACCGTCAGGATGCCGTGCGTGAATTGGCGACAGATTGCGAAGTGTTGCTGGTTGTCGGTGCTACTAATAGCTCCAACTCCAACCGTCTGCGTGAACTCGCGGAGAAAATGGGGGCGCAGGCGCATCTTATTGCCGATGAAAATTGTATTCAGAAAGCGTGGCTTGAAGGTGTTGAACACATCGGTGTTACCGCCGGTGCCTCTGCGCCGGAAGTGCTGGTGCAGCGGGTAGTCAATCAGCTTAAGGCATGGGGAGCGCAAAGTGCTTCTGAACGTCCCGGACGTGAAGAAAACGTAGAATTTGCCGTGCCTAAAGAGTTACGTATTAAACAAGTCAGTTAACTCCTTCACCGTTACGCCTTTCTTCATCGCGGAGTGTTGCTGCTCCGCGAATTATACTTTTCAATACCCAACGATTTCTGCCGATACTTATTAAAATGCCCCTCTGATGTAGGATAAATGCGGGGTAAGTTTAATTTTTGAACAGGTAGACTAGTTATGCGTCAGCATACGTTGCAAAAACGGCAAACCGGTGTGGGCTTCATTGAAGTCCTCATAACGTTGTTCGTGCTTGCTATCGGTCTGCTTGGCGTTGCATCTCTGCAATTTGTGGGTTCTTTTGCGAACAGGGATGCGATAAGCCGCACACAGTCTGAACTGGTTGCCGAACAGGTAGCAGAGCGGTTACGGGCTGCCACGCGGCCGGCCACGGCAGGCGACGGAATGGTAGTGAATAACGCTTATTTCACCAGTAACAATTATAATTTTGCCACGCTGTCCTGTGGTTCCGGTGATACGTATGCGTGTCACTGTCTGAGCCTGCCTTCTTCCATTCCCGACTGTGAAAGCGGCACATGCAGCGAAGCACAGATAGCGCAGTACGATGCGTGGTCATTGTCCTGTGCAGCAGTACAAACTAATAAAGCCATTACACTGGATGTGTCCTGCACTGACAGTAACAGCGGAGATGCTGACACCTGCTCAGCAGGCTCCCGCATTCATATTATGCTGACCTGGCCGGTTTCGTCTTCCTCCAGGCAACAGTACACGTTAAATACCCGGTGTAACCCTGACTCCGGCGACAGTAATGCCTGCGTGGTTAAGGACATCACACTATGAATCAGCGGGGCTTTACCTTAATCGAAATGATGATCGCGCTGGTGCTGGGTCTGGTGATCAGCGGTGCAGTGATCCAGACAATGGTCAGTTCCAGAGTGACAAATTCCCTGAATCAGGCGGTCAGCCAGGTGCAGGAGTCAGGACGTTTTGTTATGGCAAGGCTGAACCGCGAAGTTATTGAGGCCGGGCGCTACGACCAGGTAGTAGCCAGAGTGGATACCACGGTAGACCCCCTTGTTGAAGCGGCATTTATTCAGAACCGTCCTGTCGGCTTGCCGGGGGATTATCTGTCCAGCGCATCCCTTGGCTCAAGCCAGGGCGGAAGCGGCGCTGATGATGAACTGGTAGTGAATTTTCTGGGGCGGGAGGATTGCACCGGAAACCGTTATGGCTACACAGGCAATGACGAATTTCACGTGGTTAACCGTTACTACGTGTCCGGAGAAAAACTCTATTGTTCAGGATACGATGGCAGGGCATTGCGTGGTGTAAAAACGGCAACAGGTACCAGCAAGTCAGTGGTTCTGATGGACAATGTCGTGAGTTTTCAGGTGCAGTACGGGGTTACGGCCACCGCCACCGGTTCTCAGGGACAAGCTGTTCAGTACGTCACCGCCAGCCAGTTGTCAGCATTGCGGGCGGTTAACCGTCAGGTTGTATCGGTACGCATCGGGGTGTTGTTAAAAAGTGATGCCTCTCAGGTCTCAAATATCGCCAGCCGCAATATAGCCGTACTGAATGAGAGCGCGGTAACTACTGACAGCGGGCACTATTTTCAGGTGTTCACGCAAACACTGGCGTTACGCAATATGAAGAATTTTGTGAGGAGCCTGTGATGCAAGGATTAAAGCCTCAGCAAGGCATGGTACTTATTCTGGCGCTGCTTATTTTATTATCACTGACTATCCTGGGTGTCAGTGCTGTGTCGTCAAGTCTTGGGCAGAGTAAAATGGCTGTGTCGATGCAGCGTTCCGGGCAGGCTTTCGATGCTGCGGAAGCGGCACTGGCCGGGGTGTTTTTTGAAGCTGAAGACGAAATTTTACTGACCGATTCCAGTAAAACCGATCCCTTGTCAGAAGCCCGTCAGGGAACTCAGTTTGATCCGGATTCCGATACATTGAGTTGTTCTGATCAGAACTGGACTGACCGTCGGGTAACTACCTCAGTACTGAATACCGGCTCAGAACACAACGGAAGCGGTAATTATCAGAATGATATGCGTACTGAAAGCTGGTCGAAAACCGCTTTCGTACGTGAGCAGGCCTGCAGAGGCTCAAGTAATGTGATTGGTGGTAGTAACGTTAACTGTCACGTGTTTGTTGTCAGAGGGTGTGGCAAGGTAGCCGAGCGTTCAACGGTGGTGGCAAATACCGTGACTGCCGCTGTTATCGCGCCCGCTTCGCAGTAGGAATTATGAAAATGAAAAAAGTATCACGCTGGTTTATTTCATTTCTTATGTGGTCGTGCATCGGCTTCGCGGCATGGGGTGACGATCTGGATATTTATCTCGGGACAGCAGACTCATCGAAAACCTATTTGCCGAATGTACTGTTCATTATGGATACATCGGGCAGTATGGCGGCTTATGACAACACCAGTCAGACAAGGATGCTCAGAGTACAAAATGCGCTGAAAGCGGCGCTGGACCAGGCAACCAATATTAATGCCGGCCTGATGCGTTTCTCTGATTATGGCGGCCCAGTACTCTTTCCGTTACAGGGAATTGATGAAGCCATCAATCCTGAGCTGATCACGTCAACCGGCGGCAGTACTGACGATGCTTCCGAGATAAATGGTTCGGTGTATGTGAACACCAATGCGGTTTATTTCACCTACGGTACGGCGACGGTAACAAGCGGTTTGCGTTTTACCGGTTTAAATATTCCTCAGGGCGCCACGATTACCGGCGCTTATATGCGTCTGACGTCCTCACAGTTAAACTCAGCGGCTTCTGTGATCACTATTCGCGGTGAACTGGCGGCCGACAGTCAGCCGTTTTCCACAGCATCATCTGATATTTCATCAAGAGCCACAACCGCAAGTCAGGTTGACTGGACCACTGATAATGAGTTTCCCGTCACTGATGATGTGATTTCAACACCGGATTTTTCACCAGTCATACAGGAAATCGTTGATCAGGCGGGCTGGTGTGGCGGTCAGAACCTGAGTCTTATTCTTGAAGGTAGCAGTACTGACAGCAGCAGTGAGCGCAAAGCCAGATCGGCAGATTACGGCACCACAGGCTCACCGCAGCTGGTGGTCACCTATGATGAATCTACCGCCACAGGCTGTATTTCAGGTGAAAGCCTGTTTCAGGTGTCTTCCACCAGGGACAACGCTGAGGAAAAGAACAATGGCTATCAGTCCACCGGTACTGAGCTGACCATGAATTCAAACTACAACGCGTACATCGGCATGCGTTTTACCAATATTAATGTGCCAAAGGACGCTACCATCAATAAAGCTTATCTCGTCTTTACCGGTTATGACTATCACGGCGGCAGTGCGTCCATGAAAATTTCAGCATCAGCAGAAAATGATGCTGAGAATTTTAAGAACTATAGCCGCTATCTGCTTAGAAATAAGTCTAAGACCAGTGGTATTACCTGGAACATGCCCACCTTTTATCGTAAATGGCAGCATGTCTCTCCGGATATTTCCAGCGTGGTTCAGGAAGTGGTTAATCGTGGTGGCTGGAGCGCCGGGAATGATTTAATGCTGATATTAAGTGATTTCTACGGTGACCGTGGAGCTTATTCGGTGAATGGCAGTGCGTCACGTGCACCACAGCTTTACATTCAATTTAACGGCAATGCAACGCCGGGGGTTTCTTCCACCGTACGTGAACACCTTATCGGCAAAGTGGACGAACTTAAAGCCAGTGGTTACACCCCCATTGTGGATACCCTGTACGAGGCAACCCGCTATTATGGCGGCTTGTCTGTGGACTATGGCCTGACCCGCGGTAACAACAATGTGTCAGGTGATGTGCGTAAGAGTACCCGTGTCAGCCACCGTAATTCTTACAGCGGCTCAGATCCGGTTCGTCCTTACGGATGCAGTGATGACAACCTGAGTGATGCGGATTGTATTAACGAATACATTCCATCCGGTGCAACCTATATTTCTCCGGTCACAGATTTGCAGTGTCAGACCAATAACCACATCGTGTTACTGTCTGACGGTGAAGCAAACAGTAACCACAGTGTCAGTAAAATTCAGTCTATGCTGGGTAAGTCCTGCACCGGTTCCGGTGGTGAAAAGTGCGGTCTGGACCTGGTGAAGAACATCAGTAAAACCGAAACGTCTGTGATAGACCGTCGTGTTATCACCCACACTATCGGTTTTGCTGCCAACAGCAATGCGAACAACTTCCTTAACCAGATCGCGCTGCAAAGCGGCGGTGGTTTCTATCAGGTGGATAACAGTGATGATTTGCTTACGGCTTTCCAGACTATCCTGCGTTCAGTAAAAGATGTAAATGCTACCTTTGTGTCACCGGGTGTGGCCGTTAACCAGATGAACCGTCTGACCCACAAAGACGAGCTGTATTTTGCTTTATTTAAGCCATCAGAGGGCACTATCTGGCCCGGTAACGTGAAAAAATACAAAATTAGCGGTGACACGATTCTGGATAAAAATGGCGCAGGAGCAGTGGACTCTGTAACAGGATTCTTCTCAGATTCATCTCACAGCTACTGGTCCACGCTGGCCGATGGCAACGATGTGAGGGAAGGCGGAACGGCCAGCCAGATGAATATCAACCGTAATGTGTATTTCTTTGACTCACCCGGTTCTATTGCATCCAGTCTGAATGCCGTGCATGAGAACAATGCGCTCATTACCACCGCAGATCTGGCAATTACCACGTCATCTAATCCGGTAACCTTGAGAAGTGAGTTGCTGAAATGGTCACGGGGGGTCGACGTTAAAGATTCTGACGGTGACGGCGACTCCTCTGATGTGCGCCTGCAAATGGGCGACCCAATTCACTCTCAGCCGGTCATTGTTAACTACGGTACCAATGATTCAGCCATTTTTGTTGCAACCAATCAGGGGTTCCTGCATTCCTTTGATGCCGCCACCGGTAAAGAAAACTTCGCGATTATTCCGAAAGAGCTGATGGCCAATCTGCACGACTTTTACCAGAATGCCTCTTCGTATACACACATCTATGGCCTTGACGGTGATATGGTTCTGCGCACAGTCGGCAGTAAAACCTACCTGTATCTTGGCATGCGTCGTGGTGGCAGTAATTATTATGTATTCGATGTAACCAGCAAAACATCTCCCAAACTGGTATTTGCAATCCGTGGCGGCACAACCGGACTTGAGAAAATGGGACAAACCTGGTCCCGTCCTACCATTACCAAAGTGAAAATGGGCAGTACCGAAAAGAATGTCATGATTGTGGGTGGTGGTTACGCAGACGGTCACGATACAAAGCTGACAAGGGATCCTGACGGTATTGGTAATGCTGTGTACATGTTTGATGCCGATACCGGTGCGTTGCTCTGGCACGCCAGTAACAGTGATGCAAACCTCAATATTGCTGAGATGCAGTACAGCATTCCAAGCCGGATTTCAGTGATTGACCGTGATAACGATGGATATGCAGACCATATGTATGTGTCAGACATGGGCGGGCAGTTGTTCCGTATGGATATCTACAACGGCAAAACTGGCAGCGACTTTGTTAAAGGTGCCCGTATCGCTGATTTAGGCGGGGCAACCAATACAGATAACCGCCGTTTCTATTACGGTGCAGATGTCTCTGAAATCGCGCTGGGCGATGAGTTATTCTACGGCGTCGCTATCGGCTCTGGCTGGCGCGCCTCGCCGCTGGATGTAGATGTGGATGACCGTTTCTATTTCATTAAAGACAAAGGTGTTTTTGAACACGACAGCAACGGCGAATATGTGTTTAACACAGGCGTAACTGAATCCACTCTGTACGATGCCACTAATTCGCTACTGAGCAGTTCAGACGCCAACACACAAAGTGTGGCGGCAACCCAGCTTGCAGGGAAAGATGGCTGGTTTATAAAGCTGACTACCGGAGGGGAAAAAGTGTTGTCTTCACCTCTGATCATTGATTACAAAATTTTCTTTACCACGTATGTACCTGCTGCGAGCTCAGAAAGTGACTGTGCGCCACCTACCGGTAACAGCCGTGCGTATCTGGTAGATATGTTGACGGGTAATGCAGTGGATGATCTGAATAATGACGGTGATATTGATGAAAAGGATCGCTACGCTGAGCTGAAACAGACCGGTATTGCGCCTGAAACGAAAATTCTCATTGAGGAAATCGTGGAACCGGTAGTTTGTCTGGGCACAGAGTGTGTGTCTGCAGTGATCAGCGTCGACCAGGATGGTAACGAAGAGCAGTGCACATCGGCCTTTGCCTGTCTGGCACAAAATATCTTCGGCCGCTTCGAACGGGTACAGCAAAACAGCTGGACCACAGAGAAAGAGCGCCAATAATGAAAAAGGATAAAATGAAAGAGATGCGTGGTTTTACTCTGATTGAACTGATGATTGCGGTGGCTATTGCGGGCATCCTGGTGGCGGTAGGATATCCCGCTTATCAGGGTGTTATTCAGGAAAGCTACCGTAAGACGGCACAGTCTGATTTGATGGCGTTCGCAGCAGCAATGGAACGTCATCATACCGGTGGTTTTACTTATGAGGGCGCTGCATCGGGTGGTAGTGATACCGGTACACCAACTATTTTTAATAACTGGTCACCGGCCTCTGAAAGTGCCTCAGATAAGCGCTATACCCTGACCATCCAGGCTGCCTCTGCAACAGATTACGAGATAAAAGCTACGCCGGTGTCCGGTACCAGTCAGGCATCGGATGGTATCATTTTGTATTACAGCGACGGGCGTAAAGCCTGGGATGAAAATAACAGCGGCAGTATCGACAGCTCAGAGTATTGCTGGTCCTGCTGATCCCTCTCATGGTGTTAAAGCATTCAGCCGGCTGATTTTACGCACATCTGCAGAAATGAGCGGGTGAGGGCTGCTCACCGTGACCGGACTACTGGCTTGAATGCCGTCATGACTTTTCCATTTCACCGACAGGGTACCGGATTTCAGTACCGGCCAGGGAACATCTGCTGTTGCCGCAGTGCCGGTTACATTTCCTGAATGGATATAGCGGGGCTGGATTTGCCAACTGACTGTGAACTGCATTGCCGGCGCAACCGGTCCGCTGTTCACTGTATGCGTACCACTGACCACGTTGGCTGACAGGTTATTTCCCTGATTAAAAAAGTCAGCCATTTCACTGGTACCGTTTCTTCCGGTATCTGACAATTGTTTGCCCAGTGTCTGCGCGAGTAGTAATCCCTGACTTGCGTCATGAAGTGCCAGCGCTGCAGAAATGCTTGATTGCATGGTCATCAGGCTGGCAGTGAGAGAGCCGGTTAAAAGAATAAATGCCACCAGCAATTCAGTCTGTATAAATCCTTTCATCGTTAACTGTCCCGTCATGGATGTGCTGTCCCGGGTACTATGCCGGTTTGTTGTAAAAAAGGGTGGTGTTGCAGGTTTTGCAGAATAGTGTAGTGATAGGCCACACGGAGGTGACTGTCTGCCGTGGCGGGATGATTAAGTAGCAAACTGCCGTTAATAATGGCACTGTCTGAAATCTGTATTTTACGGCTAAAACCGCTGTTGTTTCTGTAACTGACAACAACGCCGTTCACCACCGCATTATCTTCCATTTTGATATGACCATTTTCTATAATGAGCAACACAGGCGACGCATTGTTGCCCAGGGTTTTGTTACCTGAAAGCGTACAGTCACCTTTTACATATACGATGACATCTGTGGCGGGCAGAGCCTGACAGTCCGTGTAGATATTGCGGCTCAGAAGAGCAATGATGGTTAAGTCAGCGTTATCCAAATCCAGCCCGAAGAGATAATCTCCCGGTGGTATAGCGATTTTATTATCTGCATCTTTGATATCAGCACTTTTAAACGGCGTATTACTCAGCGGTGATACCGGACATAAGTCCTGACCGGTAAATGAATCTGCACAGGTCATCCTGCCATTGACTGACATATCAACAGAAGCTGCGGACCACAATGAATAAACAAAATCCGGATGAGACCCTGCCGGCGGGAGATACAGCGCAAATGTGCCCAGTAACGGCGTTGAACCGTTGTACACCACAGGTGCGGCCGGAATGGAGAGCAAAAAAGGAAACTTTGTCAGTTCCACACGGGAGCTGAGCATACCATTGTCCACTGCGCGGCTGACATCCAGAGTGATGTTGTGAACTGTTGCATGGCGGACAGTCTGAACACCCGGCTGGCTTAACACCATGTTCGCGCCGGAAAGCGGGGCAGGTGGCCAGCTGGCGGCATAATTAATTTCGGCCTGAGCCTGAATCACATCACCGGCAAGATCTGCACGGGTAACTACTGCATTTTTACGTAACAGAAACTGCGTAGCAGATCCGGACAGCATAACAGTCAGTGTGGCACCTGCCGGTACAACAATTAGCAATAACAGTAACACTGTGCCGGTCCATATTGCTCCGTGCGGTACTAATTTGATGCCGGAGCATTGCTGCCTGTGTTTTCGGGCCAGTCTAATCATGATATACCGTGACAATGAATGTATTTTGTCTGGAAATGTCACTGGCTGTTTTGAGACCCATGGCAAGAGAAACGATGATATCGGTGGTTTGCTGTTTCCTGTCCAGACTCACAGTAAACTGACTGACAGTCACAAAATTTGGATCGGTAATATCCTGCCATCCGGACTGAGTACATGTGCGGCCGTTAATCCGCGTTTCCAGCGCCTTGCCTCTGAGTCTGAAACCTCTTCTCTCATTCACAGGCTGACTGTCAATGACGCCGTTCAGATTGAGATCTGATGCATAAATAATACAACTGCCGGCGGGTTCATTTCCGTAAGCGCCGCTTGCCAGCTTTGAGGTGAACGTTGTATCCGGATTCCCTGACTGAATGAGCGTTTGCAGGTAATTTCCCGTTTTACCGCTTTCCCTTAACTGTTGCCGCAGTAACGATGTGACACGAACCATTTCATCTTCCAGCAACAGAGCACTTGTCTGGCGTTGCTGACTGTTTTTCACTGAAGCAATCAGTGATGCTGAGGTGGCAATGAGCGTCAGGCCGGTCGCCATGGAAATGAGCATGCCGGACAGACTGAAGCCCGCCTGAATTTTTAACATGCCCGGTATCCTCCGTAGTCCATATTTTCAAGACAAACGCGGATGCGGCCCTGGCTGCTTACAATCATCTTGCCCCGAAGTCCTGACACATCGAATGTCAGGGAGCCTGCATTACCGGAAGCTTTGCCGCTACCCTTGCTGAACCGGGCAAAATGAGCCGGGTTAAAAGTATTATTAACCAGTGATGTGGCCGGGTAGCCGCCACTGTTCACCGGCTTAAAAAGTGCTGAGGCTGAGCAGGACGCAGGAATATTGCAATGACACACCGTTGACGTAACCACCGTACACCAGGATGTGCCGGCATGGATGGCAATGTAACCGTGCTGGCCGCCGGCAAGTGCCACAGACTGCGCCCGTCTGAATTGCAGTTGTACTGCATCCAGCAACCTGGTCAGTTGTCCCAGACGATATTGATGTTGAATAGCAGGCAAAGAAAGACTCGCGACTATCGCTGTTATGGCAAGTCCGGCCAGCAGTTCTGTAAGCGAAAATCCCTGACGCATGACAACTGTCCTTATAGGCGGCAGCGAACTGGTCTGCCGTTTTGATAAAGTGATGTCAGTCTATTTTGTGAGCAGGGAATTGTATGCTGTACCAAAGGAAAGATTTTTTATCTCAGCGGGGTGTGACGCTGATGTCACTGATGATGGCACTGGCTGTCACCGGTATTCTCAGTGCATTGTCAGTACCCGGCTTCGTTGATTTGCTAAACCGGCACGAACAGCAACAGGCAAGAAGTCAGCTGCTGCGGTGGCAGGCAGAGCAAATACGGTTTCGTCTGGCGAATGCGGGTTATGCCGGTCAGGTGGCGTTATCGGCCCCGGTCATTAAGAAGTATACGTTCACGGTCATTAATGTTTCTGCAGGCGGGTATGTACTTCGTGCTGACCGGATTAAAGGGTTAAACGATGGCTGCGATACGTTGACGCTGGATGCTGCAGGCACATATGCGCCTGTAAAATGCTGGCATTAGCAGGACAAATCGCTGCCGTTGAGATCTTCTTTAATGCCGTTACCACTGGCATCTGTGGCAACAGATACGCGGCCGTATAAGGTAATCAGCACGGCCGATGCGGCTTTGGCATCCTTTGACGACGGGCAAATTTTGATGGTGACAGCATTGCTGACACTGCCATCAGCGGCAAACGTCAGGGTGCCTGATACTCCGTCCAGTCCAAGGCCGGTACCCAGAGGATCAGTAGAGAGTATAAGCGGTTCATCGTTGTCTCTGGCACCATTCAGATTGGCATCCATAAAAACGATTTTTGCCTGAGTCCAGTCATTTGAACAATTTTTGTAGTCAGATGTGGGGCAAAGCAGGGTAGTCTGCTCCTGATCAATGGCGGTGAAACGGGCCATCCGCACAGCGCCGCTGATATCATTTACTGCCGCTATCACCCTGTTTTGCTGGAGAACGGACTGCATGGCAGGTGCGCCGACAGTGATCAGCAGAGCCATGATGGCTACAGTGATCATCAGTTCTATCAGAGACAGTCCTTTTTGCGCGTTCATACCTGATGCAATTATTCAGTTACCCGAAGGTCAGATTAACCGAAATGCACAGAAAATGCGTATATAAAAGACAGCAAACGGCTGGATCTCTATACTTTACCGAGCAAAGTAAAATGCAGTTCCGGTGTGGTAATTTGCAGGTCAAAGAGATGCTTTGTCTATGTACGTCAGGCAATCTTTGTGTAAACTATTGCAATAACGACATAGACTTAGTCGTATCAGTTCACTAAACAACGAGTAGCAAGTTATGAAAAAAATTGAAGCGATTATCAAGCCGTTCAAGATGGATGATGTTCGTGAGGCACTGGCCGAAGTAGGAATTGCCGGCATGACTGTCACCGAAGTAAAAGGCTTTGGACGTCAGAAAGGGCACACTGAGCTTTATCGTGGTGCTGAATATCAGGTAGATTTTCTGCCAAAGATTAAAGTGGAACTGGTACTTGCAGACGATCAGGTTCAGCAGGCCATTGAAGCCATTGAGTCATCAGCAAAAACTGGCAAGATTGGTGACGGGAAGATCTTTGTTACCACGGTTGAAACGGCTATCCGTATTCGTACCGGTGAACAGAACGAAGAAGCGATCTGATACAAAAAAGCCGGTGAGCTGACGCTGCACCGGCTTCTTTTATTCCGTTCAGGGCTTAGTGGTTATGACCACAGCCACCTTCGCCATGTACATGACCATGTTCCAGCTCTTCCTGAGTCGGTTCACGGATATCTACTACTTCCACATCAAATTTCAAAGGTACGCCTGCCAGTGGGTGATTGCCATCCACAATCACTTCTTCTTCACTGACTTCAATTACGATCACAGATTGTTCGCCGCCCTCAGAAGTAGCTCGGAAAGACATGCCGGGTTGCACATCCATACCGTCAAACATTGACTTAGGTACGCTTTGTACAAGTTCATCTGCACGCTCACCGTAAGCTTTTTCAGGCGCTACAGCGACGTCGAATTTATCACCCTTATTTTTGCCCATCAGAGCATCTTCCAGACCTTCAATCAGGAAGCGTCTGCCGAGCAGCACAACCAACGGGTTTTTGCCTTCTGAAGAGTCCAGTGTAGTGCCGTCTTCTGTTGAAACGGTATAGTGTAGTGTTACCACACTGTCTGACGTGATTGTCATAATATTTCCTGTTTTGGGGTGTGTTTTCTCAACACGTGAATTTGCATTGCCTGCTATACAGTATATGGCAATGCGTAAAAACATGCCTGAACGTCAGGCGAGTCCGCCAGTCTGTGTGGCGTGTCTGCTTCTGTGTCGTTGGGCAGCACGGCCATGAACCAGGTCTCTTTGCCCAATGTAGCACAGCGGATAACAGTGCCGCCTCTGCGCCATCCTGTATCCAGTGCCTTCTCAACGGTATCACCTACTTTAACATCAATTGCCGCGGGTAAACAAAAGACGTATCCCGCGCGCTTATTTTTTCCCAGGTAACGGGTGCGGGCTACGACTTCCTGACCCATATAGCAGCCTTTATTAAAATCGATGCCGTCCAGCGCCTGTACGTTCATCATCTGGGGAACGAACTCATTAACCACTTCACCGCTGACTTCAGGAATACCCTGAGACACCATTAAGGCGTCATAAACGCAATAATTGTAAGTTTGGATGTTCTGTTCTGCCTGCCATTGTTCCAGCGTGCCGGCAGCGGTTTCACTGATAAGCAAAATAAACACATCCTGCGGATAATCTGCGCGGATCGCTACACCGTCAGAGTGCTGAACAGTGGCCAGTGTCTGCTCTGGCAGTGAGCCGAAAAACTCGCTTATCCATTGCTCTGCCTGTTTGCCTTTCACTGCATATTGCTTCAGTTGGCTGTCTTTTTTCTCAATGGTAACTTTTGAAAATACGCCGTATTTTTTTAACTGTTCCAGAGAGGTTTCTGCACAACCCGATGGCATCAGCATCAGAATGCTGTTCTGCCAGCGGCAAACAGTGCTAAGCGACCATGTCTTACCTTTAAAGTCACAATGCGCAGCATGGCGGGCTGTATTGTCAGCAAGATTTTTTACATTGATGGTCAGTTGTCCGTGCAGGTAATCATTTTGCTGCTCACCTTCAACAGCAATGACTGAGGAACCCGTCAGAGGAATAACAAAGTCTGAAACTAACTCATTAAGTGAATCTGGCGTTGACATAAACCGTCCGTAACTTTTAAACGTGAACTCTAACTATGGGGGGCGAATTGTAATTCACAAGTTGGTAATCTGACAAAAAGTACGGTGAGCCGGCGTAACTCTTCTGGTATAGTGCTGCCGTTCAATGAAGAGGTCCTAATTGATGTTCACTGAGAAAAGACGTAACCGGCTAAAGTGGGCATGCCGCCGGGGCATGCTGGAACTGGATGTATTATTTCTGCCATTCGTAGAAGAAGCATTCGACGACTTAAACGACGACGATCAGGTTTTATTTGAACGTTTACTTACCTGTGACGACCCCGATTTGTTTGCCTGGTTCATGGGCCATCAGAAATGTGAAGACCCTGAGCTGGCAAGAATGGTCAAAATCATTCTGGATCGTGTCAAAGTATAGCTTCGTTATCCGCTACCGTGCCATCCGGATGGCCGCAGTAGCTATCCCTCTTGTGGCTGCAGGCATCGCGATATGGTCATTGCCTGCCAGCGCCGCTTCGTGGTTTCCTGATTACACTATTTCCGTATTCCTGTGCTCTGTTGTGCCGGCCTTTCTGCTAATCCTGCTTGCCGGACAACAAAAGATGCGGCAAGGTTGTGAAAGCATATCGGTGGACGGCAACCGGTGGTATGAGCCTGCCCGCAGCGGTACAGTGAGGCCGCTGACAATATCATCCGGCAGCAAAGTGACGATTTTCGGTATTTACCTTGCCGGTACAGATTATGATGGCACAGCTTGCTATCGCTGGGTGTTACCGGGGGAATGTAAGAAGCTTTATTATCGTCGTCTGGTGAGACTGGTTCAGCATCAGTCACAAGGGGATTGAGTAACTATGATGAGTTTATTGTACCGGGCGCTGACGCACCGGCCTGACAAACAATTGCTGAAGCAATTTAAGCCTCCTGCGGTGCCGGGTGTTCATGGGGGGAAAACACAACTGATTAACCCCTCACATTATCACCGGTACTGTGATATTACCCACTGGCAGCACGGGGACAGACTGCACCCCTGTTATCTGCAGATGCTGTCTCTGCCATTGCAGATGCGGTGTCTGGCACACCCGCGAAGTCCGTTCCCCTTATTTGGCCTGGTACACAGGAAAAACCAAATCAGCCAGCAAAGCGGGATCAGGCTGTCTAAACCTGTCACTTTACGCACGGGTTTTTCTGCGGTTACACCTCACCGGCGGGGCTGGGATATTCATATGTATACCACTGCAACACAACAAGAGAGGGAATGCTACCGCGCAGAAGCTACTTATCTGGTGCGGGTAAAAGCGCCACATGTGGGCGACGGTGTGGAGCCTTCAGCGCAAGTGACTAAACACTCTGAGGAAACAGAGGTTGCAAAACGCTGGCAGAGCATTGCTAGTTTTTCTGCCCCGGCGGATGCCGGCCGGCGTTATGCAAAGATTTCAGAAGACGCCAACCCCATTCATTTAAGCGCATTTACAGCAAAGCTGTTTGGTTTTCCCAAAGCGATTGCCCACGGCATGTGGACGCTGGCCATGGCGGTGAGTTATGCAGAAACAGATAAAGCTGATCACAGCACTGATATAAATTGTGATTTTAAGCGTCCACTTTTTTTGCCCGGCAATGCGGACCTTAAAATTAGCAGGGGAGAGGGCACAACAGATTTCCTGTTGGAAAATTCAGCAAATGGTGAGCCATTAATAAAAGGTGCCGTTAAATCCGGCGAAACCGGTTCAGCGAAAAACTGAACCGGCGGTTGTTAAAGCTGCTCTTCTTCCCGGTAAGTACTGGTGGCCAGTGAACCGGGTTCAGGCTGACATTTGGCCGGTAATGGTTTGAGTACTGTGGGTCTGGCTTGCGGTAGCAGGTCCGGATAGTCCACATTGTAATGCAGGCCCCGGCTTTCCTTACGGTTCATTGCGCAACGTACAATCAGCTCTGCAACCGTCACCAGATTACGCAGTTCCAACAGGTTATTGCTGACCCGGAAGTGTGCGTAATATTCCTGAATTTCCTGACTCAGCAACTGGATCCGTCGCAGTGCGCGCTCAAGTCTTTTGTTGGTGCGGACAATACCCACGTAATCCCACATGAACAAACGCAGTTCATGCCAGTTATGTTGAATGATGACTTCTTCGTCTGAATTCGTAACCTGTGATTCATCCCAGGGCGCAATCGTCTCTTCAGTGTAGTCGTCCTGCAAATGAGTAAGGATGTCTTTCGCGGCAGCTGCGGCGTAGACCACACATTCCAGCAGAGAGTTTGATGCCATGCGGTTCGCACCATGCAGGCCGGTATAAGCTACTTCACCAATGGCATAAACGTTATCGAGGTCAGTTTTGGCATTAAAGTCAGTCATCACACCACCGCAGCTATAGTGCGCGGCAGGCACCACAGGAATAGGCTCCTTAGTGATATCGATGCCCACAGACAGACACTTGCGGTAAATGTTCGGGAAATGCTTTTCAATGAAGTCAGCCGGCTTATGACTGATATCCAGATACATACAGTCAGCACCCAGACGTTTCATCTCGTAGTCGATGGCACGGGCAACAATATCCCTGGGCGCTAAATCGCCCCGCTCATCGAAGCGTGTCATAAAGCGTGTCCCATCAGCATGGCACAGCTGTGCACCTTCACCCCGCAGTGCTTCGGTAATCAGGAAGTTTCTTGCCTGAGGATGATACAAACAGGTGGGATGGAACTGATTGAATTCCATATTCGCCACACGGCAACCAGCACGCCAGGCCATGGCAATACCGTCACCGCTGGACACATCCGGATTAGATGTGTACTGATACACTTTGCTCGCGCCGCCCGTGGCCAGCACAATGAAACGGCTGCGGATAACTTCCACATGGGCCTGTTCCAGATTCCACGCATACACACCGGTACAGTGCAGGTTATTACTGCGGGACTTAATTAAGTCGATGGCGTTGTACCGTTCCAGAAACCGGATATTGGGGTGGGATGACACCGCATCATTCAGAGTAATTTGCAGCGCTTCACCGGTTGCATCGGCAGCATGTAAAATACGGCGGTGACTGTGACCACCTTCACGGGTCAGGTGAAAACGCTCCTCACCCTGCTCATTCGTTTCAGTATCAAAAGGTACGCCGTGATTTATCAGCCAGTTCAGTGCATCTTTAGCATTTTGGGCTGTGAAGCGTACTGCGTCTTCTTCACACAATCCTGCGCCGGCATTTAATGTGTCAGCAACATGTGCTTCAACAGAATCATGTTCGTCGAAAACGGCGGCAATACCGCCCTGGGCGTATCGGGTCGATCCTTCATTGCGGTCGCTTTTGCTCAGCACAATCACATTACAATGATTTGCCAGTTTGAGCGCCAGACTTAATCCGGCAGCACCACTGCCGATGACTAAAACATCACATTGGTGCTCAATTCCTTTCGGATCCGCTGATGTTAGTGAAGAAGCCACTGATTTCATGGTATTTTAGCGGTTTACTTGTAGGCTAAGGTCCGGCAAGTCTAAAGGAAGCACAGCAAAACGCAAAGCATAGAGCGCGCGTCTGCAGGATTTTTCTTATATTATTTATTGATAATTTAAAGATTGTCCGCATTTTTTGCGAACTTATTGGGAATAATGCAGTCTACCTGATGCTTGCATGAGCTGTTTATGTGGTAGATGTTAAGGAGAAATAGCTCGGATGAGCGAGCAGATAACCGATCAACAGATTGTTGAAAAGGTACAAAGCGGTGATAAAAATGCATTTAACTTACTGGTAACCCGTTATCAGCATAAAGTAATGCATTTGGTGTCTCGATATGTCAAAAACTCCGGTGACGTTGCAGATGTCACTCAGGATGCGTTTATCAAGGCTTACCGCGCGTTACCAAATTTTCGCGGCGACAGTGCGTTTTACACCTGGTTGTACCGCATTGCCGTTAACAGCGCTAAGAATTATCTTGTGGCACAGGGGCGAAAGCCGCCTGCAAATGATGTCGACGCTGAAGACGCAGACTATTATGAAGGCAGTGATGCGCTGAAAGAGCAATCCACGCCGGAACGCAGTTTGTTGTCTGATGAACTCGAAGCTACATTATTCCGTGTTGTGGAGAAGTTACCCGACGATTTACGTATGGCAATTACCCTGCGGGAAATTGAAGGTTTAAGTTATGAGGAAATCGCCAGCGTAATGGGGTGTCCTGTCGGTACAGTCCGCTCCCGGATCTTCCGGGCACGTGAGGCAATCGACAAGGTCATACAGCCATTGTTAGAAAATTGATTTTTTTTCACGATGAAATTGAACTTTCACGGGATGAAACGAACTAACTAGCTGTGTTAAGGTGGTAAACGATCATTTCGATCAGGATTTTATAATATGACGCAACAGCAAGAAAAATTGTCAGCCTTTATGGATGGCGAGACAAACAGCGCTGACATCATGGATGCAATCCTTAATGATGAAGAGCTAAAAACAAAGTGGAAGCGATATCATGTTATTCGTAGTGGTTTACGTAAAGAAGCCACGGTCGCACCTCAGTTAGACATTACTGCTGCGGTAGCCGCTGCCTTAGAAAGTGAACCTACAGTGATGGCGCCGAAGCGTTCAGGCTGGAAATCATTGCCGCTGGTTGGTAGTGTGGTGCCATTCGCCAAACAAGGTGGACAATTCGCCGTTGCTGCTTCTGTAGCTGTGGCGGTGATTCTGGGTGTTCAACAAATGAATCAGCCGGAACCTGCAGAACCGTTCTCTACGTTTGAGACGAATACCCGTCTGGGTGGTCTTTCTCCGGTTAGTCTGGAACAGACCCGTACGATTCCGCGCAATGATATGAATGTTGTGCTGGAGAAAAAGCGTAAGATCAATGCTATCATCGCTGACCATGAACAACAGATTCAGCTGAAGCAGGCAGAAGATCAAAGTAAAGCCGTAGAAGAACGTGCTGAGTCTGACGCTAATCCAAATTAAGAGCTAAATGACAAAATCATTTATACAACGCGTACCAGCTCCAGTGGAGCTGGTACGCGCGTTTTCAGGGCATGCTTTTCTGGCATGCACATTTTCCTTTATCGTTTTTTCTTCTCCTGTTCCTGCTCAGGAAAACGGGACTGAAGGGGCTTCGCGGCAGGTTGTTGCTGAAATCGAAGCAGAATCTGATGCTCAGAATCCGGTGTCTCAGGATATTTTACCTCCCGATTCTATCGTGACAGCGGAAGAAGCTATCAGCCAGAAAGCCGCAGCACACAATGACAGCGCAGAACCGGAGTCTGTTGGATCAGCGCAGGTTAAGCCGGAGTCGGTGACCGGATGGCTGGAGAAAATGACTGCAGCGACCCGTACACTGAATTTTCAGGTGGCCTATGTCGTCAGCCGGTTAAATCAGGAAACTGTGCCCTATTTGTGGCGACACGGTGTACTTGAAGACGGTACCAGCGTTGAGCAGTTGAATCTGCAAAACGGCCCCGGAAGAGAGCTCATCCGGGTAGGGGATGTGGTCAGTATATTTGAACCGGATACCCAGCCTTACAGTCTGCACTCTCAGTATATCAATGGTCCTATACCCGGAGAGTTGCTTTACGAACCGGTTTCTCTGACCAAAGGCTACGAGTTTGTGTCTGTGGGCAGAGCCCGTGTGGCCGGCCGGCCAGCTCAGCAGATCAGGATCGTCAGTCGTGATAATACCCGTTTCAGTTACCAGCTTTGGCTGGACGAACAGTCGGGGATGTTGCTGAAACTTAATACGCTGGATTTACAGGGCAATGTGCTGGAGCAAATTCAGGTTACATCACTGACAATGTCAGACACGCCGCCTGCGTACTTTGCCCGTGTGAACCGTGCTTCTCTTCCCAGGCCGCTGGCTTTGACGCCGTCGACAAATCGTCAGCAAGGCTGGGAAGTTGATTATCTTCCTGATGGTATGGTCGAAGTGAAAAGAGATATCCGCCGCCTGGCGATGACAGGGCAAGTGGTGGAATACAAACTGTTCTCTGACGGGCTGGTGGATGTGTCTGTATATGTACAGCCTGCCAGTGACGCAATCGGTTCCGATTTAGTCCTGCGCCATGACCTGAGTACGTTTCTGACTCTCACCGATGGCAAGGCCCAGGTAACAGTCATCGGGGAAATTCCTCTGCAGACTGCTAATGCCATTGCCACCTCTCTGAAGCTCAAAGAGGTCAGCGGTGATTAAAGAAACCGCTACGGTTATTGCGGTTGACGGTGACGTGATCACCGTCGAAGCCGCTATCAAAACCACCTGTTCATCCTGTCAGGCGCAATCTGACTGTGGCTCCGGTGTGATTTCCCGCGCATTGTCGCCGAAAACCCAGCAACTGACTTTACAATCGCCGGTGCCCTGTAAGGTGGGAGACAAAGTTAGTATCGGCGTGCCGGAAGCCGGCATTGTGACTGCTTCTCTTTGGCTTTACGTCATACCTCTCATTATCTTTATTGCCAGTGCGCTGAGCTTTACTGCACTGCTGCCGGCTGTGGGACTCAGCGGCGAATTTTGGGTTTTACTGGGTAGCCTGTGTGTGACTTTTCTCGCCTTCACGGTAATTTCAGGTTACCTGAAAAAGCGCGACCAGACCCGTTTCCGTCCTGTTATTCTTTCTTCCATTCCTGCTAACGGAGCCGTTCAGCGACATCAGCCCTGAACTGAGCCAGAAAAGGCTTGTATACTGATTCGCTTTTCAGTGAAGAAATAGGTAAAATCCGCACGCTTTGCGCTGCCGTATTAACTTTCCCGGGCAGAAGTATTGTGGTTTTGCCGGTTCAAATAAAATCCGGTTTGTTTAACTTAATTCTCGCAGGACATTTTCCAGCATTATGCAACAGTCGCACATACGTAATTTCAGCATCATCGCACACATCGATCACGGTAAATCTACACTGTCTGATCGTCTTATCCAGCATTGCGGAGGACTGACTGACAGGGAAATGGCCGAACAGGTGCTGGATTCGATGGATATTGAGCGCGAACGTGGTATTACCATCAAAGCGCAAAGTGTAACGTTGAACTACACCGCGAAAGATGGTGAAACCTATCAGTTAAACTTTATCGATACGCCGGGACACGTGGACTTCACTTACGAAGTATCCCGCTCACTGGCAGCCTGTGAAGGTGCGCTGCTGGTGGTTGATGCCGGACAGGGCGTAGAAGCACAGACTCTGGCAAACTGCTACACCGCCATTGATATGGATATGGAAGTGGTGCCAATCCTCAACAAAATTGATTTGCCGCAGGCTGAACCTGAGCGTGTAGCAGAAGAAATTGAAGACATCGTCGGCATTGACGCCATCGATGCTGTGCGTTGCTCAGCCAAAACCGGCGTGGGTATTGAAGACGTACTGGAAGTTATTGTTAACCGTGTTCCGCCGCCGGAAGGTGAAAGAAATGCACCGCTGAAAGCGCTGATTGTTGATTCCTGGTTCGATAACTACCAGGGCGTTGTATCTCTGGTACGGATTGTACAGGGCGAACTGAACGTAAAAGACAAAATTAAAATCATGTCTAACGGGCAGACTCACCAGGCGGACAAAGTGGGTATCTTTACTCCTAAGCAAACTGAAACCGGTGTTCTTCGTGCCGGAGAAGTTGGTTTTATCATTGCCGGTATTAAAGAAATCCACGGTGCCCCTGTGGGTGATACTATCACCCTGGCACGTGAACCGGCTGACAAGCCGCTGCCGGGCTTTAAGAAAGTAAAACCTCAGGTTTATGCCGGTGTGTTCCCGGTCAGTTCAGACGATTACGAAGATTTCCGTGATGCATTATCTAAGTTAAGCCTTAACGATGCGTCGTTGTTTTTCGAGCCGGAAAGCTCGGCCGCTCTTGGCTTTGGTTTCCGGATTGGTTTCCTTGGCATGCTGCACATGGAAATCATTCAGGAGCGTCTGGAGAGGGAATATGATCTTGATCTTATCACCACCGCACCAACCGTAATCTATCAGGTTGTTACAACCAAAGGGGAAACCATACAGGTTGATAACCCTTCTAATTTACCGCCGGTGAATGAAATCGAAGAGATTCACGAGCCGATGGTAGAGGCAAACATTCTCGTTCCTCAGGAATACCTCGGTAATGTCATCACACTTTGCGTTGAGAAGCGTGGTATGCAGACCAGCATGACTTATCATGGTAAGCAAGTCGCGGTAACCTATGAAATACCGATGGCTGAAGTCGTGATGGACTTCTTTGACCGGTTGAAATCAACCAGCCGTGGTTTTGCTTCACTGGACTATAACTTCAAGCGCTTCCAGCAGTCTGACATGGTGCGTGTTGATGTACTTATCAACGGCGAACGTGTGGATGCACTGGCCATGATCACGCACCGTGAAAACAGTCAGGGTCGTGGCCGTGAACTGGTTGAAAAGTTACGTGAACTGATCCCGCGCCAGATGTTTGATATCGCTATTCAGGCTGCTATCGGTAACCATATTATTGCACGAAGCACAGTTAAACAGCTGCGCAAAAACGTTATCGCCAAGTGTTATGGTGGTGACGTGAGCCGTAAGAAAAAACTGCTGCAAAAACAAAAAGAAGGAAAGAAACGCATGAAGCAGGTAGGTAATGTTGAATTACCTCAGGATGCGTTCCTCGCTGTTCTCAAGGTAGGTAAGTAATGGCAAATTATTTTTCAATTTTGTTGGTGATCCTGACAGTAGCAACCGGATTAATCTGGCTGCTGGACAGTTTGCTGTGGGCACCGGCAAGAAAGGAAAAGCTCGCAGGTGGTGAAGCGGTAGCCGGTGGTTCATCAACGGGTCCTCAAAGTGAGTTGCCCTGGCTGGTGGATACATCACAACAAATTTTTCCGGTCATCGCGTTTGTACTGGTGTTACGTTCATTTTTGTACGAACCGTTTCAGATCCCTTCCGGATCTATGATGCCTACCTTACTGGTAGGCGATTTCATTCTGGTAGAAAAGTATGCCTACGGTTTAAAAGACCCGGTGTTCCGCAGCAAGTTTCTGGAAACCGGTGAACCGGAGCGTGGCGATGTCGTGGTATTCAAATACCCCGAAGATCCGAATGTAGACTACATTAAACGTGTAGTGGGTCTGCCGGGCGACACCATTGTGTATCAGAACAAACAAGTTTTTATTAAGCCATACTGTGAGAGCGGCGGCAGCGACTGCCCGAAACAGCAACCGGTACCTCTGGAATTTAAAGAGCGCGGCGAATTTGTGCAGGATATGGTGCCGTTGTTGCGTTACACCGAGCAACTTGGCGATGTGACCCACGACATTTTGCGCAATCCCGGACGCAGTATTCCGGCATCAAATTTTTACACGCAACCGGGTACCCGCAGTAATGAATGGATTGTTCCTGAAGGACAATACTTTGTCTTAGGCGACAACCGTGAAAACAGCCGTGACAGCCGCTTCTGGGGATTTGTTCCTGATGATAATCTGGTAGGTAAAGCCGTTGCTATCTGGATCAGTTTTGAGTTTGAACGTCCGGCAGACAGCGTGTTACCGGGATGGGTACCGACAGGTATCAGATTTAACCGGATTGGTGGCATAGAGTAATGCAGGGTATCGACAGATACGCACGGTTATCAAAATTACTGGATTACCGCTTTAAAGACGAAGGTTTGCTTGAGCAGGCGTTAACCCACCGCAGTGCAGCGAAAAAGCACAATGAACGGCTGGAATTTCTGGGCGATGCCGTATTAGGCATGGTCATCGCAGATGCGTTATTCGCCCGTTTCCCGTCTGTACCGGAGGGGAAATTGACCCGCATGCGTTCAACCCTGGTGAAGGGCGATACCCTGGCTGAAATGGCGAAAGAAGCCGGCGTAGGTGAATTGCTTAAACTGGGGCAGGGTGAACTGAAAAGTGGTGGTCATCGCCGCAGTTCCATCCTCGCTGATGCTGTGGAAGCCATACTGGGTGCCATCTATCTGGATGCCGGAATAGACACCGTCAGCAAAGTGATTCTGAGTTTGTGGTCTGCCCGTATTGACCGGCTCGATCCGAATGAACACCCGAAAGACAGTAAAACCCGTTTACAGGAATATTTACAGTCACGCCGTGAACCTCTTCCGGTGTATGAAGTGGTAGGAATAAGCGGCAAGGATCACGCGCAGACTTTTGAAGTCAGTTGCACTGTAGCGCAACTTGAAAAGCCCGTTTTCGGCACAGGGAACAGCCGGCGTAAAGCAGAACAGCAAGCTGCAAAAGAAACGTTGGAGAAGCTTGAACATGCATCTGAATGAAGATGTTGATACCCGCTGTGGCCTGGTGGCCATTGTCGGCCGTCCGAATGTGGGTAAATCTACATTACTGAACCGTATCCTGGGTCAGAAAGTCAGTATTACTTCCAGAAAGCCCCAGACCACCCGTCACCGTATTTTGGGTATCGATACCGAGGCACAATGCCAGACAGTTTACGTGGATACGCCCGGGTTGCACCAGGACGAGAAACGGGCCATTAACCGTTACATGAACCGTGCTGCATCGAGCTCACTGGCTGAAGTGGGTCTGGTTCTGTTTGTGGTGGAAGGCACACGCTGGACCGAAGACGATGCCATGGTACTGGAAAAGGTTAAAAACAGCCGTTTACCCTGTTACCTGGTGGTCAATAAAGTCGACAAGGTAGAAGACAAAGAAAGTCTGATGGCTCAGATCCAGAAGCTGTCGTCACTGCACACGTTTGAGCATATTTTCCCCGTCAGTGCGAAAAACGGCAAGCAGGTGGATGCGTTACGGGAAACCGTGCAGCAGTCTTTGCCGGAAAGCGAATTTTACTTCCCCGAAGATTACATTACCGACCGTTCGAGCCGGTTCATGGCGGCGGAAATTATCCGTGAAAAACTGATGCGCTTCACCGGTGATGAACTGCCTTATTCCACTACGGTTGAAATAGAACAATTCAAAATGATGGAAAACGGGGTATACCGTATTAACGGTCTTATCCTGGTTGAGCGTGACAGCCAGAAACGCATGGTCATCGGCAAAGCCGGAAATCATATTAAAACTATCGGCGAGCAGGCCCGCAAAGATATGGAAAACCTGTTCGACAACAAAGTGTTTCTTGAACTTTGGGTTAAAGTGAAACAAGGCTGGGCGGACGATGACCGGGCCTTGCGTTCATTAGGCTACGGCGACGATTAATCTACTTTTTGTTTCACCGTTGTAAGGAGGTGCTATGTCTCTTTCTGATATGCGGCGGCAATATTCTGCTGGCCGTCTGGATGATACTCAGTTAACTGAGCATCCGGTAGCGTTGTTCCGGCAGTGGCTGAACGATGCCATTAACGCAAATATTCCGGATCCTACAGCCATGACTGTGGCAACGGTAGACAGCAGCGGGCAACCATCTCAGCGTATTGTGCTGCTGAAAGATGTGAGTGAAGAAGGCTTTTTATTCTATACCAACCTTGGCAGCCGTAAGGCCAGAGAGCTGGGACAGAATAATAAAATCTCTCTGCATTTTCCCTGGTTTTTCATGGAGCGCCAGGTGCGGGTATGCGGCGTGGCCGAAAAATTGAGTACTGCGGAAAATGCAAAGTACTTCTTTTCCCGCCCGAAAGACAGCCAGCTGGCAGCATATGCATCAAAACAAAGCCAGCCCATTGCTACCCGTGAATTGCTGATGACACAATTTCAGCAACTGAAAAACAAGTTTGCTAATAAAGAACTTCCTGTGCCGGATTTCTGGGGAGGTTTCCGTGTAAAGCCGCATCAGATTGAATTCTGGCAGGGTGGTGAAGACCGGCTTCACGATCGTTTCGAATACAATAAAACAGAAGACGGTACATGGAGTACTCAGCGGCTTATGCCCTGAGATATGCCCGCAACATGATAGACAGCCACTGTCACCTTGATTTACCCGCCTTTGAGCATGATCTTAACGGTGTGCTTAAACGGGCAGGGGAGGCAGGTATCAGTGGCTTCCTGATCCCCGGCACCACACCGGCAGGCTGGGAAATACAGCTTGCCATCCAGGCCCGCCATTCTGATATCTTCCTCGCCTTTGGCATCCACCCCTGGTTTATTCGCGGTTCCCTTGATGATGCTGTGTCAAAATTGCAAAAGGCGGTCGCAGAACACCGCCAGTCAGTATGCGCTATCGGCGAAATTGGTCTCGATGCCACAATAGAACTGCCTCTTGCGGAACAGGAGAAGTGGTTACTCGCACAACTGGACGTGGCAAAGCAGTGTGAATTACCGGTTATCCTTCACCACCTTAAAACTCATCATCGTTTGCCCGCAATGATTAAACAGGCAGGCTTTTCCTGTGGCGGTGTGGTGCATGCTTTTTCCGGCAATACACAGGTCGCTGCTCAGTATGTTGAAATGGGCTTTAAATTAGGTGCAGGGGGCACAATTACCTATCCCCGTGGTAAGAAAACACTGGATGCTCTGGTTGAGACCGGGCTGGATAATATTCTGCTGGAAACCGATTCTCCGGACATGCCCCTGCTAGGGTTTCAGGGGCAACGGAATGAACCGGCGCGGCTGGTGCAAATTGCACAGGTGCTGGCAGAAGCATTTGGTGTGTCTGTGGCTGAGGTTACAACGAAAACCACTGCCAATTTCCGTGACCTGTTTGTTCAGCCCTGAGCTGCACTGGCTAACGCATTTTATTGATAAAATAGTAGCGGTATCGCCAGCCCGCTGCGGTCAGAATGCATCCGGCAAATAATCCGGTCATTAAGATCCCCGCCTGAATTGCACGTTCAGACTGCATTAGTGCGTATTCGTCGTTGAGAAGTCGGGCACTGTCAACGGTGATCTGCAACACGCCGGTTTGACTGCCGTTGTCGTCTGTTATGGAAAATAATCTTACCAGCTGATTTTGTTCCGGAGACTCTTCAGTTACTGAAGATTTCTGTGTCACCACACCGAGGCGTTTGCCTTTATTATCGAATACTGCCGCAGCGAGAATGAAGTTTGTTTCTGCAAGGCGGCTTAAATGTAGTGCAATGACATCGCCATTCTTTGAATAAACCGGACCTGCCAGAATAAGGGCGTATTGTTCGCCCAGCACGTCGACCGGGGCTGACGCTGCCTGTCCCGCTTCACGTAAAGCATGCCGCGACTCAATCACACACAGGCTCACCAGTGCCATAATCAGCAGGGTGAATGCAGTAATGTGCACACTTCTGCGTTGCAACCAGGCAAACCAGTGTTTCTTTTCCGGGGCCGGTGTTCTCCAGGCCGCGTATTTATCAGTCATAGTCAGAGAAAAAGCGCATTTGCCGTCATCATACCGTTTTTGCCATCATGAGCATAATCTATTCATAAATGGCAGTTTTCCCCGGTCACTGAATTCGCTAGGATACGCATACTTTGAGTAGCGGAACCTCCTACATTGAATTCAGTAGCTTTATCTTCAGTACATTCACATACTGCGCTAATTATTGCGCTGGAAACGCATCCTGCCGGCATCGTTTTTTCAGGCGGACAGTGGCAGAGCACAGGTGCAGTCTCTTCAGACAATAATGACGCTGTTATCACTGTCTATGCGCCGGCGCTCACAGCCTGGCAACTTGAAAAAGTGTCTGACGCACTGGCACCAGTCGCAACGCTGTCCGGTTTCCGGTTACATGCCCTTAGCGGTAAGTTCCACGAAACCGTCGTAACGGGGTCAATAAAGACGGCTGATGTGCAGGCATTAAAGCCGCTGTTGGAAAAACTGGCTGAATCGTTGTGGGTAGATGTAGTGGTTCAGGCTGCCCGGCCATCGTTGTCTGCGCCCGGTTTGCTGGTGATGGACATGGACAGCACCATCATACAAATTGAGTGTATTGATGAGATAGCCAAACTGGCCGGCCTCGGTGACAAGGTTGCCGCTGTAACCGCAAGGGCCATGCGCGGGGAACTGGCTTTTAGTGAAAGTTTAATATCACGGGTGGCCTGCCTGAAAGGTGTACCGGTTTCACAGCTGGCCCAAATCCGTGACAGTATTCCGTTAATGCCGGGCGTTGTACCACTGGTATCCGTGTTAAAAGAGCATGGCTGGAAAATCGCTATTGCCTCCGGCGGGTTCACTTATTTTGCCGATCACGTAAAAGAACGGCTTGGCCTGCATGCAGCATTCTCCAATACCTTGAAAACCGATGGCGACGTGCTTGCCGGAGAGGTGACCGGTGAAATCGTGGATGCTGAAGTGAAAGCGCGCACGGTTGAGTCTCTGGCCAGCGAATGGCAAATACCTATGTCACAAACCGTCGCTATGGGAGACGGCGCTAATGATCTGGTAATGATGGCAAAAGCAGCATTGGGTGTGGCTTGTCATGCTAAACCGCTGGTAAGGGAAAAAGCTGATACGGCCATCCGGTTCTCAGGTTTGCACGGCATGTTGTATTTGCTGGCTGAATAACAACCTGAAACAGAGCAAAGCGATGAAGGCATGCCGTGAGCATGCCTTCTTTGTTTAATTGTTGAGGATTTTTTCAATCTGCGCTGTCGATTCGCTGACGGCTCTTAGCTGACTGTTACGGGATATGGTTGCTTTGTCATAGCCAAAACGCGTCATTACTTCGCTGGTCATATCGACAAGGTGCACAGATGCGCCCATACCCCAGATCTTCTCTTCCAGTTCTTTAGCGCGGTGCAATGCGTACATGCTGACATAGCTTAATTCGGCTTGCAGCATGTCCAGATCCGGTTTACCTGTGGTCGTTAAAATAACCTGCATGGCAATAAAGTGACCTCTTGCCAGCGCTTCAGTGATAAAGGACTTTCTGGTGTCATCATTGGCAAAATCTTTATCCAGCTTAGGCAATATGGCCAGTTTGCTGTTCTTACGGGCCGGATCATAAGCAACAAAAAGCTCTTGCCGTAATGGCTGATTTTCCAGTCTCATGGTTTTAATGCCATGAAGCATGAGCGGAGCTTCCAGGTTCTTATCCCGGTAGAGAAACTCAACGTTGGTTTTACGACTGCCGGTGAAATGGGTCAGCATGCGTGCTGATACAGAATTCACTCCGTTCATGACAGCCATATCCGCCTCGTAGCGAATACCGTTTTTGGCCAGCAGAAAAGCGAAATTAGGTGTGTGACGGGCGTTAATACAACGCAGGGCATGACCGATACCCGGAATTTCCTCTTCTTCCGGATAGGTTTGCAGTGCCTGTTTGTTCTGCTTGATCAGATTATCAAAAAACTTTCTGGCTGCAGCGCCCGGTTCACCTTCGGCGGCACGAAGATGCACAATATTGCGGTCTGTATTGTAATAAACCACTTCGTAAATCAATCCGGTCACATCGTGCCTGGTCGTCAGCGCTTGCAGTTCAGGCAGCGCAATTTTCACCAGGCTGCCTTTTTCTCCGTCAAACTCGCCGGGAATTTCAAGGCGCAGGCCGGATATGGAGATATCTTCAGAAATCCCCTTGCACTGCATGGTTTCATTCAGGCCACTTAACACAACTGGCGACCGCAGAATGTAGCGGGTTTCCATCCGTTGTTCCTGAAAACGATAACGATAAGGGCGGATAGGGGCCGGTTGCTTATTTCTGGGGTGAGCAAAAATGCGAAGATGGGCGAGGTTACTACGGTCAAATTTTAACGCCGCATATTGCCGTTGTCCGCTTTCAGAGGTGACATCTGTAATATGCACAAGGTATTGAAGACGTTTTAGTTTTGCCATCAGGCGGGCTGAAGGCGGCGTGTTTTGTTTCTTTGCCACACTGCCTACGTCATCCGGAATAGAAAGCGGACAATGCGCTTCATCCGGTGACATGGTGCTAATTGTCAGTTTAAATACCCGCCAGCTGACTTTCCGGGAACCAAATCCGATGAAAACAGACTTGAGTGATTCTTTTTGTTCCAGTTCACGTGTGGACGCCGAGTAGAAATACACCGCACCGTTCTGGATGTGGGTGAAACAATAAACATACAGTTCGTTATGTTTATCTGCATCAGCCTGCAATTTTGCCAGTCGCGAAGGTTTCAGCAAATAGCCCAGTTTGATCTCACCGGTCTCATCCTTCCAGTAATCCAGGATATCCTTGTTGATGGTATTGAGCATGGCATAACGGGGAAGCAATGCGTCATTGATACTGTCGATGAATACCGGCAGCGACGGACTACAGGGGGAAATATACTGCTCTGCAGTTTTATTGACGATGGCATCAATGGTGTTCGTCAGGTTAACTTTATAACGGCGTTTGTTGCCATGAATGAAGTTATCGAGAAACTTGTCGAATGACGGGGAAGGGAATTGCCGGTTACGTTTAAGAATGAGGTAATAATTTGATTTTTCAAACTTGGTGGTAATGACTTCATAAACAATACCCGAGCGCTTATCCATGGCAAACTCATCTTCCAGGCCCCGGAAGAATATGTGTAACTTCTGTTCTGGCCGGAAGCGGTATTCTTTCGGTAACTTCAACCTGAGCCCTTCAGTAGAAATATCCACACTACTGGCTTTGTACTGACTACCGCTCTCATCCTGTATTTCAACTGCGACAGCAAAGTTCATCCGTTCCTGATTACGGTGAGCATAGTTCAGCAAATTAACAACAGGAATGGAGTACTGATGAAGATTTTCCTGTTTGGTTTCAGCGTCAGATTTAACCGTGCCCTGCAGAGCTTGTTGTTCAGCCCGCTCCCGCATCACTCTGAAGTTATTTTCTGTTGCCATCACCGTTTCGTAAACACCAAAGGTGTAATTTCCGAAGATATTCACCTGGCGGTTAAAAACGTCTATGGCAACGTCATCGAGATAGTGCTTCCTGCCACGGTATTCGAAGAGCTTGCATTCACCGTCCACCTGACCGCGCAGATCAATTGAGCGTACACAGGGCTTGGCCAGTCTTTTCAACTCCATTTTGATGAGAAAGCGTTTTTCTGACGGAAGGTTCTGCGTCAGTTGCATCAAAACTTGATTGAATTCAGGGGCGCCGATTGATGATTTCAGCTGCTCTATGATGTCTGCATATTGCTGAAGTTCTTTTTCCATTTTAACTACTGATCTTAATTGGCTGCCCTGTTGTATTTCTTATCGGCAGACTTCGCTGAGACTGTAAGTGAACATTTACCCGGACTCCATCCCTACTTTAATACGGTATGCAGTGCCTTCATAATAACGTTAGAATAGCCCAAAATAATACCTTTAAATTAATTCAAATGGCAAAACGTAAAACAGCCTACGTCTGTTCTGACTGTGGCGCAGAGTTTCCAAGGTGGCAGGGACAATGCAGCGAATGCAAATCCTGGAACACCATTTCAGAGTTTGTGGTTTCCCCTGCTAAAACAGCAAAGGCCGGATTCAGCGGTTACGCCGGTCAGACGAATGCCCGTATAGAACCTCTTAATGCCATCGATCTGGAAGCATTACCCAGATTCAGCTCCGGCTTCAAAGAGCTGGACCGGGTACTTGGCGGTGGCATTGTACCCGGCGCGGCTATGTTAATAGGCGGTTCACCCGGTGCCGGTAAAAGTACACTGTTACTGCAGGTGATGTGTCAGTTAGCCAAAGAACGCAGCGCGCTTTACGTTACCGGTGAAGAGTCGTTGCAACAGGTGGCCATGCGCGCTCAAAGATTAGGGTTGCCCACTGATAAGCTGATGATGCTGGCAGAAACCAATGTGGAGACTATCTGCGAACTGGCACTGACACAACAGCCTAAAATTATGGTTATTGATTCGATTCAGGTAATGAATGTAGCTGATGTACAGTCAGCTCCCGGCAGTGTATCGCAGGTGAGGGAAAGTGCCGCTTATCTGACCCGTTTTGCGAAACAACATCATATCGCCATGTTTATCGTTGGCCACGTAACGAAAGACGGCAATCTGGCCGGCCCGAAAGTCCTTGAGCACTGTATCGACTGTTCAATGATGCTGGAAGGTGAGAGTGACGGGCGCTTCAGAACATTACGCAGTCATAAGAACCGTTTCGGTGCTGTTAATGAGCTTGGCGTTTTCGGCATGACGGAAAGAGGTCTTAAAGAAGTTAGCAATCCTTCCGCTATTTTCCTCAGCCGGGGGGAAAATCAGGCGCCGGGTTCAAGTGTGATGGTAGTCTGGGAGGGCACCAGACCGTTGCTGGTAGAGATTCAGGCGCTGGTGGACTATTCGCAGATGGCTAATCCCCGCCGGATTGCAGTTGGTCTGGAACAAAACCGGCTCGCCATGTTACTGGCAGTGTTGCACCGTCACGGTAATGTACAGATGAACGATCAGGACGTATTTGTTAACGTGGTGGGTGGTGTAAAAATTTCAGAAACCAGTGCTGACTTAGCCTTATTGCTGGCGATGGTCAGCAGTTTCCGCAATCGTGCTTTACCAAAAGATTTGATTGTATTTGGTGAGGTGGGTCTGGCCGGTGAAATCAGACCGGTACCGAACGGCAGTGAGCGGATCACAGAAGCCGCCAAGCACGGTTTTAAACGGGCTATCGTACCCAAATCCAATGCGCCCAAACTGCCGGTAGCCGGATTGCAGGTCGTGCCGGTGAGTCAATTGTCAGAAGCGCTGGATGCACTCAGCTAAGCATTCAGTTGCCGGGATAGACTGCATTGAGCAGGGCGTCCATGTCTTTTTCGCTTAGCGCATCGTCGCCGCTGTTCAGGTTGATCAGGCGGCGCAGTTCGGCGAGACATTCCACATCGATGTGATCAACTTTACAGCCGATATAAATGACGCCGGCTTTTTGCGGAGACTGGCGGTAAAGCTGGATCAGATACAGTGTCATTAACGGACTGTCGGGATTTGCTTTAAACATCACTGTGTAAGGGTCGTGACTGTCGAAGGGCAACATGTCCAACATGGCTTCTGCAGCGCTGAGGCGCAGGCCCTGCAGTGATACATCCTCAACAGTAACAGGTATGCTGTTACCGTGGAGACTGAGCTCTCCCGGTACCTTTAAATCTACACGCTGAAACTGTCGTTTATCCACAATTGTTCTTCCTGATAACTTACCCCTTAATTATTAGTGTAAACAACGGGGTAAGGTCAACCTGATCGTTCAAATTAATCCTGTGAAAGCCGGAAAATTAATCAACCAGATAGTAAAAGCCCCGCAAATGCGGGGCCTGTGTATTACTTCTTCGCCATACGCTTATATTTCAGGCGGTGCGGCTCTACCACATCCTGTCCGAAGTTTTCTTTCAGCCAGGTTTCGTAGTCGGTGTAGTTTCCTTCAAAGAAGTTAACTTTACCTTCATCGCGGTAGTCAATGATATGCGTGGCTACGCGGTCGAGGAACCAGCGATCGTGCGAGATAACCATGGCACAGCCCGGGAATTCCAATAAGGCATTTTCCAGTGCACGCAGGGTTTCAACGTCCAGGTCGTTGGTCGGTTCATCGAGCAGCAACACGTTGCCGCCGGCTTTCAGCAGTTTGGCCAGGTGAACACGGTTGCGCTCACCACCGGACAGATCGCCGATGAACTTTTGCTGGTCGCTGCCACGGAAGTTAAAGCGGCTGCAGTAAGCGCGGCTGTTAATTTCAAAGTTACCGATGCGGATAATGTCAGAATCGTCAGAGATTTCTTTCCACACTGTATTCTTGTCATTCATGTGGTCGCGGAACTGCTCCACACTGGCAAGATGAACGGTATCACCAATAACCACTTCACCTTCGTCCGGCTGCTCCTGACCTGAGATCATTTTGAACAGGGTAGATTTACCCGCACCGTTAGGACCGATAATACCGACGATAGCGCCTTTCGGTACTACGAAGTCCATATCATCGATAAGTACACGGTCACCGTAAGCTTTCTTCAGGTGCTTCACTTCAATGACTTTATCGCCCAGGCGCTCACCCGGTGGAATGAACAGCTCATTGGTTTCATTACGTTTCTGGTAATCAGACGTGGACATTTCTTCGAAGCGGGCCATACGTGCTTTCGATTTAGCATGACGGCCTTTCGGGTTCGAGCGCACCCATTCCAGTTCCTGTTTCATGGATTTCACGCGGGCATTTTCAGTGCGTTCTTCCTGGGCAAGACGGGCTTCTTTCTGTTCCAGCCAGGATGAATAGTTACCTTCCCACGGAATACCGTGACCACGGTCGAGTTCCAGGATCCAGCCGGCAACGTTATCAAGGAAATAACGGTCGTGGGTAATGGCTACCACAGTACCTTCATAGTCGTGAAGGAAGCGTTCCAGCCAGGCAACAGATTCTGCGTCCAGGTGGTTAGTCGGTTCGTCAAGCAGCAGCATATCCGGCTTCTCAAGCAGCAGGCGACACAATGCTACACGGCGGCGTTCACCACCGGACAGTTTGGAAACATCGGCGTCCCATGGCGGCAGACGCAGGGCATCCGCAGCACGTTCCAGGGCGTTGTCCAGGTTATGACCGTCCTTCGCCTGAATAATCGCTTCCAGCTCACCTTGTTCCTTTGCCAGCGCATCAAAATCGGCGTCTGCTTCGGCGTAGGCGGCATACACTTCATCAAGACGGGTAAGGGCGTGTTTTACATCAGCAACCGCTTCTTCGATGTTGCCGCGTACGTCTTTGGACTCGTCCAGCTTAGGTTCCTGTGGCAGGTAACCAATGTTGATACCCGGCTGCGGGCGGGCTTCACCTTCTATTTCGGTGTCCACGCCGGCCATGATGCGGAGCAGGGTAGATTTACCCGCACCGTTAAGACCCAGAACACCGATTTTGGCGCCAGGGAAAAAGCTCAGAGAGATATCTTTTAAAATATGACGGTTGGGTGGCACAATTTTGCCAACCCTGTGCATGGAATATACGTATTGTGATGACATGTTCCGAACAGTGTCCTTGCTTCAATATAAGTAAATGATATGCCATCTATTGTACTCGCTTTGTCCTCAATCTGACCAGTAAAGCCAGCAGTGATTTTCAATAATGGGTTAATTTTGAACGTTTACATGGCGGATGGCAGGAAATTAATGGTGAGGGTCAGGACGAATCCGGGATTTTGCATTACCATACACACAGGAAATTGACTAACAGGTTAAGCTATGACGGCACACGCAAAACGCACATACACTTTAACTGAGCTGGCTGACCACGTGGGTGGCAGTGTGGCGGGTGATGAAGCCCGTATCAACGAAACAAAGCTGAGTGGTGTGGGCACTCTGGCCGGGTCCAAAGGCCACCAGATTTCATTTCTGACCAACGTAAAATATAAGTCGCAACTGGCTGATACGGCCGCCGGAGCGGTGATTTTGAATGAGAAAATGCTGGACGACTGTCCGGTTCCCGCGCTGGTTCACAGTAATCCCCACGCAGCCTTTGCCCGCATAGCCCAGTTGTTCGACACCACCCCGGAGGTGGCATCCGGTATCGCTGAAACAGCGGTTGTGGCTTCTTCTGCTACGCTGGGAACCAATGTGTCGCTGGGTCACAATGTCATTGTTGAAGATAATGTCATGCTGGGTGATAACGTCAGAATCGGCGCAAATACCGTGATTGGAAAAGGCACGAAAATTGGTGAGGGTTCGACCATTTATCCCAACGTCACCGTGTATCACGATATTGTGATTGGTAAGCGGGTGACTATTCACAGCCAGACCGTTATTGGAGCGGCAGGTTTTGGATACGCAAACGACAAAGGAACATGGCTGCCCATTCCGCAAACCGGCAGTGTACAGATTGGCGATGATTCACAAATTGGTGCTTCAAGCAGCATCGACCGTGGCGCAATGGAAGATACCATCATCGGTAAGAATGTGATTATCGATAACCAGGTACAGGTAGGACATAACTGTATCATTGGTGATCACTCCTGTATTTGCGGCGCTACAGGCATTGCTGGCAGTTGTCATATCGGCAAATACGTCATACTTGGCGGAGGCTGTGGTGTGAATGGACATATCAGCATTTGCGACAATGTGCAGGTAACCGGTTATACCATGATTGTGCAGGATATTACCGAGTCCGGCGTTTATTCATCCGGTCAGCCGGCCATGAAAAACCGCGACTGGCGTAAAGTGACTGTACGGACCCGTCAGATCGATGATCTCTTTAACCGTGTGAAAGCGCTGGAAAAAGGTTAAATCTTTCTGAATTGTAATTAAACGTTATATATGGCCGCAGGCCGCGGCGTATAAGCGGTAGGGCAGTGTTAAGAAATGCTGCCGCTGCGGATATAAACGAAACGGGCATAAAGCAGTATACATGCGGCTTAAAATGACTAAAATATGCCCCTCATTTTTTAGCTGTCCATAAAACGCAGAGTAAGGAGCCTTCATGTTACCTCGCGATATGACTATTGCGGATTACGATCCGGAACTGGCAGATGCCATGGCCAAAGAAGCTGAGCGTCAGGAGCATCACATTGAGCTCATCGCATCAGAAAACTATTGCAGTCCACGTGTCATGGAGGCGCAAGGCTCTCAGTTAACGAATAAGTACGCAGAAGGTTATCCCGGCAAGCGTTACTATGGTGGTTGTGAGCATGTAGACGTGGTAGAGCAACTGGCGATTGACCGTGCTAAGCAACTGTTTGGTGCTGAGTACGCCAACGTTCAGCCCCATGCAGGCTCTCAGGCCAACGCTGCTGCGTTTATGGCTCTAATTAATGCCGGTGATACTGTTCTGGGTATGAGTCTGTCTGAAGGCGGTCACTTAACTCACGGTTCTCACGTAAACTTCTCAGGTAAAACCTACAACGCGGTACAGTATGGTCTGAATGAAGAAACCGGCGAAATCGATTACGAGCAGGTTGAAGCACTGGCCTTAGAGCACAAGCCTAAGATGATTATCGGTGGTTTCTCTGCTTATTCAAAAGTGGTTGACTGGGCCCGTTTCCGTGAAATCGCAGATAAAGTAGGTGCGTACCTGCTGGTCGACATGGCACACGTTGCCGGTCTGATTGCTGCCGGTGTTTATCCGAGCCCGCTGCCTCATGCACACGTAGTGACTACCACGACTCACAAAACCCTTGCGGGTCCACGTAGTGGTCTGATCCTGTCTGCCTGTGGCGACGAAGACATCTACAAGAAGCTGAACAGCTCTGTATTCCCGGGCAACCAGGGTGGTCCACTGTGTCACGTTATTGCAGCTAAAGCGGTAGCGTTCAAAGAAGCCCTTCAGCCTGAATTTAAAGAATATCAGCAGCAAGTTGTGAAAAACGCAAAAGCCATGGTTGAAGTGGTGCTGGAGCGTGGTTACGACGTAGTGTCAGGCGGTACTGAAAACCACCTGTTCCTGCTGGATCTGATTAAGAAAGATATCACAGGTAAAGACGCTGATGCCGCGCTTGGCCGTGCAAACATCACTGTAAACAAAAACTCTGTACCAAAAGATCCACGTTCACCGTTCGTGACCAGTGGTCTGCGTATCGGTAGTCCGGCGATTACCCGTCGTGGCTTCAAAGAAGAGCAGGCGAAACAGGTTGCGACCTGGATCTGCGACATTCTGGACAACATGGGTGATGAAAGTGTTGTTGAGCGTGTTAAAGGTGAAGTTGTTGAACTGTGTAAAGCGTTCCCGGTTTACGGGTAAGCCGCTTTATCGGTATGAAATTTCCCGCTCTTAGTCAGTAAGAGTTTATGCCGTCAGAGCAGCCTGTGCTGCCTGGCGGCTTTGTTGTTAAAAGGACCTGCTATGTTTTGCCCGTTTTGTTCGGCACAGGAAACCAAGGTTATCGATTCCCGTCTGGTGGCAGAAGGGCATCAGGTACGTCGCCGTCGCGAATGTGTTATCTGTCACGAGCGCTTTACTACCTTTGAAAGTGCTGAATTAGTGATGCCGAGAGTCATTAAACGGGATGGTTCGAGAGAGCCGTTCAATGAAGATAAGCTGCGCGCCGGCTTGCAGCGGGCACTGGAAAAGCGCCCTGTGAGCACGGAGAAAGTGGAAGAAGTGATTTTGTCGCTGAAATCTGCATTGCGTGCTACCGGTGAGCGGGAAGTCTCCAGTGAATTCCTTGGTAATCTGATTATGGATGCACTGAAGGTGCTGGACAAAGTCGCTTATGTACGGTTTGCGTCAGTGTACCGCTCATTTGAAGATATTCGTGAGTTTGGTGAGGAAATTGCCCGTTTAGGAGACTGATAACCGCCATGAAAACCACGTCAGCTGTTTCCATTTCTCAGGACTACGCCTGGATGGCGAAAGCCATCAGACTGGCTACGCAGGGTCAGTTCACCACATCTCCGAATCCCCGTGTCGGTTGTATTATTCTTGACAGTAACGGCGACTTAGCCGGACAGGGTTACCATATTCAGGCCGGCACTCCCCACGCGGAAGTACATGCTCTTCGTGAAGCGGGCGATAAGGCCCGTGGCGGTACGGCTTATGTCACACTTGAGCCCTGCAGTCATTTCGGACGAACGCCTCCTTGTGCCGATGCTTTAGTGGAGGCTGGTGTCAGCAGAGTGGTTATCGCCATGACTGATCCGAACCCTCAGGTGAGCGGCCGTGGCATAAAAAAACTTCAGGATGCCGGCATTGATGTGGTGTCTGATATTCTGGCGGCCGAATCGGCAGCATTGAACCCCGGTTTTATCAAACGCATGGTATCAGGCAAACCGCGGGTAACGGTAAAACTGGGTATCAGTCTTGATGGCAAAATCGCGTTGTCTAACGGCGTCAGTCAATGGATCACCAGTCCCGAATCCCGTCGCGATGTGCAATTACACCGTGCTGCAAGTTGTGCCATTCTAACCGGCAGTGGCACTGCACTGGCCGACAATCCGTCTTTGCTGGTCAGGGAAAATGAAGCCAATTTTTCTGATTATCCTGTTTCGCCGGTAAGGCAGCCGCTCAGGGTCGTGATAGACAGCCACAACCGGTTACCGGACGATCTGCAAGTATTCACAGACGGACACAAAACCCTGCGGGTAACCGGTCAGCCAGTTGCGCCGCAAACCAGTGTCCCTGCACTAGCCGTCTCCATGCGTGGCAATTACATAGACCTGTCTCAGCTCATGGAGAAGCTGGGGGAGCGGCAAATTAATGATGTGTGGGTGGAAGCCGGCCCGGGTCTTGCCGGTGCATTGTTTACTGCCGGTGAAGTTGACCGGCTTGTGGTGTATCAGGCGTCCAAACTGTTAGGTGACAAAGCACAAAGCATGCTCACGCTGGATGAATTTGTGTCGCTGGATGAAACGCCGGTACTGTCACTGACTGACGTACGGCAAACCGGCCCTGATATCCGCTTGTCATACGATATAATTAAGTAACGCTTTTGTAGAGGGTATACGATGTTTACCGGAATTATTCAGGCCCTGGGGACGATTCAGTCTCTTGATCACCGGGGCGAAGACATCAAGCTGACTGTGTCGTCGGAAAAGCTGGATATGTCTGATGTGGCCCTTGGCGACAGTATTGCCACAAACGGCGTCTGTCTCACAGTAACCGACTTCGGTACAGATTATTATTGTGCTGACGTGTCAGCCGAAACCATCCGTTACACCGGTTTTGCCAATTATAAGCCCGGCAGTACCGTGAATCTGGAAAAAGCCATGCGCCCCACAGATCGTTTTGGTGGTCATATTGTATCCGGCCATGTGGATGGCGTTGGTGAAGTCAAAAAGATTGTTAAACACAGTACTTACATTGAAATCTGGATTTCTGCCCCCACTGAGTTAGCAAAGTATATTGCCCATAAAGGCAGTATCACGGTGGACGGCGTCAGCCTGACTGTGAATGAGGTGGATGGCAATGAGTTTATGTTGTGGATCATCCCTCACACCCTGCAGGAAACGGTTATCGGCACGTATAAAGCCGGCAGTCGGGTCAATCTGGAAGTAGACGTGGTTGCCCGCTATCTGGAACGCCTGATGATGGGTGATAAGGCAGCAGAAAAGACCACCAAAAAAGACATTAGTATGGCCTTCCTGGCCGAAAATGGTTTTCTTAGAAAATAACCCTACATAAGTGAAATTATGGCACTCAACACCACAGCTGAAATAATTGAAGATATCCGTCAGGGTAAAATGGTTATCCTGATGGACGATGAAGATCGCGAGAATGAAGGCGATATCATCATGGCCGCTGAGCATGTGACGCCGGAAGCGATTAACTTTATGGTTACTCATGCCCGCGGACTGGTATGCCTGCCCATGACGCAGGAGCGCTGTGAACGTTTGAATTTACCGCTGATGGTAGATAAAAACGGCGCACAATTTCATACCGCCTTTACCGTTTCCATTGAAGCAGCACGTGGCGTAACCACCGGTATTTCTGCTGCAGACCGCGCGACCACGATTCTGGCCGCGGTAGGTAAAGATGCTAAAGCAACTGACATTGTGCAGCCGGGCCACATTTTTCCGTTAATTGCTAAAGAAGGCGGTGTGCTGAATCGTGCAGGTCATACCGAAGCAAGCGTCGATCTTGCCCGCCTTGGTGGCTGTGAGCCAGCTGCTGTTATTGTCGAGATCCTCAATGAAGACGGCACCATGGCCCGTCGTCCTGAGCTCGAAAAATTCGCCGAAAAATACGATATAAAAATCGGCACAATTGCGGATCTGATTGAATATCGCAATCTGAACGAAACCACAATAGAGAAAGTTGCCCAGTGCAGCCTGCCTACGGAATATGGTGAGTTCGAACTGCATACCTTTAAAGATGTTATCGATAATCAGATTCACTTTGCGCTGAAGAAAGGTGACATTGACCCGGAAACACCTACACTTGTGCGTGTTCACTTGCATAATACGCTTAGTGATTTACTGGGTTCTACCCGCGCGATAAACCGTACCATGACTTTACCTGATGCCATGAAGCGCATTGCAGACGAGGGTGGTGTGCTGGTGGTGCTGGGTAAAGAAGAAGACCTGGAAGGGCAGGTCAGACAATTTGCTGCAGAAGACCGTGGTGAAAAGCCGGAAGGAAAAACCTGGACCGGTTCATCACGTACCGTAGGTGTTGGCAGCCAGATTCTGGCGACCATGGGCGTTAAAAAAATGCGTTTGCTCAGCAAGCCGGTCAAATACCATGCGCTGTCCGGCTTCGGACTGGATGTGGTGGAATACATTCATAATTAGTTCCCGTGTAATTCGTGAACATTCGATTTAGTTTGCGCGCAGTTATGCTATACTGCGCGCCGTTTTTTCATAGGGGTGGAATACCATGCAGGTAATTGAAGGTAATATTCGCGCGACAGGCAAGAAATTCGCGATTGTTGTGTCACGTTTCAACAGTTTTGTTGTAGAAAGCTTGCTTGAAGGTGCGCTGGATACGTTAGAGCGTCACGGTGAAGTCAGCGACAATGACATCACCCTGGTTCGCGTACCGGGTGCATATGAATTACCTGTAGCAGCGAAAAAACTGGCAGAAAAAGGCCAGTTCGATGCGATTATCGCTTTAGGTGCGGTGATCCGCGGTGGTACGCCTCACTTTGATTTTGTTGCCGGTGAGTGTAACAAAGGTCTGGCCCAAGTATCACTGGAGTATGGTATTCCGGTCTCTTTCGGTGTTATCACCACAGATTCTATCGAACAGGCTATTGAGCGTTCCGGTACCAAAGCGGGGAACAAAGGTGCAGAAGCTGCACTGGGTGCCCTTGAGATGGTGAACGTTGTTTCAGCGCTTAACGATCTTTAACCGGGGGTTACGTGAAAGTATCCGCACGTCATAAAGCCAGAGAACTTGCCCTTCAGGGTGTTTATTCATGGCAAATGAGCAAGAACGATATCGCCCAGGTGGAGTTATCACTTGCGACCAGTAACGATATGCAGAAAGTCGACATGGTGTATTTCCAGGCCATGTTGCGCGGTGTTGCGGAAAATGCAGAAGCATTAGACGTAAAAATTAAGCCATACCTTGGCCGTTTACCGGAAGAACTGGATCCTATCGAAAAAGCGATTCTGCGTATTGCTACCTATGAATTAACTGAGCGCATGGACGTGCCTTATCGTGTAATTATTAACGAAGCCATTGAACTTGCTAAATCTTTTGGTGCCGAAGAAAGCCATAAGTTTATCAATGGTGCGTTAGATAAAGCGGTGAAGACGTTACGTCAGCACGAGCGTTAACAGCGATCTATTTACGTACCTGTACGTAATGACACGACGACACTGAATTAACCGGTAAAACGTGAAAGAATTTGATCTTATTGGCCGTTACTTTGCAAATGGCGGCCATCAACGAAAAGACGTAATCGTCGGCATCGGTGATGACTGTGCCGTTACGTCTGTTCCTGCAAATCAGCAGCTCGCCATTACCACTGATACACTGGTGTCCGGCGTGCATTTCCTTAAAGATGCGCCTGCCAGATCCGTTGCCTATAAAGCAGTTGCTGTTAATCTCAGTGATCTCGCCGCAATGGGTGCAGAGCCAGCCTGGATTTCTCTTTCCCTGTCTATGTCTCATGTGGACGAGGCCTGGATGGAAGAATTTGCCAGTGGCCTGTATGAGCTCACCAGATACTATTCTGTGCAGCTCATTGGCGGTGACACGGTACGCGGTCCTCTGGCGATGACTATCACTGCGCAGGGTTTTATTCCCCCCGAAGCAGCGTTGAAGCGCAGCACGGCGAGACCCGGCGACTGGATATATGTGACCGGCACTACCGGTGATGCCGGCGCTGGTCTGGATATTCTCAAAGGGTCACGTGAAGCCAAAGAGGAAGACAGGGAGTTTCTGGTTAAACGTCATTTGTATCCCACTCCGCGAGTAGCTGTCGGAGCGGCGCTGCGACGCATTGCCTCTTCCTGTATAGATGTGTCAGACGGCCTGCTGGCTGATTTAAATCACATTCTGAAAGCATCAAATTGCGGTGCAACTGTACACGTAGACCGCTTACCCGTGTCTTCGGCCTTGTTCAATTGTGTGGGTGCACAGGATGCCTACCGTTATGCGCTGACTGCCGGTGATGATTATGAACTGGTGTTCACTGTAAACGAAGAGCAGCGTGGCAATCTGGAAACGTCTCTGGCCAGCACAGGTGTAAAGGCTACCTGTATCGGTCAGGTAACCGGCCAGGCAGGCAAAACAGACTTAAAATTGTATGACGAGCCGTATCAACTGAAAGACGTTGCGGGCTACGAGCACGATTTTTAATGCAACCTGAGTACCGTGCAAGAGTATCAATGAAAAATCCGGTGCATTTTTGTGCACTGGGCTTTGGCTCCGGTCTGATCCCGTTGATGCCGGGGACGTTTGGTTCTCTGGCAGCGATTCCCTTAATTCTGCTCCTTGCGCCGGCTGGTAACTTTATTTTTATCACGGCGACGATATTGAGCTGCATTGCCGGCGTTTACTTTTGCGGTAAAACTGCCACAGATATGGGCGTTCATGATCACGGCTCCATCGTCTGGGATGAAGTGGCCGGTATGCTTCTCACTTTTCTATTTGTTCCGCTGAGTATGTCTACGCTTATTGCCGGTTTCGTGTTGTTTCGCATTTTTGACATTTTGAAGCCCTGGCCTATCGGACCGGTTGATAAAACGGTTCACGGGGGACCTGGCATCATGCTGGATGATATTCTTGCGGGGATTATGGCTTGTGTGTGCCTGCATGCTCTTATATGGCTGGTTCCCGCCATAGGTTAACTTCACGGGCTTATCGAAAAAAAAGCCGTTCTGTGTGAAGCAGAACGGCTTTTTCGTTTATCTATTACAGTATCCTTTCTCAGTCGCCAAAATACGACTTTACCTGACGGATAATACCGGCGGTGTCGAGACCATGTTCAGCATACATTTCCTGCTGGGTACCCTGCAAAATGAAGCTGTCAGGAAGACCAAGATGGAGTGTGTGCATTCTTTGCTTCGCAGATTGCAGATATTCTGTTACTGCAGAACCGGCACCGCCCATGATACAGCCATCTTCCAGGGTCACGATGCCTTCGTGCTCCTTGCAGATTTCATCAATAACCGCAGTATCCAGAGGTTTAACAAACCGCATATCAACCACTGTGGCATCGAGAGCTTCAGCGGCTTTCTCTGCATAAGGTAGCAATGTACCGAAATTCAAAATAGCAAGCTTGTTACCTTTGCGAAGCGTACGTGACTGGCCTAACGGGATTTCAGTCATGCTTTGCTGCGGCGTGATGCCTTTGCCGGCACCACGGGGATAACGCACTGCAGCCGGCTTCTGCGCCTTATGACCGGTATAAAGCATCTGACGGCATTCATCTTCATCAGCAGGGGTCATAATGATCATGTTAGGTATACAGCGTAAAAACGCAATATCAAATACGCCCTGGTGAGTGGGACCGTCTGCACCAACCACACCGGCGCGGTCGATGGCAAACAGCACAGGTAAGTCTTGCAGTGCCACGTCATGGATCAACTGATCGTAAGCCCTTTGCAAGAAGGTAGAGTAAATGGCAACAACGGCGTTATACCCTTCTTTGGCAAGGCCGGCACCGAAGGTCACAGCGTGCTGTTCTGCTATGGCCACATCAAAATATTGTTCAGGGAACTGCTGGGAAAACTTCACCATGCCAGATCCTTCACGCATGGCAGGGGTAATAGCCATGAGTTTGGGATCCTGAGCCGCCATATCGCACAACCACTGGCCGAAAATGGCCGAAAACGTGGGGGCTGAAGGTGCAGATTTAGGCAGGGCGTTATCTTCCGGATTAAATTTTGGTACAGCGTGGAATTTAATCGGATCCTGTTCCGCTACCGGATAGCCTTTCCCTTTTCGTGTAACCACATGCAGGATGTGCGGGCCTGAGAACTGACGCATGTTGCGCAGGGTATCGACCATGCCGTTAACATCATGGCCGTCGATGGGACCAATGTAATTGAACCCGAGTTCTTCAAAAATAGTGCCCGGCACTACCATGCCTTTGATGTGCTCTTCTGCACGGCTGGCGAACTCTTTAATCGGCGGAACGTTACTTAGCAGCTTTTTACCGCCATCGCGGATTTTATTGAAAAAGTTACCGGTAAGCAGACGCGCCAGGTGACTGTTAAGTGCACCGACGTTTTCCGAGATAGACATCTCATTGTCGTTAAGTACCACCACCAGGTCTTTGTTAATGTCCCCGGCATGGTTCAACGCTTCAAACGCCATACCTGCTGTCATCGCACCGTCGCCGATAACAGCAACCACTTTGCGGTCTTTGCCTTCTTTATCTGCTGCGACAGCCATACCCAGCGCGGCGCTGATGGATGTGGACGAGTGACCGACAGCAAAGGTGTCGTACTCACTTTCCGGAGGCCAGGGGAACGGGTGCAAACCATTTTTTTGTCGGATCGTCGACATGCGGCCGGCACGGCCGGTCAAAATTTTATGCGGGTAAGCCTGATGGCCTACATCCCATAATAAACGGTCGAATGGGGTGTTATACACGTAGTGTAAAGCCACGGTCAGTTCTACTGTGCCAAGGCCGGAAGCAAAATGGCCACTGGTCTGACTAACTGAAGCCAGTAAAAACTGTCGCAACTCATCAGCCAGTTCACGGAGTTTTTCCTGTGGCAGCTTTCTGAGTTCATCCGGCGTCAGTGCCTGTGCCAGAACAGGATAGTGCGTTAATTCTAAACTCATTGTTATCGTTTCATTATGTTGTTTAGCATAAATCAGTATGTCCGTTTTACCATCAGGTCCGTAAACTCAGACAGCAATCCGGTATTGTAGGGCAAACTGTCTAAAGCTTGAAGGGCACTGGCATGAAGACGGTTTAATTCAGCCTTCGCCTGTGCCATTCCCAGTAATGCCGGAAACGTATTTTTGCCAAGTTCAATATCGGAACCCTGCGGTTTGCCGGTGATTTCGGCATCACCTTCCACATCCAGAATGTCATCCTGAATTTGAAAGGCCAGTCCCATGTCTCCCGCGTAACCCGTCAGTGCTTCGCGGTGTTCCGGTTTAAGATCACTGCAAAGTACCGTAATCATTTCCGCGCAGGCCTGTAGCAATGCGCCGGTTTTAAGGCGATGCAGACGGGTTAGAGACGCAATGTCGATGGTGGAGCCGGTAGCTGCAAGGTCTATCGCCTGGCCACCGCACATGCCGGCGTAACCAGAGGCTCTGGCAAGAATACTGACCAGTTTTGAGCGCTGACCATTGGCGTAGTCGCTCATGGGAGCATCAGCAAGAATACTGAACGCCAGGGTTTGCAAGGCATCTCCGGCAAGGATAGCCGTCGCCTCATCAAACTGAATGTGACAGGTGGGCTTTCCACGGCGAAGATCGTCATCGTCCATTGCCGGCAGGTCGTCATGGGCCAGAGAATAGGCATGAATGCATTCTATCGCCATGCTCACTGCGGCCTGATCCTGACCGGGAATATCCAGTGTATTTCCGATGATATGCACCAGTAACGGACGCATACGTTTGCCACCGGCAAGGAGCGCATATTCCATGGCTGCGCGAAGTTGTGGTGCGTGATCAGGAAGTGCGGCAACGAGGCGCAGCAAGCTTTCGTCAGTGTCGTGCTTAATCTTCTGACGTAAGCTGTCAATATTTGTCATGAATTACCTGTATAACAAGGTGGAGCGGAGCGGTCTCTCCGCCAGATTTTATCAGTCTTCAGAAGGGGTGAAATCAACCAGCGTTTGTTCACCTTGCTCAGCGAGCAATATTTTGACTTTCTGTTCTGCCTGCGCGAGAGCCTGTTGACTCAGACGGGATAATTTTACGCCACGTTCGAATTTTTCTAAAGCTTCATTCAGCGGCAATTCTCCCGATTCCATTTCCGTCACAATGGCTTCAAGTTCAGCCAGTGATGCTTCAAAAGAGGGCGCAGATGGCGTTTTTTCTGTGGTCACGTCGGATACCCGGTGCAGTTTTAATGATAATCGCGCACATTAACCGGGCAGGCACGCGGGGTCAATTGGTTTGTCCTGTTCCTGTGTGGTCAGACGGCGGGTATCTCTCTGGTTTTATTGGTGATACCTAATAATCAGCATTCATCTGGTAATCTTGTATTTTGATTATAGAATTCATAATACCGGCCGATAGAGTTAATGGCATCGCGATAAGAGAGTTTTTTGAGGAGCAATAAGTGGATTTAGCAACCGTCATAGGCATGTTAGGTGGTATCGGCTTTATTGTCATGGCCATGATCCTGGGTGGGGATTTGGGCATGTTCGTCGATGTTGCCTCAGTGCTCATTGTATTCTGTGGTTCTATCTTCGTAGTAATGTCTCAGTTTACGCTGGGTCAGTTTTTCGGTGCCGGTAAAGTGGCCGGCAAAGCGTTCATGTTCAAAATCGATCCGCCGGAAGTGCTGATTGAAAAAATCGTTGAAATGGCTGATGCGGCCCGTAAGGGCGGGTTTCTCGCACTTGAAGAAGCCGAAATCGATAATGCCTTTATGCAAAAGGGCGTAGATATGCTGGTAGATGGCCACGACATTGAAGTGGTCAGAGAAACGCTGAAAAAAGATATTCAGATGACCACCGAGCGCCATGAGTTCGGTGGTTCAATTTTTAAAGGTCTGGCCGATGTTGCGCCGGCGATGGGGATGATCGGTACACTGGTTGGTCTGGTTGCTATGTTATCAAACATGGATGATCCTAAATCAATCGGTCCTGCCATGGCGGTAGCACTTTTAACAACACTTTACGGCGCCTTCCTGGCAAACGTTATCTGTTTGCCGATTGCAGCTAAACTGGACAACCGTAAAGAGGAAGAGAAACTGAATCAGTCTCTGGTCCTGGACGGTATCGTTGGTATTGCTGACGGTCAGAACCCGAAAGTCATTGAGGGAATTTTGAAAAACTACATCGCTGCCGGCAAACGTGGCGGCGGGGACGAGGAGTAATCTGCTATGTCAGATGAATGCCCTAAATGTCCCCCTCCCGGCCTGCCGGCGTGGATGGGGACGTTCGCTGACCTGATGTCACTGTTGATGTGCTTCTTCGTTCTGCTGCTGTCTTTCTCGGAAATGGATGTACTGAAATTTAAGCAGATCGCCGGCTCCATGAAGTTTGCCTTCGGCGTGCAGAATAAAATTGAAGTTAAAGACATTCCCAAGGGAACCAGTGTTATCGCGATGGAGTTTCGCCCGGGCCGTCCGGATCCGACGCCTATTGAAACCATTCAGCAGCAAACCATCGATATGACTCAGCCAACGCTGGAATTTCAGGCCGGGGATGAGGACTCATCCGGTGGCCGGCAGACACAGCGCGGGTCCCAGCGTGGTGGTCAGGCTCAGCAAACTGCATCAGACTCCGCGGCTTCATCGTCACAAAGCTCTGACAAAGAGCAGGACAACGAAATGATGAAGAAGGTGGCTGAACAACTGCAAAAAGAAGTGGCGGACGGCTCTATTGAAATGGAGTCTTTGGGTCAGCAACTGACTATCCGGATCAGAGAAAACGGTTCATTTTCCGCCGGTTCGGCATTTTTGCAGCCTCAGTTTAAGCCTGTGTTGAGAAAAATCGGCACCTTACTGGCAGAAATGCCCGGTGAAATAGAAATTTCAGGACACAGTGACGGCCAGCATATTGCCAATGAGTTGTACCGCTCTAACTGGGATTTGTCAGCACAACGCGCTGTGGCCGTGGCGGAAGAGATCCGCAAAGCGCCGGGATTTGATGAGTCACGTATGTCCGTGACCGGTCTGGCTGACACCAAACCTCTGGTTGAAAACGCAGCCACTGCTGACGACCGTGCCCGCAACCGCCGGGTAGAAATTAACATCAATCAGGGCAAACCGTTATTGTCTGAACCTATTTCGGTACTGGAAGAATAGCAGGGCGGGAGAAGGGCGCAGCGCTTAGGCGCTACGCTCCCCGTTGTATTGTGTCTCTGAAGTGAGGTTTTGACAGGACCAGCTGAACTGTCGAGATAGTCCGTTCCAGAAATCCGCCTTCGCAATATTTAAGATAGTAAGTCCACATGCGCATGAAGCGCTCGTCATAACCATCCTGCATCAACGGCTCTTTGGCATTGATGAAAGCCTTGTACCAGTCATCCAGCGTCCTGGCATAATCCAGCCCGATATCCTGTAAATCTCTTACAGATAAATCACTGAAACGTTTGAGGTAGTCGTTGATAACCAGCTGTGAGGGCAGAAACCCGCCCGGGAAAATATATTTCTGAATAAAATCCACACTCTTGCTGTAACTGTCGTAACGACGGTCATCAATGACAATCGACTGCAATAGCATCAAACCATCGGCTTTCAGTAGTGAGGCACATTTATCAAAAAAGTTGCCCAGGTAACGTTTACCTACAGCTTCAATCATCTCGATGGACACCAGTTTGTCATACTGGCCTTCGAGTGTCCGGTAATCCTGTTTTAGCAGGGTGACTCTGTCACCCAGATTTTCTCTTTTTATCCAGGCCGCAGCATAAGCATGTTGCTCTTCAGAGATGGTTGTGGTGGTGACTTTGCAGCCATAGTGCTTTGCTGCATAAACAGCCAGACCGCCCCAGCCGGTGCCGATTTCCATCAGGTGATCCGATGGTTTCAGCTGTAATTTGTCACAGATTGTTTTTAGTTTGTGAGTCTGGGCATCGCTCAGCGAAGCGTTAGGATCCGGATAAATAGCCGAAGAATACATCATGGTCTTATCAAGGAACCGCGTATATAACTTGTTACCCAGGTCATAATGAGCTTCAATATTTTTCTTCGCCTGACTTTCAGTATTACGGCGTAAAAAATGCTGTACCTTCTGGAGAGGGAGCACCAGCAGACGGAATTTCTCTTCCCATTTGTCCAGTACGGGTAAGTTACGGGCGAACACTCTGATCACTGAAGTCAGGTCCGGGCTGGTCCATAAACCGTCAGTGTAAGTTTCACCTGATGCCACACTGCCGCCAAACAGCAAATGTCGGTAAGCTTTTACGTTGAGTATGTTTACATCGGCCTTAAGCTCACTTTCCGGATCGCCAAATTGGGCTACGGTAGTGCCATGTTCTTTGATTGTCATGTGACCTTCGGGTAACAGTGACAACACTTTAAAAAATGCACTTCTGCAAGCGCGGTCAATACTGCTGGCTTCCTGCTGAAATATAAAAGTGGATTCGCCGTGTGACATTATCTCGGTTCCTGACTTTTAGGGTGATCGTAAATTGGCGCGCGCTTGATAAATAATTTCAGTGCCTGCCAATAGATACCGGCTACGGTTTTTATTGTCATACTGGGTATACGTCTCAGTGTAGAGCGCAGATTCTCATTATTAAGTGAAATTCTTGTCATGTTCACGCCGGCTACAAAATCCTTTTTCTCCGTGTGACAGGACAGGGATAAGGAAAAGCGCTCACCCGGCGGCGTTATCTGCCATTTATAGGTCATCTCCAGCGGGTTGAACGGCGACACATGAAATGCTTTTTCCGTATCCTGTTGGCTGGCCATATCGACCAGATAATAATGTCTTTCATTCCAGGGTGTATTACTGACTTCAGCCATCATGTGAGTATAGATGCCTGAGGCAGGGTGCCGTAAAAAATAGAAATTTACCGGACTGAAGTACATGCCAAGGGTGCGCAACTGGCCGAGAAAGTAAACATCACCGTCGAGTTCAGCTCCCTTGTTCAGTAACGTCATTTTAGACTTTACCGCAGTTTCAAGGGGCACACTGGCGTCGCCACAATAATCGGGTCGATAGAAGCGGGTGAAATTTCTCCTGTGTACGGAAAACCACTTAAGTGATTCACCGAGACTGTCTGCTTCCGACAGTTTCAGCCAGAATAAAGCGATATCGTATTCAAACTTGTGTTCCACCGGCCTGAACCGCTGGTGGAACGTTTTGCCCAGGTAGATGCCGCTTTCCGTCTGAGAAACCACTTGCTGACTCACAAAGTTGCCCCGAAGCGTTCGCACACATCCAGAGCGCTTCTGACGCCATCTTCGTGAAATCCGTTGTACCAGTAAGCGCCGCAAAAATGCAGACCTTCTTTCCCGCAGATTTCGGCGCGCCGCTGCTGGGCTGCGACCATGGGCGCACTGTATTGAGGATGGGCGTAATCGTAGCGTCGCAGAATTTTTGCCGGATCAATGGCAGCAGTATTATTGAGCGTGACGCAAAAGGTCACCGGTGCGGTATCGAAACGCTGCAATATGTTCATATTATAGGTAACAGCCGCCGGGGCATGATTTTCTTCAGGTGTTTCTTTCAGTCGGTAGTTCCAGCTTGCCCATGCAAGCTTTCTGTCGGGTAGCTGGGTGGTATCCATGTGCAGCACGACTTCATTTTTAGCATAAGGAATCGCACTGAGAATGGCAGATTGTGAAGGCGTAGGCTCAGCCAGCATGGCCAGCGCCTGATCTGAGTGGCAGGCGAAGATGACCTCATCATATTGCTCAGGTTCCAGACCGCCTGCCGTTACCAGCCAGCCGTTACCGTTTTTTTCTACCCGTGAAACCGGTGTCGACAACTTTATATTGTCTTCAAACCCTTTTGTCAGCTTAGGAATATAGCTGTGAGAGCCGTCAATCAGGGTGTACCACTGGGGGCGGTTAGTGACGTTAAGCAGACCATGGTTGTTGAAGAACTGCAGGAAGAAGGCAAGAGGAAACTGCTTCGTTTGCTCCAGACTGGCAGACCATATTGCCGCACACATTGGCAGAATATAATAATTAGCGAAGTCGTCACTGAGCCCGAGGGACTTAATATAGTCAAAGAGTGTGATGTCGAAATCACTTTGTTGATTTTCCGCAGCGCGTTCTTTGCAGGCTTTGTTGAATGCCAAAATATCCCGTACGATCCGCCAGAACCGTGGTCTGAAGAGATTACGTCTTTGTGCAAACAGAGTATTCAGGTTGTTACCGTTATACTCAAGGCCGGTTTTTTCGCTGCGGACAGAAAAGCTCATCTCAGTGGGCTGCCGCCGGACCCCAAGTTTATCCATTAATTTTATAAAGCGGGGGTAAGTCCAGTCATTGAAAACGATAAAGCCCGTATCCACGGGCCACTGTCTGCCTTTTACGTCTATTAATTTTGTTGCCGTGTGTCCGCCAATATAATCGTTGGCGTCGTACACAGTGATCTGATGTTCTTTGTGCAATAAATGTCCGCACGTGAGTCCGGAAATCCCTGTTCCGATAATCGCAATTCGCCGATGCATTATTCTCGTACCTTACTGCTGTTGTCTCATTTTCAGAGACAGCCACCTCTGTATGCCTGCTGGCAGGTTATGCAGCGTGCGCATAATCCAGCCAAACCCTGTAGGGAAGAACAGACTCTTCTTTTGTTTTTCAATGCCGTCGAGCATCGCTTTTGCCGCTTCTTCTGCCGTTATTTTCATAGGCATATCAAAATCATTTTTATCTGTCAGCGGTGTTTCTACAAAGCCCGGAGACACTGACTGAACAATAATGCCTTTTTTCGCCAGATCCACATCCAGACTCTTAGTAAAATAATGCACAGCCGCTTTACTTGCTCCGTAAGCTTCTGTGCGGGTAAACGGAATGAGCCTGGCCATACTGTCTACGATTACCAGCTGATCGCCTTTTTTAAGTTTAGGCAATAATGCGTCGACGCTGTGAATAATCCCGAAAAAGTTGATCTCAAACACCCGTCTGAACATGTCAGGTTCAAATTTATCTACGTCTACATATTCGCAATTGCCGGCATTCAGTACTGCGATATCAAATTGCAGCGGCGCGATGGCGGTGCGGGTAGCATCAAGGTCTGTTAAATCAAATTTTGCGGTGGTGATATTGGATTCAGATGCCAGCTCCGACAGCGCTTCCTCATTTCTGCCACAAGCAATAACATGATATCCCTGACGGGCGGCATGAAGTGTGAAAGCCCTTCCTATGCCCGACGTTGCCCCGGTAACCAACATTGTTTTCATGAAGCCAACCTTGCCTTTATTTTTTTGATAATCCAGCGGAGAAGCGGAATGTGCTCATAAACCATTTCTCCCATGTCGTAGTAATCCCGGTGGTAGAAAATTTTGTCATCACGAACCCTTACAATACTGACACCGTCCAGCGTGATAGTTTTTGCCGGTTGCGCCAGCACTAAATGCATTGTCCAGATAACGGTATATGCGTTGGTGTTATCTTTCTGAGACAGCAGGGTTTCGTGAATATCGAACCGGCATGATTGGGTTTCATTCAGCAACTTTCTGAAATACCCAATCACATTATCCAGCCCGTGATGAGTGGTGATAGGGTCTATAAACTCGATATCAGTTGTATAAATGCTATCAAGGTGGTCAGGGTTGACCTTATGTAATTCGGAATAAAATTCACAAAACCGTTCAATGATGCTCATGATGCAATATTTACTGACTGAGTAATGAAGTATGTAAAATCGTCCTGAATGTATACCAATTTTACTTACACGCGGATCAGAATCAGGCCGGCAGACGAATTATTAAAGCGTGTAAATACTCCGATCCAAATTTATTTTTCGCCGTAGTTAAGCTCAGTGAATAATGAAAATACTGTGTTTATGACGGCTCAAAATCTCCCTTTATTTCCCTTGTCAGCACACCTTCTTCCCGGTGGCCGGATGGCACTCAGAATCTTTGAACCACGCTACGTGCGCATGGTTAAAGAGGTATGTGCCGGTAATGGTCAACTGGTGGTTTGTATGCTCAACACACAGGGTGAAAAGGAAGCCAACACACACTTCTATCCTGTGGGCACTGCAGCGACTGTTATCGACTTCGATATGCTCGATGACGGGTTGCTTGGCATAAAGGTTGCTGGTGTTAACTGTGTAGAGATAAGTAATGTGAAGACTGAGCCCGACGGGCTGCGTACAGGACACTGTCAGCCACTACCAGACTGGCACTGTGATATTACTTCTCAACAAATTTCACCTATAGACGAACGTTTGCAGGAGATTTTTGAGCGCTACGCTGAGGTAGGCCAGTTATATGATGTTCCGGAGTTCCGGAATCCCATTTGGGTAATGTACCGCTGGCTCGAATTATTGCCCGTAGACGCTAAACAGAAACAGTATTTTCTTGCTCAACGCGATTGCCATAAGTTACTGGATTACTTAAAGGCACTTGTGCAGTAAATCACCGTGTAAACTTTACATGGTTGGGGCATGAAACCATTACAATTCTGTAATCTGCTTGAAACACCCGTCTGTAGCAACTATTAACTTGATAGGATATGGACAAATACTTATGTTAGTTGGAATCCCAGTGGAACAAAGTAACAGTGTAATTAAGCCGAAAGATTGTGCGGCAGAAATGTCAGACTATATTGTTAAAGTTGCCGAACAGCGCTGCAAAGCATCGTTTGCAAGGGTGTTTGGATATTTTGCTCCGCGTTTACGTTCTTATGCGTTAAAGCAGATGGGTAATGAAGCTTTAGCCATGGAAATGGTCCAGGATACCATGTCCAACGTATGGCAAAAGGCACATCTGTTTAATGCAGAGAAGGGAAGTCCTTCAACCTGGATTTTTACCATTGCCCGTAACATCCGTTTTGATATGTTACGGAAATTACAGAACAGAAAAGAAGACGTGTGTTCTGACGACTTGTGGCCGGTTCTTTGTGAGCAGACACCAGACGTGAATGAACAGTCGCTGGACGAACAGATTACCCTTGAACAAATCGGGTATATGTTTGAAGAGTTACCGAAGAAACAAAAATCTGTTATTGAAGCCATCTATATTGATGGTAAATCTCAACAGGAAGTTGCAGATGAACTGCATATTCCGTTGGGTACTGTTAAATCCCGTACCCGACTTGCACTGCAACGCCTGAAAGGCATGCTACAGGATCATGATTAATCACCATCCGGAACAAAACCAGCTTTCACAATTTGTTCAAGGTAGTTTATCCCCCGCCGAGTCATTCATTGTCTCGGCGCATTGCGATCTGTGTCCCAGATGTAGAAAAATAGTGTCAGAAGAAACTTCACGGTTCGCTGCAGAGGTATTTGATTTTTCATCACTGTCTCAAGACGAGCAACTGGAAAGTTACAGCGCCATGCTTGCTGACATTACCCAACTCCCTGCTAAGGCAAAGCCGGCAACAAAGGCCGCCTCTGTAAGCTCTATCACTGCGAAACGCGGACGTGGAGAGAAAACCATTGAACTGGATGGTCAGACTTTCGAACTCCCGCCGACGTTACAGCGTGTTATCCACAAAACGGGTTCATGGTCAGGGCTTGTTGGTAAATTGTGGCAGGCTCCGGTCGATCTCGGATATACCGGTGTCGCCAACTTTATTTACATGGGGCGGGGAGGCAGTGTACCAGAGCATACACACCGCGGTGTCGAGTATACGCTGGTACTTGACGGTGAATTTCATGACGGCAAGCACCATTACCGTACCGGAGACTTTGTGGTGATGGATGGCAAGGATACCCATGCGCCTTATTCGGATCACATCAGTGGCTGTCTGGTATTTACCTTACTGGATGAACCGCTGCATTTCACATCAGGTATCGCCAGACTGTTGAATCCGTTTAGTCATCTTTTCTTCAGATAAGCCTTCCTCGCGGCTCTGTGAGCATGCTTAAGACACAAAAAAAGCGCCGTAGCGCTTTTTCGTTTATCATCTGATTAACTGATGAAATCACTGTCCGGAAAATTCAGACGCAGTGTTTTCATAGCATTTTCTTTCAGCTCAGTCAGACCTAACTGGTCATAGCTTGATACCATGATTTCCAGCGCTTCCTGCACCTGATCTGTATTGGAGTAGTTTTCCAGTACGTAGCGTCCGCGATTTGCCGCCGCGACAAAAGCTTCCCGGCGCATATAGAATCGGGCGATGGCAATTTCATACTTCGCCAGCCTTTCTTTGATAAACACCATGCGCTTTTTAGCATCAGCAGCATATTTACTGTCAGGGTATTGCTGGATCAGACGTCTGAAATCTGTGAAAGCTTCCCGCGATTTACTGGGATCACGGTCTGAGCGGTCAATCTGCATCAATTGCTGAAACATGTTTGCGTCGGCTTCCATGTTGGTCAGTCCGCGCATGTAGAACGCATAATCCACGTCTGAGTGGTTCGGGTTCAAACGGATGAAGCGGTCAATGGTCGCCAGCGTTTCATCAATTTTACCTGACTTGTAGTAGCTGTAGATCAGGTCAAGTTGAACCTGATTAGACAACGGACCAAACGGGTAGCGTGAATCCAGTTCACTGAGTGCGGTAGACGCAGCACCGAAATTTCCGTTCTGCATATTACGTTTGGCATTATCATACATTTGCTGGGAACCCATGTTCGCCAGCGCCGCGCGTTGTTCTGAATCGTCAGACGAGCTGCAGCCCGTTACGCTAATCATGACACCAACAACAAGGGGCATCACTAATCGAATTGATTTCATATCTGTTGTCTATTCCTGCTTAACCGACTGATACGTTTAACTGCATTTTCATTATAGCGGCATTCTAGCGCACTCAAACACGCAAACTCCACATAAAAACCGGAAACTTTCCGTTTAACTAACGTAAAGATTGGTATAATGCGCTTTTTTGTAACAGCGAAAGAGTTATATGACCCAGCCTGTAAACACCGTCAAGCTTGAGGCAAACACCGGGCCACACCATTTTGGTCAGAGGTTAGATCAGGTTTTGGCTGATTTGTTCCCTGAATATTCCCGTTCAAAGTTAAAAAATTGGATTCTGGAAGGGAATGTCACTGTGGATGGCGATGTTTTGACCACTCCCCGGCAAAAAATGCTGGGTGATGAATATGTACAGGTCACGGCTGAAATGGAAGTGCAGACCGCCAGCCTGCCACAGAAAATCGACCTGAACATTGTATACGAAGATGATTCGATCTTAATTCTTAATAAGCCTGCTGATCTGGTGGTTCACCCCGGGGCAGGTAATCAGGACGGCACTTTGCTGAATGCGTTGCTGGCCCATGTACCGGGTATTGAAGTGGTGCCACGGGCTGGCATTGTGCATCGTTTGGATAAAGATACCACCGGATTAATGGTGGTGGCGAAGACCGTACCGGCGCAAACGCATTTGGTTAATCAACTTCAGGACCGGGTGATGAGCAGGGAGTATGAAGCACTGGCATACGGCACTATGGTTGCCGGTGGTATCGTCGATGCGCCTATCGGCCGTCATGCAACTAAGCGTACACTCATGGCCGTTCGCGAAACCGGTAAGCCGGCAGTTACTCACTATCGGGTTATCGAAAAGTTCCGCGCACATACGCACCTGCGCCTGAAACTGGAAACTGGCCGTACACACCAGATCCGCGTGCACATGGCACACCTCAAGCACCCGCTGGTGGGTGATACTGCCTATGGCGGCAGAACCCGTTTGCCAAAAGGCGCTACGGAGGAGTGTGTTGAGGCATTACGTGCTTTCCCCCGCCAGGCCTTGCATGCTGCGCAATTGTCTCTGTTCCACCCTGAAACCGATGAATGGATGACTTGGCAGGCGCCGCTTCCTGATGACATGGTTCAGCTGATTGCCACTGTGCGTGAAGACACCAAAATCAAAGGTATGGATGACGTATAAGTGATACCCCTGATCCAACCGGCATGGCCTGTTCCGGACAATGTGTTTGCTTATACCAGTTGCCGCAACGGCGGACTCAGCAGCGGGAACTACGCCAGTTTAAACACCGGTGCCCACGTGGGTGACGATCTGCAATTAGTGGCCGGTAACCGTGCGTTATTGCCCGGCCATGCCTCCATTGTCTGGTTGGATCAGGTGCATGGAGAACACTGCGTTACTTTCGGTGCAGACGTGACCGGCCCTTTACCGGCGTCGCCTTTACAGGCCGATGCTTGTATCAGCAGGACCCCGGCACGCACCTGTGCCATTATGACAGCAGACTGCGTGCCGGTTCTTCTGTGTAATCTTGCCGGTACGGAAGTGGCTGCAATTCACGCAGGCTGGCAGGGACTGGAAAAGGAGATTATCGGACACACCGTCAGCGCGATGAAATCATCTGCGGATAATCTAATGGCCTGGATCGGACCGGCTATCAGTCAACCTTGCTATGAAGTTCCCCGTTCTCTGGCCGGGCGTTTTGCCCGTTACCCTGAAGCGATTGGGAAAATAGACGGCAGCGATAAATGTTTGCTTGATTTACCACTGATTGCACTTAAACAATTGAACGATGCCGGCATAAAAAACGTGACGCAATCGGGTCTCTGTACCTATTCCGATCCCCGCCAATTTTATTCACACCGTCGGGCAACGCATGAAGGCAGGGGGCAAACCGGCCGCATCGTGTCTGTCATAGGTTTGCGTTAAGCCTTTTCAATCAGTCACCCGGTATCATTTGTTTTGTGAGCCGGGCAGATCCCAACATTGATGTTAATCAACAAATTAACCTGGTCTTGAGTTATTTTTTAATCAGATAACTTGAATCACAGCAGATTAATACCCATAAAATTAGCAACGTTATTGCAGGGGATTTTTCATGCGATTAGATAGATTTACCAGTAAATTTCAATTAGCGATTTCCGACGCACAGTCTCTGGCACTGGGTCGGGATCATCAGTTTATTGAGCCCGTGCACCTGATGACAGCCATGCTGAATCAACAGGGCGGCTCTGTACGTCCGTTACTCGATCAAGCCCACGTAAATGTGAATGCATTACGCTCTTCTCTGGCTGAAGCGATCGAGCGGCTTCCACGGGTTGACGGCATCGGTGGCGATGTACAGTTAAGCAAGGACAGCGGAATTTTGCTGAACCTGTGCGACAAGATTGCCCAGCAGCGCAAAGATGAATACATCACATCTGAAATTTTTGTGCTGGCAGCGCTTCAGGACAAAGGCAAATTAGGTGATTTGCTGAAAAGCCTGAATGTGACAAAGGATCAAATCGAAACGGCCATTGATAAAATGCGTGGCGGTCAGAAAGTGACAGATCCTAACGCTGAAGATGTGCGTCAGGCGCTGGAAAAATACACCACTGATCTGACCGAACGGGCAGAACAGGGCAAGCTGGACCCGGTGATAGGCCGTGATGATGAAATCCGCCGCACCGTGCAGGTATTGCAACGCCGGACCAAGAATAACCCGGTGTTAATTGGTGAACCCGGTGTAGGTAAAACCGCCATTGTTGAAGGACTTGCCCAGCGTATTATTAATGGTGAAGTACCGGAAGGGCTGAAGGATAAGCGGGTACTGTCCCTCGACATGGGCGCGTTAGTGGCCGGTGCGAAGTACCGTGGTGAATTTGAAGAACGGCTGAAAGCGGTACTCAATGAACTGGCCAAAGAAGAAGGCCGTGTCATTCTGTTCATTGATGAGCTTCATACCATGGTCGGCGCCGGGAAAGGCGACGGCGCGATGGATGCCGGTAATATGCTTAAGCCAGCGCTCGCTCGCGGTGAACTGCATTGTGTGGGCGCAACCACGCTGGACGAATACCGTCAGTATATCGAGAAAGACGCTGCTCTTGAACGTCGCTTCCAGAAAGTGCTGGTGGATGAGCCGAGTGTGGAAGATACCATCGCCATTTTACGTGGTTTGAAAGAACGTTATGAGCTTCACCACTCGGTAGATATCACCGACCCGGCCATTGTCGCGGCGGCTACATTGTCACACCGTTATATCAGTGACCGTCAGTTGCCTGATAAAGCTATCGATCTTATTGATGAAGCGGCTTCCAGCATTCGTCTGCAAATTGATTCCAAGCCTGAAGATATGGATAGGCTTGAGCGCCGCATCATCCAGTTAAAACTGGAAGAGCAGGCACTGGCAAAAGAAACAGACGATGCCAGCCACAAGCGCCTGGAAATGATCGAGCTGGAGCGTGAACAGGCTGAAAACAAATTGTCCGGTCTGGATAAAATATGGCGCGAAGAAAAGGATGCGATGCAGGGCACGCAAACCATCAAGTCTGAACTGGAGCAGGCGAAACTCGATTTGGAAATCGCCCGCCGGGCGTCAGATCTGAATCGTATGTCAGAGCTGCAGTACGGTCGTATTCCTGAGCTGGAAATGAAGCTGGAAAAAGCGGCGGAGAACGAAACAAAAGAAACCTTCTTATTGAAAAACAAGGTTACCGACGCTGAAATTGCAGATGTGCTGTCCCGCTGGACAGGTATTCCCGTATCCAAAATGCTTGAGGGTGAACGGGAAAAACTACTCAGAATGGAAGATGTACTTCATAAGCGGGTAGTGGGGCAGGCGGAAGCGGTAAATGCTGTGTCCAACGCTATCAGACGCTCACGGGCTGGCCTGGCAGATCCAAACCGACCCATTGGTTCGTTCCTGTTTTTGGGGCCTACCGGGGTAGGGAAAACCGAACTGTCGAAGGCACTGGCCGGTTTCCTGTTTGACACGGAAGATGCACTGGTACGTATCGACATGTCTGAGTTCATGGAGAAGCATTCGGTATCCCGTTTAGTGGGGGCGCCTCCGGGCTATGTTGGCTACGAAGAAGGGGGTTATCTCACTGAAGCCGTGCGGCGTAAACCGTATTCCGTGATCCTGCTGGATGAAGTCGAAAAGGCCCATCCTGATGTGTTTAATATTTTGTTGCAGGTGTTAGACGATGGTCGTCTGACAGACGGGCAGGGGCGTACGGTAGATTTCAAAAATACCGTTGTGATCATGACATCAAACCTGGGTTCTGACGTGATTCAGGACACCCACGACGACAGTCAGTACGATGAAATGAAGCAACGTGTGATGGGCGTGGTCGGACAGCACTTCAGGCCCGAGTTTATTAACCGTGTGGATGATCTGGTGGTATTCCATCCGCTGGGTAAAGAGCAAATTAAATCCATTGCTAAAATACAGCTGGCATCATTACGTCAGCGTTTATCTGAAAAAGGTTACAAACTGGAGTTGTCCGGTGCGGCCATGGATAAGCTGGCGGACGCAGGTTTTGATCCGGTGTTCGGTGCCCGTCCACTGAAGCGGGCTATTCAGACACAAATCGAAAACCCGCTGGCACAGCAGCTGTTATCCGGTGTGTTGTTACCTGAATCAACAATTCGTATTGATGTGAAGGACGATCACCTTATCGTGATGTAAGCCATTCCGTCTCTGGTTTGGAAATAAGATGTCCGGAAAAATGAAAGACCCCTCTGCCTGGCAGAGGGGTCTTTTTTATTCATTAATGATCTGAGTTCATTGAGTCACTGAAGACTTTTGTTGTTTGCGTCTCCAGAATGCCAGTGAGCCACCCATCAGGAACAGCGCCAGAGTACCGGGTTCAGGTACATCGGTTTGTGGCATTTCTTTTTTGGAAAAACCGATAGAAGCCAGTTTAAAGGCATCGTCATACAAGGTTCCGCCAATATCTCCGAACACCAGATTATACGCTCCAATCAGCCAGTATTGGGAATAGGTTGTATCCATATCCACCATCGCCAGATTGGTGTCTTCGCAATTAAGTACGTCATACGAACCCACTGCCAGCGCCTCTCCGGCTATATCTGCCCAGGTGTTTGCACCGGATGTCAGCATAGAGGTGTCGTTCAGAGCTGCTACAGATACCTGTGTATCACCGCTGTTCCAGAGCCAGCTGAACGTTGCTCCGGTTACATTAACCTCTTCATCAAAGGAGATAATGTAAAAATCGTAATCGGTTTCAATTATGTGATAACCGCTGGCATACCAGTCCAGATTAATATTGTCTGCGGCATGCTGGGGGACACCATATTCGCCACTGCGGGTGTCACTGGTAAACGGCGTGTTAGTCACATCTTTATTGATGATACCGTAACCCTCGCCATAATTAATCAGGCTGGCTGTTTCTACAATGTCGTCGCTCAGGTAGTGCTTGCCGTTGGACTGGTTGTAGGTGTAATCGTAATTACGGGAAGAAAAGCCCCGGCCTCCCGTATCCGAATACGCTGTTGTACTGATTGTCACGCCATCGACAACGGCGCTGCTGATACCATCGTTGGCAATCATGTAACGCAAATCTTCAGCAAAGTAGTCACTGGCTGAGCAGCCGGTGTGATTATCGCCACACTTACTGCTCCAACTGGTAGCCTGTGCAGGTACGATGAATACCCCTGACGCAACCAGTGTGGTGACACTCATAATTTTATTAAACTTCATAAATAAAACCTTACGTGGGGACAATGAATCACTGTCTTCACTTTGAGTACAATTAACCGTTTATCTTCCTGCTCTTACACCCGGAGGGTTGCGACAGAAATCTCTTACGTGACGCCTGGAGGCACCCGTATGCTGAACGGAATACAGGCTTGTATTGTAGTTTGGGCGGGCCCTTTATGAAGTATGCGTCTTTATACAAAGGGGACAGGATGAATACAGAGCGCGGGTGTGCTGTGCATGATAAAAGAACAAAAAAGCCGCACGGAAAATGGGGTTCAGTGCGGCCTGATTATTTCAGAGTCAGGTGCGGTGTGTCATATACCGTTAAGTAGTCTGACTGCCAGCGTCTTGCCGTTGTATTCCACTTCAGAGTTGGCAGCCAGTTCAAGGTGTTCCTGCGCTTCAGCTTCGCGTCCCATCTTCACCAGCGTGTACCCGAGGTGGAAGCGGAGTTTCGGGTTAGTCGCCTGACGACTGAACGCCCGTCTCAACATTTCCAGGCTTTCAGCATATTTTCCTTCGTTCGCCAGTACCCAGCCATAAGTATCCAGTATTTCCGGATCGCTGGCATTCAACTGAAATGCCTCTTTAATCCACTGACTGGCCTGAATGGTATTTGTCTGAGCTGACATTTCTGCCAGACGGTTCAGTACTTTCGGTTTGTTCAGTACATTGGGTAATTTAGCCAGCTCGATATATACAGGTATCGACTTCTCAAACTCCCCGGCATTATAGAAATACTGTGCAAGTAAGTTGGCCGGTAACAGATATTCAGGGTGGTCTTTCATTAATTTTCTGGCAATTGATACAAAACCTTCAGGGTTGTTGCCCCGCTCAGCCATTTTATAAGCCGCCAGAAGGGGTTGAGCATAAACAGGTGCGATAGTCAGTGAACGGCCATACGCCTGTGCAGCTTTATCAAAACTGTTGCGACTTTCTGCCAGCAGACCAGCCACATACCAGAAGTCCGCGTTATTTTGGTTTTTCTCAATACGTGAAGCAATAGTGTTCGCCGCGTCAGATACTTTACCCATTGCGATCTGCAGTTTAGCCGTATGCAGGGCAAGATCATTATCGTAAGGAGAGATTTCTCTGGCAGTTGTGAATGCTGCCAGTGCTTCATCAGGACGTCCAAGTTTAATCAGGATGTTGCCATAACGCTCCAGATATTTGGGATTAGTCTGAATAACATCCCTGGCAAGCACAATAGCCTGTTCGGCTTCGTCAACTCTGTCCATCCCGATAAGGATATCGGCTTTCTGCAGCAAGTATGCAGGATTATCAAAATCCTCTTTGAGGAGCTTGTCTAGCTGGTAGAGTGCACCACTCATGTCGCCTTTGGCTGCGGCAACCTGAACCAGTTTTACCCGCGCTTCCTGATTGTTGGGATGCAAGGTAAGCACATCTTTGTATATCAGTACCGCATTATCAATATCTTTAAGTCTTAGCAGGTTTTGTGCTTTCAACAGTTGCGAAGGAACATGACGGGGAACTTGTGCCAGTAACGCATCGAGGAGTTCCAGCGATGCAGGCAGGTTACCCGTCTTAGCATCCAGAGCTGCAAGGTTGAATCTGGCTGAAAAACTGCTCTCATTGATACTCAGGGCTTTATCCAGCAAGTTACGGGCTTTGGCAAATTCTTCCTGTTGTATAAATAAAGTAGCTTTTAGATTATAAACATCGGCTTTGTCCGGAAAAATGTCGATGAGCGCATCTACCGCATTATGAGCGTCATCGTACATGCCGAATCGCATTTTCATAGATGCGTAGGTAAACAGGAAAGTCGGATTAAGCTGCTGAGCAGGATAATTTTTATCAAGCAGTGCCAGTGCCTGTTCTTCCATACCCCGCACTGTCATCAGCTTAATTTTAAATAGTTGCAATTGCAGGGTATTTGGAAATTCTTCTTCCAATGCGCGAACAAGACTGTCTGCCCGGAAGCTTTTGTTCTGATCTATCAGCAAATCACCCAGCAAAAGGGCTGCGTTTAAATCCTGCATCAACAATGACTGTTTTTTCTCCAGCAGTGTTAACGCCAGTTTAGGGCGCTGAGTAGAAATATATGCTTTGGCCAGTAATTTTATTGCCTGCAAGTCATCAGGCACCTTACCCAGGTAACGTTCGAAATCGCCAACCGCTTTTTCGATGTTGCCATTAAAATAGGCAGTAAGGCCGCTGATATAAATAAGTAGCGGTTGGGATTCAACTACGTCCGGCGACAACTCGGAGAGTGTATTACTCAGTTTCTGAATTTCAGTACTGTTTGATGTGACCGTCTGTTCCTGTGTCATCAACCAGTTGTTAAGCAGAATAGCCAGTGGATCGTCCGGAGTACGGGACATGATTTCATCCACATATGCACGGGCGCTTTCAAAGTCATCTCTGGCAATGTAGATATTAACCAGATTACGCAGAGCAATGGGATCGTCTGAATTTATTTCAAGTGCACGTTTAAAGTCTTTGATAGCGGTATCAACGTCGCCCTGACGGTAGCTGAGCTGACCTGTCAGGCGCCACAGAATGGCACTGTTATCATCAATTTCGCGGGATTGTGCGAGAAAGTCTTCAGCGATTTCTGTATCACCGGCCCGCATTGCAATTGCAGCAAGTCCGTTCAGCGCGTTGTCCTTATTGTAGGGCATGGCAAGCATGTCCTGATAAGCTTGTTCAGCACAGACATCATCGTCAAGTTTTGTACAGGCTGTTGCCCGGATCTGTAGCCAGCTTGATTTTTGTTTAGAGCCCAGACGCTTGTACTCCTGAAAATCAAGAATGTCGCGGAAGCGGTTCATAAACAACCAGGCTGTTCCCAGCGGTTCTGCAACCAGATTCAGGTCAGCGCCCATGTCGATGGCTTCCTGAAACTCCAGTTCAGCAGCACGCACATAACCGTTTTGCAGAAGCAGGCGACCCATTAATATCTTGGCAGTCAGGTTATCAGGATCTTTTTGCAGACTATTTTTTAGGTGAACAAACGATTCTTCATATCGTTTTGCATTGTAGGCTTCCAGTGCCTGTTCATAATCTTCAAAGGTTGTAGCATGGGCTGATCCAATAAGGCTCAGTCCGGCCAGACCGAAAAGCGCGCTGCGCACGCGTGAAGCTAACATCCGTTGATTTTTCATAATTCACCTGAATTTGCCGAACAAAAAAGGTGGCATTAAGCCACCTTTTACGGGTAATGCCTGTTAAGGCTTAATCAAATTGACTAAGCATTACGTTTTCTGCGCCACATTGCCAGGGCACCGCCCATGAACAACATCGCGAATGTACCGGGTTCAGTTACCTGCGTTGTTGGTGGCTCTTCACCAGGCTTTTTATTAAAGCCTACGCTGGCTAACTTGAAACCGTCATCGTACATACTATGCCCGATATCGCCGAAGACTGTGTTATACGCTCCGATAATCCAGTATTGAGAATAAACATTATCCAGACCGCTGATTTCTGCTAAATCAGTATCGTCACAGTTAAGAACATCAAACGAACCTACTGCCAGCGCATCACCTGCAATCTCGCCCCATGTATTCACGCCTGAAGTAAGCATAGATGTGTCGCTCAATGCTGCAACAGAAACCTGTGTCTCAGTTTCTTTCCATAGCCAGCTAAATGTTGCGCCAGTTACGTTTACGTCCTCGTCGAAAGAAATAAGCACATAGTCAAAGTCAGTATCAATTACGTATTGGTAATTTGACCAACCTTCTTCTTTCTCGTTGTCAATTGAATGGTCCGGCGAATATTTCGCCTTTTCATCTTCGTTAACGATCCCGTATCCATTACCGTATTGTTTAAGGCTGGCTTCTTCGACGTTTACGTCGGAGACAATGTCATAGTAACCATATTTCGTACCTACCTTCTCCATACCTTTGGTATCAGAATAAGCAGAAGCGTTGATAGTTACACCATCAACTACTGCATTGCTGATACCATCGCTGGCCAGGCTGTACATTAAGTCATCTGCGAAATAGTCAGCTGCATTACAGCCATCACCTGTGTTGCCACCATTGCCACAACCACTGTGCCAACCACCAGAATAGTTAGTTGCCATAGCAGGTGCAGTAATAGCGCTTGCAAGGACGAGTGTCGTCACTGACGCGATCTTACTTATCTTCATATTAAAAACCCCTTTTATACCTCGATTTCATACCTCAATCCGATCTAAGCACTTACCGTGCCACTTGTTATTGTGTTGATTTTTATAGGGAAAATTTAGGTTGGATTTAGGTTTAAAAATTCCTACGTAAAAAATACTGACATGATACAAAAGTAGTTAAAGTTGATTTATTTATTATAATTCAATGTGTTAATGAAAGATCTCGTGAATTAAATTGAGGTATGTCAGCCCATACTAAGTAATAGGCATTCTCTGGTATATTTGAACCGTGCGTAGTGCGGGTATGTATGAAATAATGGATTGGTCAGTATTAATTAACTTGAGGTTTTATGACGGACACAAAAAGGAAAGGCATCTACCTGTTGCCTAATTTACTTACCACCGCAGGGTTGTTCTCGGGTTTTTATGCCGTAGTCGCGTCTATGAACGGCAGTTTCGAAGCTGCTGCGGTTGCCGTTTTCGTTGCAATGATATTTGATGGGCTCGATGGAAGGGCTGCCAGGATCACCAACACCCAAAGTGCGTTTGGTGCTGAATACGACTCTATGGCCGACATGGTGTCCTTTGGGGTTGCTCCGGCGCTGGTTGCTTACAACTGGGGTTTAAGTGAATTAGGTAAGCTGGGATGGCTCGCCGCCTTTATATATGTAGCTGGTGCAGCGTTACGTCTGGCGCGGTTCAATACGCAGGTGGGTATTGCTGACAAACGATTCTTTCAGGGGTTGGCAAGCCCGGCTGCTGCAGCCGTTGTATCCGGGTTGGTCTGGGTAGGCGTTGAATATGATGTGAATGGCAACGATTACGGTTTTGTTGTAGCACTGATAACCGGTGCGGCCGGCTTACTCATGGTGAGTAACTTCAAATATAACTCCTTTAAAGAAGTAAACTGGAACGGCAAAGTTCCTTTTGTTGCGCTTCTTATTATTATGCTTGTGTTTGTAATTGTGGCGACAGAGCCTGCATTAGTGCTTTTCCTTGTCTTTGCCCTTTATGCACTTGCCGGACCCATTAATACATTCCGTACGGTTGATAAGGTAACGCTTCAGGATGTAGTGGGGGACCATGAAGAGAAGGACGCCGATTTTTCTGTTGATGATGATAAGGCAGATGAAAAAACTATTGATAATGATGAACCAGAGCATAAGTCATAGCACCGGTTACCTGAAATAATCTAGAAAAGAGATATCAGAACAGACGAAATTAAGACGTTTTGTTTATTTAATTATCAATGTGTTTAAAAAGCGACCGCTCAGGTCGCTTTTTTACTTTTTACGGTAATTAAGGGTTGACGGGAAGGTTCATGTGAGTAGAATGCGCGTCCTCGGTTCAGGGAGCTGACACAAAGCACCGGAAACGAGTTTTTGGAAAGCGTTTTGAGAAGAAAAAACTTCAAAAAAATGATTGACAAAAAAATGATGCAGAGTAACATACGCATCCCGCTTGAGACGGCTAACAGCAAGGCTTAAGCAATTGTTCTTTAAAAATTTATAACAAGACAATCTGTGTGGGCACTCGTTAAGAGTGTCAACCGACGATTCATAAAAGTTTTTCGATATATTT
>NZ_JBSWYQ010000006.1:0-275617 GCF_056161165.1 Alteromonas sp. ABV2_168 | reverse complement strand
GGGGGGGGGGGGGGGGGGGGGGGGGGGGGGGGGGGGGGGGGGGGGGGGGGGGGGGGGGGGGGGGGGGGGGGGGGGGGGGGGGGGGGGGAGGGAGGGGGGAGAAGGGTGGGCAGTCACCGTCAGCATCACGCATCAGCGCAGACTCAGGCACAGCAAGAACCTTTTCAGAAAAAGGTGACTGAAAATAGATATCGGCAAACATGCCGGCATGAAATTGATGGCGCAGGTTATTCAGATCCATCCTTACCACCCGTGTGCGGGTTTGCGGATCGATGGTATGCGCTTCCTGAGTGATAGTAGCAATGGCCCGCAGGCCGCCGGCCATGACCACCGCTTCCGTGCCTACTTTCAACGGCAGATCGTTGTGCGCAGGCAGCCGGGCTTCAACCCATAATCTGGCTTCATCTGAAATCAGCATCAAAGACTGGCCGGCTTCGATGCGCTGGCCCTGATTAAATTCGTCCTGCATCACCACACCGTCAGACAACGCTGAGAGCGTATATTCACCCAGCGGATAGTCTTCCTGTCCGGCAATGGCATCAATGGTATCGTTACGCAGACCAAACGCTTTTAAACGGCGGCTTGCCGCATTGAACTGCGTCCGCGCACTGACAAAGCGCTTCTCTCCCACCGCCTGCTGACCAAGCTGCTTTACCCGGAACCATTCGGTTGCCGCCTGTTGCAGTGCACTCTGGGCGGTCACCATCTCTTCACTGAACAGGCCCACCAGAGGCTGACCTGCTTTCACGTGCTCACCTAACGCAGCATACCGCGTGGTAACCACTGAGCTTACCCGCGGCGACACGATGTAACTTTGATAACCGTTGGCTTTAATCTCCCCCGGCGCATAGGCAGAAGCATTTAGCGTTTGCAGGTTTAAGGTATCTAAACGGATCCCTGCCATTTGCCGTTGAGCCTCGGACAAGACAACAGCTGCTGACTCATCATGATGGTCTTCATCGTGCCCGTCTTCGACATGTCCTTCTTCATCATGTTTTTCAGCCTGATGCTCCCGCACTTCTTCGTGTGGATGTTCTTCATCGTGGCTGTGCTCCTGCGCCGTCGCTGTGAAAGAGAAAAGTATGACTGACAGAGAAAATACCGTGCGACGCAGCGATAACCCCGTAAAGCGGAATAAGTGACTTAATGTAATCATTATCGTGTTCCTTCTGCGCCCGGTTTGTCTGCCGGCATTGCGGTTAGTAAAGAGGGTAATTTTGCAGTGACCTGCAACCAGGTGAGATGACTTTCTTTAAAGGCGGCTTCCAGCGCCAGTGCAGCCCGTTTTCCCTGACGTACTTGTGTGATCTGATTCTGATAATCCGCCATGCTTAAATCCCCCTGCGCATAACGGGATTGCAACACACTGAACTGCTGATCGAGCTGACCCGCTGAAAGCTGCTGCCAGCGCTGAAAACGCTGACGGTGCTGAAGCGCATTCCGGTAAGCCAGAGACACGGCACTTTGTTGTGCCTGTATGGTATTTTTAAACATCAGTTCAGCCGACAGCGCCTGCTCATTGGCGGCGGCATTAGCATCACTGAAATCATTACGCCACTGCAGGGGCACAGACACATTCAGTGAAACCAGTCCTTCACCGGCTTGTTTGCCGGCGCCAACACCAATAACCGGTACGGGTTTATTTCCCTGACGTTCGTTTGCGGCCTGTTGCTTCGCCACCAGCCAGCTGAACCGGGCCACCTGTGATTGCGGCAGAGCCATAATGTCACTTCCCGGCAGCAACGCCGGCTCATTTTGCCAGACAGCATCAGGAATAGCGGGAAAACCCATGTCCCTCACACCTAGTTGTTCCAGTGTTTGCTCTGCCTGCAACACCGCAAAGCTGGCTTCACCTTCCCACACCAGACTGTCAGCCAGAATCGCCTTCGCAATGGCAACATCGGTTTGTGCAATCTCACCCGCTGCCAGTTGCCGCTCAGACAAAGACAACATGGCGTAATCACGGCTCACCTGCTCCGATGCCAGCACCAGTGCTTTGCGCGCCAGATAGCCGTTAAGCTGCGCATCAACCAGCCGGGCAAGCAACTGATTTGTCACAGCGGAAAGCTCAGCCTCTGCGAGTAAAAACTGCGCCTCTGCTACATCAGTACGGGTTTGTTTTACATCCCACCAGTCTATCTGCGAGGACAGTCCGATTTGATAATTGGTTTCTTCCCCTTCCCGCTCCACACTGGTTTGCAGTTCAGGGTTAAAAAGAGGCCGGGATGCGGCTTTACGCCCATACCGGTTCGCTGATACCGCACGCTGCTGAGCCTGCAACTGCGGGTTTTCGTTTAGGGTGCCCAGGGTCATACTGGCCCAGTCTGCAGATCCAGTGGCAGACGCAGACGGATAAACAATCATGAATGCACAGGCTGCGACAACACGCGCAGCCGTAGTGACACGTTTTTGCATAGTCTTTCTCTTAATTCGGTTATTAACGCTGTCTGTTGACATCAACAGAGCTGTAAACAGGCGCTGTGATTGCGCCGGAATTAAGCAGAAATAGGAGGCCTTAACAGGTTGGAAAGGTAGCCGTCACCGGCTGAAGAAGGGTTGCCACGGGCCCGGTGTTTCATTGTATCTACATGCAATGATGATAACACCACGGGCAGGAAAACATGATGACCACCATGACAGTGGCAACAATGATGGCAGTCATACGCACCACCATCTTCATTAATATCAAAGGATTGAGAAAAACTCACATCATTGCCGGCATCGTCGTCGTGACCATGCTCGAAAGTCAGATGTTCAGTTCCGGACTGATGGGCTTCGTGATTATCAAACGCCGACGCCATGCTCTGACAACAAAACGCCATAAGCAGAACGACTATCAACGATCTTAACCGGGTTGAAACCACACTGAGCCTTCTCATCAAATTCTTAGCCAAACGCCTGTGAGGCTAAAGCAAACACTTTACGGGAGCCGTCACCCTGTGGCTTTTCACCTTTTTGCATTACGCATACATAATCGACTTGCTGAAGTCCTGCATCAATGAGCCAGGTTTTCACTGCTTCTGCACAGCCGGTTAAGTCGAAACGTACAAAGCCTTCTACGTTCTCAATTAAAGTGAGAATAAGGGCTTTTGCCACGTCTTCAGATGCCGCTACCACGGGTCCGATTGTCTGGCCACGGCCACTGGTACGTAAAAAAGCAAAGCCTGTCAGAGCGTCACCGTCTCTCGCTACCACACCCTGTGCCAGCGAGAAGAAACTTCCGAGCAGTTTACTGCGATCGCACTGATAAGCAAGGGCATCGAAAGAAAAAACATCTTGAATATCATCCTGTTGCATGGATGATATAACATCCGGCACATCGGGTTTCGAGGGTAACCCCGTTAATGTCCCCTGCACCTGAGTGACGTTATCTGTGACTGAAAAGCCGCACTGTTCGTACAGGCGCTTACCCGCTTCGGTTGCTACCAGCATCAATGTTCTGTCACCTGCTTGTGACATCACAGTGTTCATCAGCCGGCGGCCGAGACCTTGTCCCTGCATATGGTCCGGCACAACCACAAGACCTACGGTGGCGCAGTTGTCGTAATCCCACCACAGAATACAACCAACGATGTCATCATTCTCACCGGTTATTACGCTGCCGTTACCGGTTTCATAATGCAGTTGCCAGTCGATATCGCGGTGCGGCCACTTAACGGCCTGCGTAAATGATAAGCAAAGCGGTAAATCCGTTGCCTGCATGGGTCTGACTGTGAATGGGGTTCCCGTCATAGTTACATCCTCTGCCTGATGGGGACAAACGCAAAAACTAAGTACCTGCGTTTTTCAATCAACTTTCGTAAATGATAATACTTCTCAACAAGCATGTTATGTTGAAAACACTGCCTGTCACCGCAGATATTGCTCCGCCAGCGCGCAATGCAGAGAAACGCCGGTTGCCAGCACATCATCATTGAAGTCGAACTCAGGGTGATGCAACGGAATATGCTTGTCAGGTTTGCCCTGCCCTAACCAGATATACGCGCCTTCACAGGCTTGCAGCATGAAAGAAAAGTCTTCAGAAGTAAATGCAGCTTCCGGCGCTTCAAGGGCCTTACCTGTTGCACTGGCCGCCACCAGCGCATCTTCTGCTGCCTGCTGATGATTAATGGTTGCCGGGTAGTAGCGGTCATACTCAAGTTTAATGTCAGTACCGCTGGCCTTCGCTGTACCTTCTATGATTTGCAGCATCGCCTGTTCAATGGCGTTTTGTACCTCTGGATCAAACGTGCGTACGGTACCGGTAACAGAGACTTTGGCCGGTAACACATTATGAGAATGCCCGCCCTCTATGCGGGTCACCGATACTACAGCCGTTGCTGTTGCAGGAATACGCCTGGCAACGATGGTGTTGAGCTGACTGACTAACTCACTGGCCGTAAGAATGGCATCAGGTGTCTGGTGAGGTAATGCGGCGTGGCCGCCTTTGCCTGATACCGTGATCTCAAATTTGTCTGCCGCCGCCATAATCGGGCCGGGGCGGGTAGCAATGGTGCCTGCGGGTAAATCCGGCCAGTTATGCAAAGCGTACACCCTGTCGCAGGGGAAACGTTCAAACAGCCCGTCTTTAATCATGGCTCTGGCACCGGCCTTGCCTTCTTCAGCAGGCTGAAAAATAAACCGGACTGTGCCGTTAAAATTGCCGGCGCGGGAGAGCTGCTGTGCCGCTCCGAGCAACATGGCGGTGTGCCCGTCATGGCCGCACCCGTGGAATACACCGTCATGGCAACTTGCATAGGGTAAACCGGTATTTTCCTGAATTGGCAGTGCATCCATATCGGCGCGCAAACCCAACGTTTTCTTTCCGTCGCCTTTTGTCAGAGTCGCCACAACACCTGTTCCGCCGATATCTGTCGTGACGTCTAAACCAAGCGCGTGTAAAGCCTCAGCCACTTTTTCAGCGGTGCGGTACTCCTTATAAGCCAGTTCAGGATGCTGATGAATATCCCGTCTGAAAGTGACTAACGACGGTATCAAATCATCGATGGAATTGCTGGTGCCCATGGGTTACTCCGCTGCGGTATACTTTGCTGTTTCACACAGTTTACCGTATCTCTTACAGCGCATTCGACGTGTTTAGTGAGTCTGCAGCAACATTTTTTGCTGTGACATAGTTATCTGCGGCAACCTATGCTCTTGTAAAACAGGTAGACTTTTCACCATCAGTATTCAGCCGGATTTCTTATGCAAGTGGCAACCTCATCTCTTATTCAGGATTTACCTGTTTCACAAAGCTACATCAATGGCGCCTGGGTCGACACACAAGGTACAGCCTGTGTTGATGTTGTTAACCCCTCTGATGAATCAGTGTTAACGTCTGTCCGGATGGGTAGTCAGCAGGATGTCGACAGCGCCGTCGCCGCTGCCCGGACCGCTTTTGGGAGCTGGTCTGAAACCACAACAGAACAGCGCCTTGCGCTGCTGGACGGGCTGCTGGCACAATTTGATAAGATGGCAGAATCTTTTGCCCGATTGATTTCTGCGGAAATGGGTGCACCGCTCACCTATGCACGGAATGCTCAGGTGCCTCTGGCCAAAGCTCATATCCAGACAGCGAGGGATAATCTACAGCGCTACCCGTTCACACAGTTACGCGGCACCACAGCCATCGTCAAAGAGCCCATTGGTGTGGCTGCACTTATCACGCCCTGGAACTGGCCGTTGTATCAAATCACTGCCAAAGTCGCCCCGGCGCTGGCTGCCGGTTGTACCGTGGTGTTAAAGCCCAGTGAACTGTCTCCGTTAAGTGCCCTTGCCTTTGCACAGGCGGTTCATGAAGCAGGGTTTCCGGCCGGCGTATTTAATTTAGTGAATGGTGATGGTGCTGTGGTAGGTACAGCCCTGTCTGAACATAACGATGTGGACATGATTTCTATCACCGGCTCAACCCGGGCAGGTATTCTGGTGGCACAGGCTGCGGCGAAAACAGTGAAACGTGTCGCACAGGAACTGGGCGGTAAATCACCGAACCTGCTGTTACCCGATGCGGATTTTAATACCGCTGTACCGGCTGGTATTGCTGCAGGCATGCGAAACTGCGGACAGTCCTGCAGCGCACCTACCCGTATGCTGGTTCCCCGTGAACGCCTTGAGGAAGTGGAAGCGTTAGCGGTTACTGCGGTGAACGGGTTTATTCTGGATGTGGCAGACAATGAGGATGCGACCCACGGCCCCCTTGCCAATAAAGCGCAGTTCGACCGGGTGCAGACAATGATTCAAAAAGGGTTAGACGAAGGAGCACGTTGCATTGTTGGCGGCACCGGAACACCTGACCATCTTCCAACAGGCTATTTCGCCAGACCGACAGTATTCAGTGATGTCACCACCAACATGGCCATTGCACAGGAAGAAATTTTCGGTCCGGTGATTTGCTTAATCCCCTACGATTCACTGGAAGAAGCCGTTTTAATCGCAAACGACACCGTTTACGGGCTGGGCGCACATGTACAGTCTCAGGATCTGACGATGGCCCGTAAGGTCGCAAAAAAAATCCGCAGCGGTCAGGTGCACATCAACTATCCGGCCTGGGACCCGCAAGCGCCTTTTGGTGGGTACAAACAATCCGGTACAGGCCGTGAATACGGCGTGGAAGGGTTAGAAGAATATCTGGAAACCAAAGCCATCGTCGGCTACGCACAACCCGAATAACATTATCACGTTAACCTGATAAAATTGGAAGAAGCATGTCTCCACAGTTAAAACACATTGCCAGCGATGACACCTTACCTTCACACGCTGATGTGGTGATCATCGGTGGCGGTATTATTGGTTCGTCAGCCGCCTATTTTCTGGCTAAACAAGGCTACCGCGTTGTGCTGGTAGAAAAAGGACGGGTTGGCGCAGAACAATCCAGCCGTAACTGGGGCTGGTGCCGCCAGCAAAACCGTGATGCCCGGGAGTTGCCCACATCAGGCCTCTCCATGCGCCTGTGGGACGAATTGTCCCGTGATATTGGAGAAGATCTCGGTTTCAGACGCTGCGGTTTAATGTATGCCACCGACGATCCTCAGCAGCTGGCTGAATGGGATGCCTGGCGTGAAACGGCAAAACAGTTCGATGTGAACACCCGAATGCTGAGTGCAGCAGAAGCCAATGAAAAAATACCGGCCAATGGCAGAACCTGGCTGGGCGGTGTGCATTCTGTTGACGACGGCAAAGGTGAGCCTGCCCTTGCTGCCCCCATGATAGCGGAAGGCGCACGGGCACTCGGTGCCACCATACATCAGCACTGTGCAGCACGTGGTTTAGATATTACCAGTGGCAAAGTGAGCGGTGTCATCACCGAAAAAGGTACCATTCAAACTCAGCGGGTGCTGTGCGCTGCCGGTGCATGGGCTTCCATGTTCTGTCGTCATCACGGCATTATCTTTCCACAGGCCAGTGTGAGACAAACCGCATTCCGCTCCAAACCCATTAAGAACATCGGTGAAGCCATTTACACGTCCGGCGTGGCATTAACCCGTCGCCTGGACGGCACGTACACCGTCGCCCTCAGCGGCACGGCACTGCTTGAATTTACCCCACAGGGCATACGTTTTGCCAAACCCTTTATGCCTATGTTTATCAAGCGGTTAAAAGCGGTTCAGGCCGGGATCGGCAGCTCATTTTTCTCCGGCCCTGAAGCAATCAACCGTTGGAAAAATTCACAGATGTCTCCCATGGAAAAACACCGGATTCTGGATCCGGCGCCAGTGAAAAGTAATCTGGAAAAGACTTTACATGCGGTCAGAACCATTTTTCCTGAACTGGCAGACATGGAAATCGGCGAAAGCTGGGGTGGTTATGTAGACTGTACACCGGATGCCATTCCGGTAATGTCCGAAGTCGATGGCCTGGAAGGTTTTTATCTTGCAGCAGGCTGTTCAGGGCATGGGTTCGGCCTCGGGCCCGGACTGGCAAAAGTTGCCGCCGATTTGGTAGTAAACAATACCCCTGAGGTAGATGCTACCGCATATCGTTTATCACGGTTAACTGACGGCTCCAAAATTGAAGTAGGTGCAATTTAACCGTCCGTTAACGGGCGTGACTTACCGGACTTATAAGAGAATGGTGCAGCTTTTGCACCGTTTACCGGCAAAAGCAGTAAACAATAATGTTCTGCTATTGCCGGAAATCCTCCAATATGACGATACCTGCATTTCTTAAGACCCAGGAAGCAATGACCCTGGGCGTACTGTTGTGTGTCATTGCACTACTCTTCATCGCCAAACGCATTATCCTGGTGCGGCTAACCCGAAAAGCCCGCTCTCAGGACAGCTCCATGGCAGGCATTTACCGCATACTTGTGCTGTCTCTGGATGCGCCCCTTACCCTGTTTATCTTCCTTGTTATTATTGTACTCGGCCGGTTTCTGCTCATATGGCCCGGTATCATAGACAAAGACATTGCAGCCATTGTGGATCACGTGGTGAAGGCCGGTCTGATCCTCACGTTATTTTTGTTTTTTGAGCGCTTTTTCAGTTATTCGTTACGGCGGTATCAGAATCAGTCCACGCTGGTTAAAAATAGCAGCGGCATTGCCGGCGGCGCAATCCGCGCCATACTGGCGTCACTGGCTCTGCTGATAATTTTGAGCACTATGGGCGTGTCTATTACGCCGGTCATTGCGTCACTGGGAATCACTTCTCTGGCAGTGGCTCTGGCCCTTCAGCCTACTCTGGAAAACTTCTTCTCCGGCTTGCAACTGGTCGTGGATAAACCTATCCGCATCGGTGACTTTATTGAGCTGGATTCAGGTGAACAGGGCTTTGTGGAAAAAATTGGCTGGCGTTCCACCTGGGTGCGCATGCTGCCAAATAACATTGTGATCATGCCAAACAGTAAACTGTCGAATTCAAAACTGATCAACTATTACTATCCCGAGCGGGAATTGTCTGTGCCCGTGGAAGTAGGCGTGCACTATAATTCTGACCTGGACAAGGTGGAAGATATTTGTCTGGAGGTAGCGAATTACACGTTAAAACACCACGAATACGGCGTAGAAACCTACGAGCCGTTTGTGCTGTTTCACACCTTTGATAATTCCAGTATTAACCTGACCGTGATGCTCAGAACAAAGGAATACTTTAACCGCTTCTTTATCAAAAGTGCATTCATCAAGATGCTGAAAAAGCGCTTTGATGAAGAAGGCATTGTAATCCCCTTTCCTATTACAGCGCTTAATGTGGATCAGGAGAATGCTGCAGCAATACTGGCTGCAGCGAAATCTCCGGAGGCAACAATGCCGCCGGAGAAATCTTCATAAATCAACCGCAGCTTGGATTGGGGTTGGTACAAACAGGCCGGGGCTGCTGTTTCTGACGCATTTGTATATAGCTCAGTGCCCACATTACCAGGCCACCCAGGAACAATAAGGCAGAGGCATAGCCAGTTTCATTGAAAGTAGCGCCTGTAGCCAACAGAGTACCGCCAATCATAGGGCCGATGGCGTTAGCCGTGTTAAACGCGCACTGTACCAGTGCACCAATCATGGCATGACCGGTAGGCGATACATCCAGCAACATGGACTGAATAACCGCCGCCAGGCCCACACTGGCACCGAGGCAAAATACAGTCACATATAACCAGTAAATGTTTGACGCCGCGAAAACATACATCACCGCAATACCCACACTGCAAAGCAGTGCGATGCCGGTGGTAGCAATGGGCGATTTGTCTGCTAACCGTCCGCACACCCAGTTGCCGATAGTCGTACCGATACCGAACATCATCATGGCAATAGAAATAGTCACTTCAGGAGCTTCAGTTACATTAATAATCGTGTCTGCCAGATACGTGTAAATGCAGAATACGCCGCCGAACCCCACGAAGATAATGCCGGAAATTGACCATACTAACTTGTTCTTCAGCACGCCGAATTCTTCACGTAACCGCGTAGGCGTTTTCACCGGACTGCTTGGCACAACAAAATAAATCAATACTGCAGTAATAAGGGCAAGTACAGCAACAATGCCCATACAAACCCGCCAGCTCATGGCCTGCCCCACCAGAGTAGCCATGGGTACACCCACAATCGTTGCAATGGTAAGGCCCATAAACACTTTAGACATGAAGCTGGCGCGCTTACCTTTTGGTGCCATGTCTGAGGCTACCAGTAATGCTGTACCAAAATACGCACCATGAGGTAAACCGCTGAGTACGCGGTAGAACACCATTTCCGGTAAAGATGTTGCTACAGCACTGAGGCCGTTTGCCACAAACATCATTATCACAAATAAAATCAGCGATGTGCGCCGGTTCGTTTTGTTTGTCAGCAACATGAAAAGCGGTGCACCGATCACCACGCCGATGGCGTAACCACTTATCACATTACCGGCCATCGATGGCGTTACGTCAAAAGAAGCTGCAATAAGTGGCAACATTGACATAGACGCAAATTCAGTCAGGCCGAGGGTAAACGTTCCCAGTGCCATGATGAGAATTGGCCAGAAATGAGACGTCTGCGATGTCCCGTTATTAAATGACATAGATACCTTCTATCAGGATAGTGTGTAAATAAAGCCGGCAAAGCCACTGCCTGTCATCGCTTTACATCGCTGATGATTTAGCAAGTCTTCCTACCGGATATAGAATGTGAAATACAGGTGTAAGGTGTATCTGCGATAATTCGGATAAAACAGAATGTAGCCGGACTTCGCAGTATGATGTTTTAATGTTGATATTGTTTAGTGTTCGGGCCGATCCATCGGAACGACATTATTATACCGCATTGTGATGGCTGTTGAACAACGTTGTTTGTCATACTATTTTGTTGATTCATCACTGCAATATGCGCTTTTTTCAATATAAATATAGATTACTAACAGCAACTTAAAAACTTTTACGAATAATTGATTTTCCTCTGTGCGGCATTGTTCATAATGGTTATCATTATCTGCACATAGCGGATAAAAAAATGATATTTTTCCGTATCAGGCTCGCTCAGGATGAGCAGCCCGGACGGAACTGCTTGCCGGCATCGCTTCTTTACAAAGCCGGTTTGATTAAAAAAAGAAAAAATAATTACCATGTACAGTAAATTACGCGCTCTGATGACAGCGCTCACGTTATTCGTGCTGTCCGCAATGCCGGCCTTTGCGGCAACCACAGTCGATGATGTCATCAATAAAGTTCGGGCGCCGGCTTATGATTGCCCGGACTCTGCCCTGTTTGATGAACTGGAAGCCACGCTGAGTGATAAGTCTGTTACGGCTGACCAACGTTTTTCCCTGCTCAGCGCGAAAGGCCAGTTTCTGATCTGCGGAGGCGATTACGAAAGTGCACTGACTATGCTCAAATCCCTGATCGCGCAGGAAGATGTGGATGACACCTCATACGCTTACGTTTCAGCCATCAACCAAATTGGCTTTATCTACGATGCGCAGGAAAGTCCTGAACGTTGTCAGTATTACCGTCAGGCCAGATCACTGTCTTCACCGGAACGACACAGCGATATTTTCACCTTCGCTTCATTATCACTCATTACCTATTGCTCAGAATCGTCTACAACCGGAGAGCGTCTTGGCAAGATGTTTACGGTACTGGAGCAGAATGCCGCATCAGGAAACCCCGGCGTACTGGCCCATATTCACAACGCCATAGGCCTGCTCTACGGCAGCCTGGGGCAACATGCTCTGGCAGCAGAGCAATATATTAAAGCTCATGAAATGGGCCTGAAGGTTTATGAAGGCAGCAATAAACTCAGTATTCTCATCAGTGCCATTGTATCGCTGATAAGCAGCGGGCAAACCGAAGAAGCGTACCGGCGGATCATGGAATACGGCGCACTGAACCGTGAAATTAATACTCCGTTGACTAACTACCACTATCATTACGCTCTGTCATATTACTATCGTAAAGCCCGGGATTTTGACCAGCTTGCAGCCACGTTGCCGGATTTCAAAACGGCAATTTCTGCCGTTTCCAGTTCATTCGGCCTGCTGATGTACAACTGGCACGAAACGGAAGTCTGTCTGTACCATCATGATTTAACCTGTGTGCAGAATTACATAGACAGCTTTAATAAAGGTGATAACTACATCCCGCCCAGATTCAGAACCAATCTGGATTACCTGAGCTTCAATCTTGCCATGTATCTGGCACTGGGCGACATAGAAAAAGCCCGAATCGCCAATGAAGTGTTTGCCGCTGAAGCTGAAAATAAACGCATTCAACAACAAAACTCCGCAAATATTCTGAGCGCAGCGAATCTGTACAACCGGATTTACGACCTGGAGGGCGAAGTTGTTGAAGCGAAAAAGGAGCGCAAACAAATTCTCGCCATAGTGACCGGGATTTTCCTTATCACTGCTGCGCTGGCAGCCTATGTGCTGCGTAAGAAGTTCCTTGCTTCTAAAGCCATCGACCCGGTCACCCAGTTGTTAAATGCTGATACCGCCATCAGCCGAATAAACAGACTGACTGCCCCTGGTAAAAACCGCGCCATTGCCATCGCTATTTTTGATATCAGCAACCTCCGGGAAATTATCCGGCTGCTGGGCTCCACTAAAGCGGACAGTGTGCTGAGAAAACTGGCACAAACATTACAGCTCACCACCCGGGGGAATGACATTCTTGGTCGCTTCGGTACCGAGCAATTCATCATGTGCCTTCACAATATTGAAGAACGCAGCGCCCGTTCTTATTTTGAGCGGGTACAGACCGCGCTGGACAACACACTGGACAACGGCACAAAGACCGGCAACGTTGCCGTTGAGTCAAGTATGAGCGTGTTTGTCTCTCACGAAAAGATTACCGGTTTAAGTGATATTCTGGATGAAATGGTCATGTCTATTGATATGGAGAACCGGTAACCTTCCCCGCCTGTAGTCTGAAGTTTGCGGGGTACAGCAGTGAAATAAAGTTAGTTTGCAGCGTTTTCCCTGTTAACCGTGACATACTGGTTAGAATAATAAAGGGAACATAACATGAAAAAACTGGCACTACTCACCTTCACGGCAGCACTGACTGCCTGCTCGGGTCCGACTGAACAGACCGGATCAAGCAGTCAGACAACAACTCAGAAAATAACGACTACTCATTTTGATATGTACCTTGGCGGTACAGACGTGGGTGATATGGATATCACCCGTACCGGCAATAAAATAGACATTGATTACGGTTTCTCAAACAACGGCCGCGGGGCCAGCAGCACTGAAACCATAATTTTGTCTGACAACGACATTCCTCTTTCCTGGTCTGTTGAAGGTAAAACTGTGTTCGGGAACGCCACGCAGGAGAATTTCTCAGTCTCAGGTAACACCGCCACGTGGCAATCTAAAGCCGAATCCGGTGAGGCCGGATTTGACGGTGAACCTGTGTACATTGCACAAAACGGCAGCCCGTTCAGTGAGTATCTTTATGCCCTGCCGTTGCTGAATAACAATCTGACACAGTATCCCGCCCTTCCCTCCGGAAATATTACGCTCAGCAAAAAGCAGGATCTCACGCTCTCCGCCACCGGCGGTGAAATGAAAGCCACACTTTATGCCATTGGCGGGATTTCCATGAACCCGTCTTATTTCATCATTGATGAAAACAAAGCGTTAGTGGGGCTGGTCAGCCCGCGCACAGCGATAGTTAAACCGGAGATTGCCGGGGAAAAAGCACGCCTGCGGGAATTAACCGCGCAGCTTAATGCACAGCGCTATAAAGATATCGCCAGCCGTTATCTGCACGACTACGAAAAGCCGGTACGCATCAACAACGTCCGCATTTTTGAGCCACAAAGTCTTTCCCTCAGTGAACCGAAGTCTGTAGTGATCACCGGTAACACAATCACGGCAATCGAAGCAGTCAGTGCTGCACCATCAGACGACGAAGTGACCATTGAAGGCAGCGGCGGCACACTGGTAGCCGGACTCTACGAAATGCACGGCCATATGAGTGATAACGATGCGCTGTTAAACGTGCTTGCCGGTGTTACTTCCGTCAGAGACATGGGCAACGAAGTCGATATTCTGCAGGGTATTACAGACAATATCGCCAATGGCATACTGGTAGGCCCTCGCATTGCTAAAAGCGGCTTTATTGAAGGTAAAAGTCCCTTCAGTAACTCCACTGGTGAACTGGCCGCCAGCGAAGACGAAGCCGTTGAACTGGTCCGCAAATATGCCGGTATGGATGATTATATTCAGATAAAGATCTACAGTTCGGTGAATCCCAAATGGGTGCCGGCCATGGCAAAAGAAGCACATGAAAACGGCCTTCGGGTTGCCGGACACATTCCGGCTTTCGCCAAAGCAGATGAAATGATTGCTGCCGGTTACAACGAGATCACCCATATTAACCAGTTAATGCTGGGCTGGGTGCTCGACAGAAAAGAAGATACCCGTACGCTATTCCGCATTACCGGCATGAAACGCTTTACAGATTTGGATCTGAACAGCGATCAGGTTAATCACACACTTACGCTGATGAAGGAAAATAACATCGCGCTGGATCCCACAACGGTGATCCACGAACATGCCATGACCTCCCGCAACGGTACGGTAAGCCCCGGTGTGGTGGACTATATTGATCACATGCCTCTCAGCAGTCAGCGTGCCGCAAAGGTCGCTATGCTGAATGTGGCGGATGAAGCTGAAGATAAAGCTTACAAAGACGCCTACGCGAAGATTGTAGCCACACTGAAGAAAATGCACGAAAACGGCATTCTTCTGGTGCCCGGTACGGATATGGGCGGCGCATTCCGTCTGCACCGTGAGCTGGAGCTGTTTCAACAATTTGGTATGACACCGGCAGAAGCTTTGAAACGGGGCTCGTGGGACATGGCCGTATACATGGGTCACGATGACAAACTGGGCAGCATTGAAACTGGCAAGCTGGCTGACTTCTTCCTCATTCCCGGCAACCCGGTGGAAGATTTAAAAGCCATTAAAACCATCGCCATGGTCGTCGCTGACGGGCGAATCCTGTTTCCGGATGAAGTGTATCCTGAGTTTGGCATTACACCGTTCACCACCCTGCCGGAAGTAAAAGGCGAATAACCCCGCTATCTTAACAAAAAAACAAGACAGCCCCGTTAACGGGGCTGCTTAATCAGTTAACTTCTGCTGGCAATATTCAGGCGCCCTGTGGCATAAATGCCGGCGAACTCACCTTCTGTGCTTCCGGTTCCGGTGTAATATTGAACACAATAAACATTAAAAATGTGCAGTACATGCTTGCTGCAAGCAGCAGAAATGCGCTCCAGTCCTGCTTCAGCACAATCGCCAGCGGAACAAACAATGCCACAGGCAGAAAGGCAGCCAGCGTTTTCCAGCGTAACATCAGCGACAACCAGATATGCTCTCCTTGTTTGCGGGACAGTGAGAAACTGTGACAAAAATGAGCCAGAATGTAGGGCATCAATTGGGCCACACACACCAGCGCACCGCCAATGACAATCCCCGTCAACGTCATCCCGTCATAGGCCACCACTGCATTTCCGGAGGCTGCCGGCATTAATCCTGACAGTAAATCAGCGGCAAAAAATGCCAGCCAGCTTAAAGCAGTGATCCCCAGAATAGCCGGCAATATCAGCCGCTGATGAAAGTTCAGTTCGGCGGCTAATCGTCTGAGCGAACCATACCGGTACTGAATACTGACCACACATACCACAAGTGACACCAGCAACGCACACGCGCCCATGCGTATCGGAAAGAAAGAAAACGGCACCACAGTAACAAGCAGAGCCAACAGCAACATCACACCACAGATCACAGGTGACCGGGCAATGAAACGGCACATTTCCTTGTAGCCCCGAAGATAGTCCTGTACAGAAAGATTGGTATTGATTTGCATTAGAACACCTTTTGAAGATAAGCGTCTATTTTATGCGCAGCACTGAAGAATTGAAGTGTATGAACATTAAACCGGGTATCAGATTGTATGACAAGGTATGTTTTTTAATACAAAGGGTTGTGTTCAGGCACCGGATATTCCCAGCACCAATATCAAACAGAGTTCCCATCCCATTCGTGCTTATTGTCCGGCACAAAGGTAACCCCTGCCCCTCACTGCCACGCAAAAGCAAACGGCCTGGACGTTCCTGATTTAGATGAAACATTTTACAACATGACTGAATTTCGCATGGAAGATTTAGATGGGAATCGCATATGAGTTGACCAGGCTGTTTAATGAAAAAGACATGAATATCAGATTGTCATAAGTCGTGCTATTGGTCAGGACCGGTCATCTGGTACTTTATGTCTTGATGGCTGCTTTGTACGTAAAGCGGGCGTTGCATGTTTCTTTCTCATTAAAGAATAGAATATGTATGTTTACTGTAAACGAGTGTTACTATTGAGTCTCAAAAATAAGCTGTTACTTGGCTCACAAGGATGTATAAAATGACAAATAATGATAAACCGAAGTGGGTATTATTCGCATTAATAGGATTACTTATTGCTCCAGTAATCTTCATTATCGGACTTGTTTTCGGCATAAACGTTAACGGAAGTGTAAGTCTCTCCACTGATACTATGTCCTCATGGATTAGTGCCATATCGACTGTCTTTATCGCTATATTAACCTTCGTACTCGCTAAGGAAACATGGCATTTAAGGCTTGCTCAAGACAAGCAAATTGATGAATTAAGAAAAGAGTCAATTCGTCCTAACTTAGAATTTTATTTACTTTCGGCTTCCGCCTCCTTTCAATTTATTAATATCCATATTGAGAATAATGGTAAAGGAGAAGCTAAAAATATTTCCTTTTCATTTTGTGGAGATAATGGCTCGCTTCTTTCTGAAAACGAAAAATCTGTCGTTAAAAAGTTCAATTCTTTGAATATCTTAAAGAACGGTATGCGTGCCCTTGGAGCTAATAAGCAGAGATCTAGCTTTATATTCAGTTTTTTAGATCTAGCCGAAAAAATGGAAGATGATACGTATGATATAAAAATTCAGGTTACGATAAAATATGAGGATTCCGAGGGAAATGCATACGACTCGGTTTCAATTGTTGATTTCTCCGAATTTAAAGGAATTGCAGAAATAGGAGGAGGAGATCCAGCCTATAATTTGTATCAAGAAACGAAGAAGATTCGAGAAATATTCCAAAGCGCTCAAGGTGGTATAAGCTCCAAACGTATAAATATAAACTCATTCTCCTCTGACGATAGAAAGGAAGAGATAAAGGTTACTAAAGCGAAGATAGATAAGCATCGCAATAAAGAATGTAACTAACAATCTGTTTGTTACTTACAGCGTAGGGGGCGAAAATATTTGGGTAGCGACGCTCAGCACTTAACTTTCCTCAGTCTAGTTCAGCGCCTAATAAGGGTGTTATACGGCCGCTTCTTGTCTATTTGAGCCAGTGACTCTGTCGGGCTGAAACGTACGTATAGCTGACGTAGGCATTAAGCAGAGCCAACTTGTGCAATGAGCGAAGTAAGAACGTTGAATATTCTTCTTTTGATACTGTTTTTATATCCAGAATCAACGAAACTCTCCTATATTCAGATAAATGAGCAATTTGCGCATTTTTCTCCTTAGATCACTGTATTCACTTTCAAATATTTTCCTAGGTAGCAAAAGGTTAGCTAGTTTGATAAAAATATATTAATCAGAAAAGTGAGCAACTGTGTTGTAGAAATATGCGCAAAATGCGCACTATAAAATTGTTTGCATTACGAAAAGGAGGTCGAGTGCCCACAAGTTTTTTTAATACAGTAAACACGTATGGAGCGATGTTGAATAAACTGGCGACAGCAAACTTCTTTGTGGGGTTAATTGCGCTTTATTTTATTACTACTCAATCTATCTCCCTAAATGAAATTGTATCTAGCTTCTCTCTCGACATCTCGATTTCAGGTTTCAAAATACCCATAGGGTTTCTTGTTCCCCCGCTAGTTTTGGCAGTTTTATTTCGGATCATAAAGTTGCATGACAGGATCTCTCATGTTTTTCGGCTTCGTGCATTTTATGACTGGGAGTACGTTCTAAAACCAATTAAAGATGCTGTCGAATCCGATCTAGACAAGAAGACGGTAATGTCAAATCGAGGTCGATTGATGTCCAAGATTTTCTATAAGTATGCTTCGAGTCGAGATGAAAACCCCGTTGTTGATAAACATTTAATAGAAATGGTTCTAGATCAGCTGACCTGGTACTGGATGATTATTGAATCCTCATTCATCGTGTTCTGTGTTTTCTGCATTCTTTTGTATTTGGAAGCTTTTGAATATGCCTTGGTTGTTTTCTACTTTGGGCTGGGCCTCGTTGTTTTTTCGAAGGTGCTCCAAGGATCATGTTCAAAATACACAACTCAAGAGGTAGAAGTAATTCTAGATTCTGCGCCTAGAAAAAGAGAGATAAAGGAACAGTTTGATGCACTACGAAATTAAAGGGCATAGTATTCAAAGCCATAATGCTGCGAAACCTCATACGCAAAGCTCAAGACAGGTTTTAGAAGAGCTTGAAAAGATAACTGTATCTGGACCAATACTGGACTTGGGTTGCGGAAAGTTGCGCTACAGCGATCATCTTTGTGAAATATCTCAAAGTATTTGCTTTGCTGACTCAAGGGTTCAACTAGAGCGAATACAGGTGATAAAAGGTATTAGCTGTTCTGTTCTGAAGTATGTAGCAAAGAACTATCCTTTAAGCAGATGTGTTGCTATTGAAGACATTCAAGAATTAAACGCTCAATTTGACTTTATTTTTTGCTCAAACGTTCTTTCCGCGATTCCTTGTGAGCAAACTCTAAACACCACAATGTCAATTATTTATAGACTGCTATCTGATTCGGGGAAAGCCTTGATTGTAAACCAGCATCGTAGCAGCTATTTTAAAAAATTCAAAATGGGTAGACCGCACCTACATGGATATTTGTATAAAGCCAAACGGGGTTCTTCATACTACGGAATTATCGATAAACCGACTATTGAAAACCTTTCTAGAAAGCACGGATTTACTACAGATACTTTTGTAAGAGGGGATCGAACCTTCGCATACTTGACCAAAAATGCTAACAAAGCCAGCCAAAAGGACGCAGCATAGCTGCGCCTCTGCTGGCGGCGTTAGATCCTTGAGAAGTTTTTGTACTTGGTTTAGTCTGTTTAAATCATGAAAAAGGAATTTCAATGAGTAGTACAGCAAATTTATTCGAGCTCCATTATTACTTCAATAACGATTCACACTTAATAGATGCATCATTGCGAAATAGGTGTGAAGGTGAAGTATTAGCAATCCTCAATGAAGCCGCCTCAATTTTATCCATTGATGCTTCCTTATATTCTAGCATCCCCAGCGAAGGCGGATTTAGGGACTTTTGGAAAGCAATGGGTAAAAATAATAACCAGATCACAATCTTACTAGTAATCGCCACGATAGTTCTTTCTCGAGTCCCTACAACAGATCCAGAGATGGAAGCTTTAGAAAAAGAGATAAAGAAGCTTACTATTGAAGAGAAAAAGTTAAATATAGAAAAGCTTAAACTTGAACTCGAAGAAAAGGCAGTTTCAGAAGTCGACAAAAATATAATAAATAAAGCTGCAAAGGTAATAGATAAAAATCTCAAAGTAGTGAAAAGAAGGTCAAATCTTTACAGCTTACTTTCAAACGAGCATACGATAGACAAGGTGGGGTTTACACTCTCAGATTCAGATAGCGGTGATTTTTTTAGTGATGAGCGCCAGATATTGAGGGAAAGTTTCACTAAGTTCATTATTCACTCCAATACACTTCGTGCAGAAGTTGATGAAAATGCAGTCATTGAAATTATCTCTCCAGTACTTAAAGAAGGCCGGTTTAAATGGAAGGGAGTCTACGAGGATGCTGTGATTTCATTCGATATGAATGACGCAGATTTTAAAGAAGATGTTCTACTTGAAAATATTGCATTTAAACATGGTTCATGTATCAGATGTGTATTGAGAAAATCCAGAGAAATAGACGAAATTGGTGAGGTTAAGGTGACGGGCTATGCCGTCACAACTGTTGTAGAAGTTATTGAAGGCGATGATGTGCATAAAACTAAACAGGGCATTAGATATCGACATACGAAAGCTCTTAAAGATTCACAGCAGGATTTCTTTAGCTAACACGTTGGCTCCCGTCACTTCGTGCAGTATTATAGCCTACGTGTTATTGCCGTTGGTTGGGGCATTGAATGTCCGTCGTTTGTCTTTTGCGGACGAAAATCGTATTCGCATCTGATGTCCGCTTTTCGCTCATTCCGGACTCCCAGCTTGAACTAGCCAGTCCACTTCATGAGCAAAAACAATTTAAAACACCCCCTAACCCATTTTTACCCCGACAATATTGATCAAATTCCAAACACCTGTTATTTTTACCCTGATAAAAATAAAGGGTACAAATCTGTGGGTGACATCTACATCGCAATCCATAACAAAACTCTCATTGCGCAGGGTGAATTGCCGGCGGTGATTCGTGAAGCAGTGAAGCAGTTTCCAGACGCTGAGCCTTATTTATTTAAGTTAGATGATGGCAAGCGCACCGATATCGAATGGCGGGGCGATGCTGAAGAGGTTATCAGCCGTTTGCCTGCTTCACTGATGCCGCAGGTTAAAAAGCGGGGCCGCCCTAAGCTTGGCGTGAAATCAAAAGAAGTGACGCTGTTACCTGAACACTGGGAGTGGCTGTCGTTACAGCGTGGCGGCGCATCGACGACGTTACGCAAGCTTATCGACGCAGCCATGGCTCAGATGACACCTGAGCAGGCACGTCGCATTAAGCAGGATCAGCTCTACAATATGATGCGGGTATTTGAAGATGAAGCCGGTTTTGAAGCGGCTTCAAGAGCACTGTACCGGCTGGATGAAACAGCTTTCACGCAGGCAATAGCAAACTGGCCTCAGGCGCTGCAGGCTATATACAAGGACAAGTTCACAGGCTTGCACGCTACAGGTAAAGATACAAATGACGGAACAAACTAGTCACAACCCGTATGTCACCCCGCCCCTTACACGGGTATTTTTAAAAACTGCACTGCCCATCATTCTGATGATGGTAGTAAGCGGCTCGCTGAACCTGGTAGACGCTTACTTTATTGGTGTATTCGTGGGGTCGGATGCGTTGGCAGCGGTCACGGCGATGTTTCCGTTATTTATGGTTCTGATTGCCCTGTCCACCTGGATTGCCAGCGGATTCGCCAGTGTAATGGCCCGCCTGCTGGGAGCAAACCGGTATGATAAAGCCCGTAATGCCTATGCGCAGGCACTTACGCTGGCACTTGTGATAAGTGTTCTGCTGATGATCGTATTCAGCCTGTCAGGTCAGTCACTGGCGCTGGCCAGTAACAACGATAATCCAGCGCAGGCAGCTACCAGCTTTACCTATATGGGCATCATTATGTATGGTGCTCCGTTATTTTTATGGCTGGCCATCGCTTCAGACAGCTTGCGCAGTGAAGGTCACATCGGCTTTATCGCACTGGTTTCGCTGATAACAACGGTGGGTAACGGCTTGATGAATTACGTTTTTATTGCACTGTTGGAAATGGGTGTGGCAGGGTCTTCTTACGGCACGGTAGCCTCACAAATGATTGCGTTATGTGCTGTGTGGGCATTTCGCCGCAGCCATAAAAACCGCACCGGTCTGCCGCTGTTCGCCATCACAGGTGTACGTAACAGATGGCGTGAGTTTTTGTCTCTGGGCGCACCATCCAGTCTGACCTACGTAGGCGTGGCACTGACTTCCGGGGCTATTTTATTTAGCCTGCAACAATGGCTGCCGGACAACTACGAAGTAACGGTAAGTGCTTATGGTGTGATCACACGGGTTCTGACCTTCGTGTACTTACCACTGCTGGGGCTTGGCCTCGCAATGCAGAGTATTGTGGGCAATAACGTGGGCGCGCAGCAATATCAGCGATCTAATCGCAGCTTGTGCATCGCTGTCGGCGTTGCGCTGTTTTATGGCGTGGTCACCGAAGGGTTATTATGGTGGCTGCGGGCTGACGTTGGTCACTTGTTTGTGGACGATCCCGCCGTCACAAATGAGATAGCCAGGTTACTGCCTGTCGTCAGTCTCGCCTTATTCCTGACAGGCCCCTTAATGCTGATAAGCTTCTACTTTCAGAGTATTGGTGATGCCAGACGGGCAGGAATATTAACGATTGCCAAAACGTACCTGTTTGCCCTGCCGTTAATTTTTGTGTTGCCGCTTATGTGGGGAGAATGGGGAATCTGGTATGCCGGCCCGGCAGCTGAATTTCTCGGGCTGATGCTTACCGCAGGTATTTTGTATCACCGTGCAGCTAAGGGCAATCACCGCTTTGGTTTGCTGTATGCTGAGCGTCAAGCTGAGCCACAGACTGGAAAATAGAAACAGAACGTTATGACCTCAGAATTTATTGATAGCCTGCATGATGTATTTTCAACGCTGCAACCGGTAACAACACGGCGGATGTTTGGCGGCACCGGCCTGTTTCACAATGGCCTCATGTTTGCCATCGTCATTGATGATTTGCTCTACCTGAAAGCGGACAAGGAGACCAGCCAGCAATTTATTCATGAAGGGTGTGAGCCGTTTACTTACAGCAGGCAAGGCAAACAGGTTGCACTGCAATACTACAGTGCACCTGATTGTATTTATGATGATCCCGACGATGCCGCTCTGTGGGCACAGCTGGCCTTTTCCAGCGCCTTACGCAGCAGGCGGTCTTGAGTCCAGCCAGCCCGGATCTAACGTGGGAACACTGGCCACCAGTTTCTTCGTGTAATCGTGGGAAGGCGCAGTACTTACCGCTTCACCGCTCGCGTATTCCACCGCATTGCCTTTATAGAGAACCAGCACATCGTCACACAAAGTGCGTACAGTAGGTATATCGTGACTGATAAACACTATGGCTATATTCAACTTCGTCTGCAGATCTTTCAGCAGTTCTAAAATGGCTGCGGCAACAACAGTATCCAGCGCTGATGTCACCTCGTCACATAAAATTACCGACGGTTCCGCAGCCAGTGCACGGGCCAGGTTGATACGTTGTTTTTGCCCGCCGGACAGCGCGCCGCATTTACGCTCAGCCAGTTCAGCGGGTAATTGCACCAGCGCTAACAGCTCTGCCACACGGGCACGCTTCTGCTCCCCTTTCATGCCATGGAAGAAAGCTAATGGCCTGCCAATAATATCCCCGACTTTCTGCGCCGGATTCAGCGCCGTATCCGCATTCTGGAACACCATCTGCACGCGCTGACATTCACTTTTGCTGCGGGACGAAATAGACGCTGGCAGCTCTTTTCCATCCAGCAGCATATAGCCTTTCGCCGCGGGAATTAAACCTGCGATGACACGTGCGAACGTTGATTTTCCGGAACCGGACTCACCGATAATGCCGACGGTTTTGCCCTTTTCCACTTTAATAGACACGTCATGCAACACAGGAATTTGCGGTAAACCTGCTGCGGTAATTTTACCGTAGCCAGCAACTATATTGCTGACCTCAAGGACTGTTTTTGCCGTTGGCCGGTTTAATCCGGACGCACCGTGAGACACTGCAGCCAGCAACTGACGGGTGTAGGGCTCTGCTGCGTGATTTAAGATTTCAGTAGTGGTGTTGTGCTCCACCGTTTTGCCGTGTTGCAGAACAAGGATCTGATCGGCCATCTGGGCAACCACAGCCAAATCATGGGATACATACACAGCCGTGGTATTCCTGGCTTTCACCGCCGCTTTAAACGCTTTGAGCACATCTACCTGAGTGGTGACATCCAGTGCAGTAGTCGGCTCGTCAAAGATAACCAGTTCAGGATCGCAGATAAGGGCCATCGCGGCCATCAACCGTTGCAACTGACCGCCGGATACCTCGTGGGGATAACGGTTTCCGATAGAATCGTAATGAGGTAACGACAACTGCCTGAACAGCTCTGTGGCTTTTTTCTGTGCTTCAGACCGGCTCATTACGCCGTGAATTAACGCCCCTTCTATCACCTGCTCCATGATTTTCCGGGAGGGGTTAAACGCTGCAGCCGCACTTTGTGCAACGTATGCCACTTTCCGGCCCCGTAATGACGCCAGCATAGTATCGCTCAAACCAAGCATACTCTGCCCGCCCACCGCGACTTCACCACCAGTGATATAACAACCCGGCCGGGCATAGCCCAGTAACGACATGGCGATGGTTGTTTTGCCCGAGCCGGATTCACCGATAAGGGCCAGCACTTCTCCGCGCTTTAAGGTAAAGCTGACGTCTTTTACGATAACTTTTTTGCTGTCGCCCTTCCCCGCGGAGACTTCGAGTTTATTAACCGAAACATGAGATGACATATTATTTATCTCCTGCGGAATAGGTGGCACTGCCACGGAAACTGTCGATAAGCAGGTTCACCGCAATCGTGATAGTGGCAATCGCCAGCGCCGGTATAATTACCGCCGGCGCCCATTCGGCCAGACCAGAAATGTTTTCTCTGACCAGCGAACCTAAATCTGCCTGAGGCGGTTGTACACCCAGCCCCAGAAAACTCAGGCTACTCAGCAACAACACGACAAACACAAAACGTAAACCAAAATCAGCCAGCATGGGATGCAGAATATTAGGCAAAATTTCCTTTACCGCGAGGTAAAGCTTACCCTCACCCCGCGTTCTGGCAACCGTAACAAAATCCATATTGGCAACATTAACTGCTAACGCTCTGGCAATACGAAACGCGCCCGGCATATAACTGACTGCAGTGATGGCTAATAAAATAGGGATTGATGAGCCGAATGCAGCAATCATCACCAGAGCAAAAATCTTACTTGGAATAGAAATAAGTGCATCCATAAAACGGCTTATCAACTCATCGACACGTTGATGACTGACAGATGCGTACAGCGCAATGAGCGTGCCTGCAGAACATGCCAGTGCAGCAGCGAGTAACGGAATAAAAACGGTAAAACGTGCACCGTCCATCAAACGACTGAGCACATCACGTCCGATGTAATCAGTGCCTAACAGGTATTCACCGCCAATGGGCTCAAATACATCCCAGGCTACAATTTCTTTTGCACTGTGTGGCGAGAGTAAAGGACCAAATACGGCAATAAATATCCAGAAACTCACAATGGCTGCGCCAATTTTACCCGATAACGGCAGATTCTTTATCGTTGAGAGCATGGCTCAGCCTCCTTTACGCAGTTTGGGGTTTGCCACAATGGCGGCCAGATCAGCAATCAACACCAGCAACAGATACCCGAGACAGAACAACATGGCACAAGCCTGAAGCAATGGCATATCCCGGTTTGTAACCGCATCGACCATCAAACTGGCCAGCCCCGGATAGTTAAAGATCACTTCAACAATCACCACGCCGCCCAGCAAATAGGACAAACTGAGGGCGACCGCATTAACAATGGGGCCTATAGCGTTAGGAAGTGCATGACGCAGCACAGCCCGGGAAAGTGTGGACCCTTTTAGCAGGGCCATCTCAACGTAGGGCTGAGATAATTGTTCAACGACTGCCGCACGGGTTAAACGGGCCATTTGCGCAGACAGTACGATACACAAGGTTAATACCGGCATCGCAAAGGCACGGAAATAATCGTATAAACCTGCATCACCGGCTATGTAAGACAGTGACGGTAACCAGTTAAGCTCGACTGCAAAAATCAGCACGAATATCGTTGCGAGCAGAAATTCAGGTACCGCGACCATAGACAACGTGAAAAGATTTATAGCGCGGTCAATCCGGGAGCCGCTGTACATCGCCGCAGATATACCAAGGACCATGGCAAAAGGGACGGCGACAACTGTGGTAAACGCCGCAAGCAACAAAGACTTGGATAGCCGCTCATTAATCAGAGAAGAAACAGGTTGCGCATTTGCCAGAGAGACACCGGCATCACCCTGAACAAGCCCCCATAACCACTTGCCGTAACGGGTTAAAGGCGGATCGTTCAACCCGTATGCTTCCCGGAGTTCAGCGACAGCCTCAGGCGTGGCGCTCTGCCCCAGCATTTCCTGTGCAGCGTCACCGGGAAGCAGATTTGAAATACTGAAGACCACAGCAGATACCAGCAGCAGTGTTATTACCGCTGTGCCTAATCGTTTTATAATTATTGGTATTAAAATGTTCACCGTGATACTCCCGTCAGGCGTCCAGCCAGATATGCTCGGCAAAGGTGTACCCCATAAACCCGCCGGTAGGGATGGGATAAAAGCCTTTGATCCGCTTGTCGTATCCGTCAATAATGTTAATGAAGACCGGAATACTCACACCACAATGCTCACTGATAAGCGCCTGCATATCGCCATACATTTGTTTGCGCTTAACTTCGTCCCCCTCGCCTCTTGCAGCCAGTAAAAGCTGGTCGAATTGCGCGTTCTTCCATCCTGATTCATTCCACGGAGCATCAGACTTATAAAACAATGTGAACAGTTCATCCAGCGACGGCCTCGGATTGATATTGCCGAAGCCCATAGGGTGTTTCATCCAGTGATTTGACCAGTAACCATCTGCCGGCACACGGTTAATCCCAAAATGGTAATCGCATTCAATACCGGACAATTGCAGAAGTGCGGCCATATCTACCGAACCTTCTGCAGCAGGACTGGCAAAGACAGGGAAACGCGCTCCGCTCATACCGGCTTTTTTCAAATGATACTTTGCACGGTCAATATCGTAGGGCCGTTGAGGCAAATCTGCGTTGTAATATTTGTGCGAAGGCGGAACAGGATGATCGTTTGCAATGGTGGCATATCCCCGGAACAATGCCCGTTGCACCAGAGGCCGGTTCATCATGTACTTCACTGCCAGAACAAAGTCCGGATTATTTGTAGGATAAGCGTCCTGGCGCATAATAAGATTTGTGTACAGGCCAGATTCAGTCTGCATAATGTCGCAGGTGCCAGATGCTTTGACCCGTTTGGTTGATCGCGGATTAAGGGCAATGCTCATTTGTACATCACCTGATAGCAGCGCATTCACACGGGACGATTCGTCTGCAATTCCTACCAGTTCAATTTCATCCAGATAAGGCTTGCCGGGTTTCCAGAAATTGCGGTTCTTTTCTCCCACAGTACGTGTGCCCGGGGAGAACTCTTTAAGCTTGTAGGGACCTGTGCCATTTGCTTCCCGGCTGAAATCTGTGGTGCCATTTGCAACAATACAGAAATTTGATGATGCCAGAATGACCGGTAAATCGGCATTAGGCGACTTAAGAGTCAGCGACAGTGTAAGCCTGCCTGTCGCTTTAACAGAGTCAAATTGCTGAGCAATTGCCGCAGCTCTGGACGTCACTGCCGGGTCTTTATGACGCAGTAATGAATACACTACATCGTCTGATGTCAGTGACTTACCGTTGTGGAAAGTAACACCATCACGCAAAGTGATAAACCAGTGCTGCTGGTCCTCACTCTCCATCTTTTCAGCCAGCGCCAGATCCGTTCCCAGGTCGCGGTTAAACTGCGTCAATCCGCTGTAAAGCATATAAATTCTGGCGTAGTCGGTCCCTAACGAGGCTTTTGCGGGATCTAAGGTATCTTTTGTGGAAATAGACATACCGGCCACACGGATCCGGCCACCATAAACGGGCTTGTCCGTTGCCGGGGTTCCGACCATCGCAGCCAGAACATGCTGAGGTAAAATCAGCCCGCTGGCCGCAGCTACACCCGCAGCGCCCAGCCCTTTTAATAATTTTCTTCTGTCGTGTTGCGACACAGAATGCAGAGAACGTCGTTCTTTCATGTTGTAACACCTTCCGTCATGACACGTAACGTTCTACGCTTAATGAAGTTTATCCTGAAGCTGGTAATACAAGCCGACAAAAGGCAAAAACCAGGGCTTTCCAAAGTGCAGTGGCACCGCTGGCCAGTCGTTGGAAATCCAGGGACAGTGCGAGGGTTTGCCTTCCACTAAATCCGCCATGGTTTCACCCATGTGCACAGCCATCTGAACGCCATGACCGCTGTAACCCATGGCATAAAAAAGGCCATCGTGCTGTCCGACTTTCGGTAAGCGGTCTGCGCTCATGTCCACCGTTCCGCCCCAGCAATAATCAATTTTTGTGCTGGCAAGCTGCGGGAACATGTCATCCAGAGACTGGCGCAATATCACACCGCTTTTGGCATCTGATTTCGGGTTGGATACGGCAAATCTGGCGCGGCCACCGAACAGCAAGCGCTGATCCGGCGTTAAACGGAAATAATTGCCGATATTTTTGCTTGTCACGTAGGAACGGTTGCCGGGGAACAATTCAGCCACCATTTCGTCTGACAACGGTGCAGTGGCAACAGCAAAACTGCCCACCGGCACAATACGGCGGCGAAACCAGCTAAACGGACCGGGGCCACTGCCGCCGGTGGCAACAACAACCTGCTTTGCCTGTAGTGTTTGCACCGGCGTAGTCACCTGCCATGACTGATTATTCAGCTTACGGACCTGCATGACAGGCTGATGCTGAAACAGCATGGCGCCTGCCTGCACACAAGCCTGAGCAAGGCCCGTGACCAGTTTGCCCACATGCAGTTGCACACCATTGGGTGTCAGCAATCCGCCGTAAAACGAACCGGAGACGATTTCTTTTTCCAGCGCGGATTTATCCAGTAATTTCGCATCAGGATCGACTGACTGGATCAGAGCAGCATGTGTATTTTCCAACTTTTCCATATGTTCAGGTTTAGCAGCCAGTTTAATTTTTCCGGCCACTCTGAAATCACAGGCAATCTGATGTTCTTGCACAATGCGGGTAACAGATCCAACAGCATCATTATAAAACGTATAGAACGCACGGGCTTTTTCTTCGCCGTATGTTGCGACAAGCCCGGCATAATCCTGCGCCGTACCGTTATTACACTGCCCGCCATTGCGGCCGGATGCTTCCGAACCGATAGTGCCTGCTTCAACCAGAGCCACCGCTGCGCCCCGTTTTGCTAAAGCCAGCGCAGTGGACAAGCCGGTAAAGCCGCCGCCAATCACCACGGTATCAACTGTGGCATTGGCCGGACTTTCCGGTAGTGAAAGCGTGGGGGCTGTATCTAACCAGTACGACGTATTTTTCATGTTTTACAGTCCGACTACGCCGGGTAGTCCGCTGATGTCTTTAATTTCGGTGTAGCCATAGAACGGGTTAGCCGGCTCATGTCCACGGTTTACCCATACTTTATTTTTAATGCCGATATCATGCGCTGACATCAGGTCATAACGGAAGCTGGATGAAACATGAAGAATGTCTTCCGGATTACAGCCCAGGTTATCAATCATGTATTCGAAGGCTTGCAAGCGGGGCTTATAAGCCTGCGCTTGTTCTGCGGTATACACAGCGTGAAAAGGCGCTTCAAGATTGGCCACATTAGAATTGATTTGCTCGTTTGCCGCGTTGGATAAAATGACCAGCGGGATCTCAGCAGCCACCTTTTTTAACGGTTCAACCACATCAGGGTGTGGTCCCCACGTTGGCACAGCCTTGTAAATTGTTACGCTGTCTTCATCGCGATACTCAATGCCCCATTTCTTACATAAACGGGTAACAGCATTGCGGACCACTTCAGAATAAGGCTTCCACGCGCCGAGCACTTCATCTAAACGGTAGGCTGAAAAGTCTTTTACGAACTGAGGCATTTGCTCCGGTGTGATCCGGTCTGCAAACAGTCGCTGCGCAATGGGCGCCATTTCAAAGTAAATCAGGGTGCCGTAGCAGTCGAAAGAAATATATTTAGGTTTAAATGCACTCATTGTTGGTTCCAGCTATGTAATTTTTATGTCGAATCTATTACACCACGTGGTGACGGTATAAAAATACCAAAATGAAATGTTACCACGGGATGATGCGTCTGTTTTGTTTGTACAATCAGCAGAGTATGCCGCATCGTCTCATTTACTTTTCCACCGGCCAGAACGCCTGAAAATGGCCCGTTTCCCGTGACGTCACTTGTACAGTGCCACGGCTTAAAACAATGCTGCTGTCGCATCACTCTTGCTTAATCATCATGCCGTATTAATCGCAGCATATTTTGCTGAGAAGCTGACAAAAACAATATTTCCACACCTTTATCTCAAATCGTTCGAAAGATAAACGAACTGGTGCAGCGCTACTATTATCAAGCTGAATTTGCTCTGCGTTTCTTTACCTCCGTCTTTTTTCTCGCCGGATAAATCACGCAGATGTCTTAAAGAATCATAAACATTAAGCGGCGCACACACTTCGCTTAAAAAATACAAATATGGAATGTCATCATGCAAACCTCTGCCCTGAAAGAACTGGACAGCCAGTACCTGATCCATCCGGTATCTGATTTCCGTGGTCACCAGCAAAAAGGTGTCAAAATTTTACAATCCGGCAAAGGCCCCCGGGTGACCGACAGCGAGGGAGAAACCTATCTGGATGCATTTGCAGGCTTATGGTGTGTGAATGTAGGTTTCGGGGAACAACGTATTGTCGATGTGGCCAGCAAACAAATGTCGTTACTTCCGTATGCCACAGGCTATTTCGGATTCGGCAGCGAGCCGGCAATCAAACTGGCAGAAAAACTGGTATCCATTACACCGGACTCATTACAGCATGTGTATTTCTCTCTGGGTGGTTCTGACGCTGTAGATGCCGCGCTGCGTTACATTACCTATTACTACAATGCTATTGGCAAACCTCAGAAAAAACACATTATTGCGCTGAAACGGGGCTACCACGGTTCTTCGTCTGTGGGCGCAGGGGTAACCGGCTTGCCGGCTTTTCATGCTAACTTCGATGTGCCGTTGCCAACACACCATCATATTGCCTGCCCTTATTTTTACCGTAGCGACTTCGACACCGAACAGGCGCTCATCGACGCGTCCGTACAGGAACTGACAGATAAAGTTGCAGCACTGGGCGCAGACAATGTGGCTGCGTTTTTCTGTGAACCGGTTGTGGGTTCCGGTGGCGTAATCGTGCCTCCGAAAGGCTGGTTAACCGCCATTGCCAAAGCGTGTAAGTCACTGGGTATTTTATTTGTGGTCGATGAAGTCATCACCGGTTTTGGTCGCACGGGAAAAATGTTTGCCTGTGAGCATGAAAATATCCAACCCGACATGATGACCATGGCAAAGGGTTTAACATCAGGCTACGTGCCGATGGGTGCCGTGATGATGTCAGATGAAATATTCAAAGGCATCGCCGACGGCCCGCACCGTTCAGCGGTAGTCGGCCACGGCCAGACATATTCAGCCCACCCGGTCAGTGCCGCTGTGGCACTGGAAGTGATCAGCATTTACGAAGAAGGCCTGCTGGAGCATGCGCAGGCCATAACGCCGTATTTCGAAGACAAATTACAATCGGTACTCAGCCATCCTCTTGTGGGCGATGTACGAAATCAGGGCTTGCTGGCTGCTGTAGAACTGGTAGCAGATAAATCCACGAAACGTCAATTTCCGGCAGAACTGGGCTTGCATGAGGTCATTGCTAATATTGCCTGGAAGAACAAACTTATTTTCCGTGCATTTGGCGACAATATTCTCGGCTTTGCCCCGGCGCTCTGTTACAGCAAAGAAGATTTTGATGAACTCTTTGACCTGTTACAGAAAACCCTCGATGAAGTGTTGTCTTTAGATATGGTTAAGAAGGAAATGGCCCGCTAATGAAACCGTTTAATATTGCAGTAATTGCCGGTGATGGCATCGGAAAAGAAGTCATGCCTGAAGGGCTGAAAATTGTTAAAGCGGCTGCAAAGAAATTCGGCATCCCTCTTAACTTCCAGGAATTCAAATGGGGTGATTGCGACTACTACGCCGAATATGGCCGTATGATGCCGGAAAACTGGAAAGAGTTAGTGTCAGACATGGATGCCATTTATTTTGGTGCCGTTGGCTGGCCGGCGTCTGTGCCTGATCATATTTCACTGTGGGGCTCCATTCTGACTTTCCGCCGTGAATTCGATCAGTACATCAACATGCGCCCGGTACGTACTTTCGAAGGGGTCAAATGTGCTCTGTCGACACCCCGTGCTGATGACATCGACTTTGTGGTTGTACGGGAGAATACTGAAGGCGAGTATTCATCCATTGGCGGTATTATGTATGAAGGCACAGAGCGTGAAGTGGTATTGCAGCAATCAGTGTTCAGTCGTCACGGTACCGACCGCGTTTTAAGATATGCGTTTGAAACCGCGCGTCAACGTGATGCGAAGAAACTGACAGTGGCCACGAAAAGTAACGGTATGGCCATCAGTATGCCCTGGTGGGATTCCCGCGCCGAAGCCATCAGTCAAGACTACAGCGACATTCAGTGGGACAAACAACACATCGATATTCTGTCGGCCCGTTTTGTCATGAATCCGGAGCGGTTTGATGTGGTGGTTGCCTCCAACCTGTTTGGTGATATTTTATCTGACCTGGGTCCTGCATGTACCGGCACCATTGGTCTGGCACCTTCTGCGAATTTAAACCCTGAAAGAAAATTCCCATCCCTGTTCGAGCCGGTACACGGTTCGGCGCCGGATATTTACGGTAAAAACATCGCCAATCCCATTGGTATGATCTGGTCTGGCGCATTGATGCTGAAGTTCCTTACTGAAGATTCAGGCTCCGGTGCAGAGGCCCACGATGCTATCATCAAAGCCATAGAGACCGCTTTAAAAGGCGACATTACCACTCCGGATCTGGGCGGCAATGCCAGCACACAGTCCATGGGTGACACCATTCTTTCTCACCTTTAAGGGTTTAACAGCAACGTGACGACAGAAACAGGAATGACGCTGAAAGATCAGACACTACTCAGCACGCAAAACTACATTAACGGAAAGTGGCAGAATGCGATTTCCGGGATGACGTATCCGGTTATCAATCCGGCCACAAGTGAACGGATTGCCAGTGCGCCCGACAGTGACGCCATTGATGCCGCCCATGCTGCCCGCTCTGCACAAAAAGCATTTCAGAGCTGGAGTAAAACCAGTCACCGTGAACGGGCCACACTGCTGGAGAAATGGTACGCTGTCATCAACGAAAATATTGACGATCTTGCACTTACCATGACCACAGAACAGGGTAAGCCGCTGGCGGAAGCAAAAGGCGAAGTAGCCTATGGCGCTTCTTACGTAAAATGGTTTTCTCAGCAAATCATGCAGCTTCGGGGCGATATTTTACCTGAAACCGGCAGCGGCAAAATGCAGACTGTTGAAAAGCGGCCGGTGGGCGTTGTTGCAGTTATCACACCATGGAATTTCCCGTTTGCCATGCTGGCCCGGAAAATTGCGCCGGCACTGGCGGCCGGCTGTACGGTAGTGGTTAAACCGGCGGAAGATACCCCGCTGACGGCACTGATGATGGCAAAACTTATCGATATGGCAGGCTTCCCGCCGGGTGTGGTGAATGTGGTCACTGCCAGTCGTGAACAAACGGCCATTGCCGTTGATGCCTGGCTTAAAGATCCGTTAGTGAAAAAGCTCAGCTTTACAGGCTCAACGCAGGTAGGCCGCTATCTGGCGGAGCGCTGTGCCAGTACGCTGAAAAAGCTGTCTTTAGAATTAGGCGGCAATGCGCCCTTTATTGTGTTCGCTGATGCAGATTTAGACGCGGCGGTTGAAGGCTTAATGGCTGCTAAACTCAGAAATGGCGGGCAGACTTGTGTATGTCCTAACCGCATTTATGTAGAAGACAGTATTTATGATGAATTTGCCAGCCGGCTGACGGACAAAGTCGCGGCGTTAAAAGTGGGTTCACCTCTGGACGAAGATACCCGCATCGGCCCGATGATAAATCAAAAGGCTGTAGACAAAATTAACGCCCATATTGCTGACGCGGTGGAACAAGGCGGCGTTGTACTGTGCGGGAATAAAGCGCCTGACGACACCCTGTTCGTCGAACCCACCGTCATTGCCGATGCTAACAATGCCATGCGCCTGTTCACTGAAGAAACATTCGGTCCGGTGCTTCCCCTGTTCCGCTTTCAGTCAGAAAGCGAAGCCATTGAAGAAGCTAACAATACCGAATATGGCCTGGCGGCATATTTCTACACCCGTGACCACTACCGGATTCACCGGTTAAAAGGTGCTCTGCAGGCGGGTGTGATTGGCGTAAACGAAGGTGCGGTTGCCAGCGAACAGGCACCTTTTGGCGGCATCAAAGCATCAGGCTATGGCCGTGAAGGCTCACACTACGGCCTGGATGACTTCTTATATATTGCTTACTTCTGTGAAGGCGGGTTTTAACACCCGCTTTCCCTTCCTGCTCATTCCGGCGCTGATAATTTCTTCATTCAGCGCTGATAAGTCACTTCCAGAGTGGCTTTCCCTAATGCATTCATGTTCACCATGTAACCTGTCAGTGCGCCTGATGGATTGTCCGGCAGGGACAATTTTTCCGGCAATGCGAATACCGTGAACTGATAGCGGTGCGCTTTATGACCTTCAGGCGGACACGCGCCGCCAAAACCGGCATAACCGAAATCATTCACTATCTGCATACTGCCTTCCGGTAATACCATACTGCCGGCACTGCCCGCGCCGGTGGGTAATTCACTGGTACTGGCCGGAATGTTGACTACCTGCCAGTGCCACCAGCCACTTCCGGTAGGTGCATCCGGATCGTATACAAAGAGTGCGAAGAAGTTTGTTCCCTCCGGTGCGCCCTGCCACGAAAGCTGAGGTGACAAATTATCTCCGTCACAACCGAAACCTTTGAATTCCTGCTCTTTGGACATGGGTTCCCCGGCTGCCATGTCTTCACTGGTTATGGTGAAACTGGCAGCGGTTACTGCAGAGGTGAATGACAGCCCGACAAAGCAGGCAATACCTGCAACCGTTTTCAACGTCATGATCTGTTCCTTATCTTTATAGGTGTGGGAGTGCCGGTTGTAGCTGAACATAAGCAATTTCAGCTATCTGATACTTTGCTTTGTGGCATCTTGCAGCTTAATTCAGCATTAAATTTATACTAACGGAAGGACCGGCGCTGACAACTGATTTTTCACTCAGATGAATACTGTTTCAGCTTTTGAGGCAGGAAAGAGAACATTGGTTTTGTGTAATTCCCCTGCGCAAAAACGCAGGGGAAATAAGGCGCTTACTACATCAGAAATATTTAACCAGCGGGTTCGTACTGTTGTGTTTAAAGCGAGAAAATGCTTTTGTGGGGAAATACAACCCCACTGCCATCAACGCCGCAACCAGCCATACCTGCCAGATATAATCGAAGGCAAACAAGTCATCGTAGTTCGGTCCGGCGAGATCAAGTACAAGGTTGTAACTGACCAGCAGCACAAATAGATGCACGATATAGAAAAACATGGGTGCTGAGCCAAATGACTCAATGATTTGTGTGAATTTATTGTTCACTGTATCCAAAGCAAACAGCACTAAAAATGCCCCGCCCAGGGTGAGTAACACGAAATCCAGAGATGGCGGATATTTGGTAAAATTAATGAAATCCATCGCGGTCTGAATGGCTGTTGCCTGTGTTTCCCATGGCATGTCTTCTCCGTAAATATTGAAGCCCCTCAGGACCAGTAGTACTCCCCACATGGATAAAGCCAGACCCAGCAATACTCTTTTACGCTGCGGCGAGGCAACATTGCGCGAAAATACCGGCCCCATGCTGTAACCCAGTAGTATCACACCTATCCACGGCAGCACAGGATAAGACGCTTTAATACGGAGGGTTTCGGAGGTAAATATAAAGCCGCGGTCATGTAAAATAGCCCACAGGGTGTAGCCGGTTTCCCCCGGCGCAAAGCTGATTGGTGATAACAAGTTATGACCACATACAATCAACAGCCCCAGTGCCAGAATCAGTTTTGCCGGTAAATGACACAGCACAGAAAGTACAACCATACTCACGCCAATTGCCCACATTACCTGCAACCACAATGTGTCGTAGGTGCCCATCCACAGCCAGTTGATCACTGCAATCTCAATGAAAATAATGAACAAACCCCGTTTAAATAAGAACGGTGTTGCAGAGCGTGCAGGCTTGTTCGCAGGGTGGGAGTATAACCACGCAGACAACCCGGTCAGAAATACAAATACCGGTGCACAGAAATGGGCACTCATCCGGGTGAAAAATAATTGCGGGCTGGTAATGTCCACGTCCATGGGATCACCAACCTGCTGATGATAGAAATACCGTTCGCGAACATGGTCCACCAGCATAAAGAGCATCACCAGCCCCCGGAGGATATCAATAGACGCGATACGTTTTGCATGGTTCGCCGCAGAAGTTTGCATTGTTGTCATTTTTATCGTTCTCATGCTCAGAAAATGATTGCAGCAGAGACACTTCAATCATTTCATTCGTTGTTTCAGGCAAGACTGCCATAGATAAATTATGGTCGACAGGTGTTTTTGACTGCGCCGGAGCTTTTTGGCATATCTTGCTGAAGCCGTGCTAAGTCATGAAAAGATCTGCCAGCCGGGAGCAGGAAGATGAAGAACCAAAGAGAGAAGAGCAGCCCGCTCCTGTAAATGAAAAACGGGCTTTCTGTGTTAACTTTTGTTAGTCGCTCAGCATTGGAAAAGGCAGTGGCTTAATTTCATCCATGATTTTTCCGCTGGCAGTAATATCCATAAAATACTCGCCCAGCCTGTCGGTCTCTCTAAGCACGGTTTGCCAGTATTTTATGCGGGTTTGGGGATCAAGGGCATCGAAATCTTTTCTGTCAGGGATTTTGCCGTAAGGTAAAGATGAAACAAATTCTGCCGACGGTACAAGCATCACCACGTTATCGTAACTGCTGCGGTGTGGTACCCGTCTTTTCAGGCCTTTATCAAACCAGCCCGGAACAGGCTTGTCATAAAAATGCGGATAAAGCACCAGCCCTTCACGGGGACCGAAAGACAAGTCAAAATGATAGTCGGTGATACCGCCGTCCCTGTACACCCCTTCAGGTGCATCAACGATTTTCTCTACCCCTTCCAGTACCAGAGGAATAGAACCGGATGCCAGTAACGCATCCCGGGTATTCACAATACTCAGTTCTGTCCGTTCAGTGTTCAGGTTGTACGGATCGTGAATAGTAAAATCGCTGTCCGGTGCCGAAAAAATATGGCGGGTATAAAAGCGGTTAAGACCACGTCTTGAAACAGCATTGGCAGCTGCACTCATGGCAAGGCCATGGAACTGGGTAATGCGCCCCCGCGATGCCATAGCACGGTGGCAACGTACGGCGAAAATATGCGCCTTAAAACGATGGTTCAGCAGAATATCGTCAATACCCTCTTCACCCAGCACATGGCTGATAAGTTCACGGGCTTTTACGGTAATTTCATTTGCTGACGGTTTGGCAGAATACACAGTGTGTGAATAATGGTGTGCCAGCCGGTTGATGGCCGCCAATGGGTCTCTCTGAACGGCACATGCGGCTCTGAATGCCCCGGCAGATGAGCCAATCACCTGCACCTGCCCTCCCCGTTCATCGAACCATTCCGGAAACAGCACCCGATCCAGACCCGCCAGCACGAACCATTTGGGTCCGCCGGACGCGCCGAGGAAGTAATTGAACAGCAGCGGATAGAAACCGTGCTCTTTTAATGTGGCCAGTGCGCCCGGGCCAGCGTAAATATTCAGTGGCGCAGTCAACGTGTTATCCCTTCACTTCTTTTTATTTGTGAGTACTTTAGCAGTTGATGGCGGTCATGTCATGACCGCAAAATCCTTTGCTGAATTACGACCCGCTGCCATCGCTGTAAAGTGCAAAACAGGCGCCGGAGGGATCTTTAATATACACAAACCTTGCCGTACCGTGTGTTCTCACGGCAGTCAGTTGCTCCCCGCCACATGCCGTAACCTGCGATAAGGCTTCATCAAACTCACCGGTGGTAAAATACGGGATCCAACCTGCAGGCACATCCTGATTCGGGCCTCTCCGGTGACAAATGCCACCTTTTACCTGTCCGTCTGCATCTTTCATAACAAAGTCATTGTAGCCGCCCATGTCCAGAGGTTCTTTTTGCCATCCCAGTACCTTTTCATAAAAGGTGCTGGTTTCCACTGCATCTGCTACTGTTAAATCCCGCCAGTCACCTGCTGAGTCGCTCATGATTTGCTCCAGACTAAATATGAAGTGTCAATACACACAGCTTAAAGAAAACCCAGTTTTTTCCAATATTTTTTTCACACAAAGGTAGACACAGCTTGTGGAAAATGCTTGAACTATGGCAATAGTTATCCACTGACCATTGTTTAACCAGTATTTTTTATTAAACAATTTCATGGAGTTACATTTCACACACATACTACTCAACAAACTTATCCACAGATAAAGTGGATAACACGTAGAAGTTATTCAAGTATGATGATTTAATAATATGACATGTTCCGGACGACATCAGATAATGAAAAAGCAGACGTTAGCCGTCATTGACGGTGAATTTACTATCCATGCCTTCGATCCTAACTCCGCCATTCCGGCTCCGGTATTGAACAGTGATTTATTTTTCATTGGCAAGACGGAAGATACCTTGTCGGTTGTCGTACCTTCCTCTGTTAATCTTGTGTCACTGGAATCTGATAAAGGCTGGCGGGCGCTTGAATTGTTAGGCCCCCTTGAATTGTCTATGGTAGGGATCATGGCGAACCTGGGGACAGTGCTGGCAAAAGCCAAAGTCAGTATGTTTATTGTCTCTACATTCGACACAGATTTTTTTCTGGTCAAAGCGGACAAACTGAATGACGCCATTACTGCATTGCAGGAGGATGGCTACACCATCGTCGGACAATAGCGGCTTCCCTGCATGAATTTTACTTCAGAAAAACCGGCCTCGTTCAACCGCGAAATTATTTTGCGTGCGCCGCTTAACGGCACCCGTACAGAGTTAGCGTCAATTAATGCACCGCTTTATGCTGCCGGTATGTGGGGCCCGGCACTGGCATTTACCTACGCCGGGCATACTTTGTACGCACCGGCAGACTGCCTGATAGAAAGTATTCCCGAAACCGGCTATGCGGTTATCATTAAAACCCGTCACGGCCTCAGACTGCACATTAACCTCCTGCCGGCAGGACACTCTCTGATGGGCGAGCGTTGCATGCGTCTGGTAAAAGCCGGTGAGAAAGTCAAAGCCGGACAACCGCTGATGTCTTTTCAACCGCAGTGGCTCAAGCAACAGAGCCTGCCGCTTAACGGTGTGTGCTGTGTGATGAACGGTGAAAAATGTAAAGCCGTCGTGCACAGTCATAACCGTCAGTTCATGGCCCCTGAAGACCCGTTGATCTACGTTTACATTTAATCTGTCTCAAACAGGATTTATTTCATAGCCGCGCAATCTTTATTCGCGTAAACATGCTATACATTTTATACAGCTCGTTTAGTCAGGTTTAACCGTGAAGAACTACCAGTGCGAATGTGGCAACACTCTGTATTTCGCCAACTCAACTTGTTTGTCCTGCCAGCGGCCGGTGGGCTTCATCAGTCAGGAAATGACGTTATCTGCCTGTGAAATTGATGACAACGGTCACTGGATAAGTTGTCTTAACGGTAAAGCGTACCGTCCCTGTACCAACTTCAGTGAGTATCAGGTATGTAACTGGCTGATTCCCGCAGAAGAGGACCATTCGCTGTGCGAGTCCTGCCGGTTAACTGAGACCATTCCGGATCTCTCCAAGCCGGACAACCTGTCATTATGGTTCCGTATGGAGCAGGCCAAGCGCCAGTTAATTTACACCTTAAGTAAACTGGGGCTGGACGTTTGGAAACACGGTGTGGAAAACGCAAACGAACTTCGCTTCCGCTTTCTTGAGGATGAAACGGAGGAAGACGAATATGGCGAAGAGCTCACAGTAAAATCAACGGTCATCACCGGGCATTGTAACGGCGTTATCACCTTAAACCTGAAAGAGGCTGAAGACGCTTCACGTCTTAAAATGCGTGAACAGATGAATGAGCGCTACCGGACACTTATCGGTCATTTCCGTCATGAGTCCGGGCATTATTATTGGGATACACTGATCCAGAACTCCCCTCATCTGGAAAAATTCAGAAGCCTGTTCGGCGATGAACGACAGGATTACACCAAATCAATGCAGATCTATTACGCCAACGGGCCGGTTCAGGACTGGCAGTCGTCATGGATAAGCGCCTATGCCAGCATGCATCCCTGGGAAGACTGGGCTGAGAGCTGGGCGCACTATCTGCACATTGTGGATACGCTGGAAACTGCTACCGAATACAGCATCAATATTTTGCAGAACCGCCTGGGTAACCCGCTGGCAGAAACCTACCGGCGTGCGAGTGAAACGGATTTCCAGCGAATATTTGAAGACTGGTGCAGGCTGACCACAGTGTTAAATGCCCTGAACCGCAGCATGGGGCAGGATGACGCGTATCCGTTTGTCATATCCTACCCGGCGCTTGAGAAGTTGTCGTTCATACACGACTTATTGCATCAGCGGCTTTAAGATTACTTTTGCGCAGACCCTGTTTCCGCTTTCTTTTCCCATTCAAAACGGGGTAAGCGGTTGAACGTGCGCTTCAGCCCCTGAGTCCATTGCTTTTGCATGGATTTATACATGGGGCTGTTCAGGGTAAACGTTTGATGATACGGCGCTTCCACCTGATTTGCTGTCAGCATAGCCAGCTCCACCGGCGGCCCTACCGAAATATTACTGCGGATGGTGGAATCCAGCGATACGATGGCACAGCGGGCAGCATCCTCAAGCGACGTGGCACCGGATAAAATTCGGTCCAGAATGGGCTTGCCATACTTGTTCTCACCTATTTGCAGGTACGGCGTATCGTCTGACGCAGAAATGTAATTCCCCTGCGGGTAAATCAGAAAAATTTCGTGAGGCTGACCGGCGATTTGACCGCCAATGATAAAATTAGACTCATTACTGCTGCCTGATCTTTCCATGGCTTCGGCATGTTGCTTTTGCTCTGCCTGACTCAGCTTGCCAACGTAGTCTGCCAGTTCATGAAGATGTTTTCCGGCGCGAAGATTAAATTTCGATTCCGGATTTTCCAGATCACGCTTGATGGCATTCACCACCGCCTGAGACGTTGCCAGACTTCCGGACGTCAGTAACACAATAGAACGTTCGCCGGGCCAGCAAAAACGCCACATTTTGCTGTACGTCGCAATGTAGTCCACACCCGCATTGGTGCGGGAATCAGAAGCAAACACAAGTCCTTTGTTTACTTTTATAGCAAGACAATAAGTCACAATTCACCTTTCTAAAAAGTGATAAAACACAATATAGCATGGGGCTAAGCATGCATGCCCGGCGCAAGATACGCAATCAAAATCTTGTCACTAAATTGACATATTAGCGATTGATTTTTGGTCAGAAACACGATTAGATGAGTATAAATAAAACACAAAAAAATGAAGGATCAGGCCATGGCAATCAGATGGGGAAATTATGCTACCGGCCCGTTTTATGACGAGCTGATTCAAGGCCGTAATAAGCCAAGAGAGGCAGCAAAATCATTGTGCTCTTATTTAAGAGACTTATCCGACAAAGATATCGAGGAATATAAGGTGGCCGCCAGCACGGCAATCCACGTGATGGGGATCACCTTTACCGTTTATACCGAGGAAGAAGGCTCCATCGACCGGGCCTGGCCATTCGATATTATTCCCCGCATTATCGATAAAAAAGAATGGTCACAAATTGAGCTTGGCCTGAAGCAGCGGGTAAAAGCGCTGAATATGTTTATCGACGATTTGTATAACGAGCAGAAAATTCTTGATGCCGGTATCGTTCCCGAAGACATTCTTACCCAGTCAAAGAACTTCCTTCCGGAATGCCTTGGCGTTAAACCTAAACACGGCGTGTGGGCACATATTTGCGGCTCAGATTTAGTCCGCGATCAGCACGGCACCGTTTACGTGCTGGAAGATAACCTGCGGGTCCCTTCCGGCGTCTCTTATATGCTGGAAAACCGTCATGTTATGAAACGGGTTTTTCCTGACATGTTTGAAAAGTACAACATCCTGCCGGTAGACGATTATCCGTCAGAACTTTACGACATGCTGTGCCAGCTTTCTCCCCGAAAGACGAAGCAACCGGAAATCGTTGTACTCACCCCCGGTATCTATAATTCTGCGTATTTTGAGCACGCCTATCTGGCCCAGCAAATGGGTGCAGAACTGGTGGTGGGCAGCGATCTTGTAGTGGGCGATGACGATATCGTTTATATGCGCACAGTAGAAGGGCTGGCCAGGGTAGATGTCATTTACCGCCGTATCGACGATGCGTTTCTCGACCCTGAAGTATTCCGTGAAGACTCCATGCTTGGTGTGCCGGGGCTGATGCGCGCCTGGAAGGCTGGCAATGTGGGGCTGGCGAATGCGCCCGGCGCCGGTGTGGCAGACGACAAAGTGGTTTATGCTTTTGTGCCTGACATCATCCGCTTTTATCTGGATGAAGAACCCCTGCTGCCAAACGTGCCTACTTACAAATGCATTAACAAAGATGAGCGTGACTACGTCATCGAACATATTGATGAGATGGTGGTTAAGCCCGCAAACGAATCCGGCGGTTATGGCATGTTAATCGGGCCCCATGCAACCAAAGCGGAACGGGAAAAGTTTGTCAGGCTCATTCGCCGCGACCCCCGCAATTATGTTGCACAACCTATGCTGTTGCTGTCTACAGCGCCCACTTTAATCGATAATAAAGCCGAAGCAAGGCACCTTGATTTGCGTCCGTTTATTTTATCCGGCAGTGATATTTCTGTTACCACAGGCGGTTTGACCCGGGTAGCAATGCGAAAAGGCTCTACTGTGGTGAACTCCTCCCAGGGCGGAGGAAGTAAAGATACCTGGATTGTTGACATGGAGGACGAATAAGATGCTGTCACGTGTTGCCAATCATCTTTACTGGATGGCCCGTTATCTTGAACGGGCTGAGAATACTGCGCGCCTGATTCAGGTAAATACTCACCTGTTACTGGATTTACCCCGTAGTGTCACCCTGGGCTGGGAGCCGATTGTGGATATGCTTTCCATCCGCGAGAGTTTCTATGCAAACTATGAAACGGCTGATGAAAAAAGTGTTATCCGTTTTATGGTAACCGACACCAGTAATCCCGGGTCTATCATTAATTCGCTGGCAGAAGCACGGGAAAATGCCCGCATTGTACGGGAAATCATCCCGTCTGAAGCCTGGGAAGAAATCAATAACGTGCATTTGCAGGCGAAGGCTGACAGCCAGAGCGTGCTGACCCGTCGTCACCGTTTCACCTGTTTAAACAAAATAATAAAAGGTAACCAGGCAATCACCGGTCTTGTCGGCGGCACCATGAACCGCGATCAGGCTTATGCCTTCCTGCGACTTGGCAGGCATCTTGAACGTTGTGATATGACCACACGGATCATCGATGTACGGTCAGCGTCATTGCTCCCTGATGTGTCAGAAGAACACTCTGCGTTTGAAAACATTCAGTGGATGGGTGTACTGAAGTCTTTATCGGCCTATCAGGTATACCGGCAGGAAATGCGCTTACGGGTTCAGCGGGCTGATATTCTGGAATTCCTGTTAAAGCGGAAGTCCTTTCCCCGTAGCATTAACCATTCTCTGGGCCAGGTGGAAAAATGTCTGTCGGAACTACCTGAACCGCAGGACATCAGCAGCAAGGTAAAAGAAATATCTGCCATGCTCATGGAGCTTGAAACCAGAGATGTGAAACAGGAAGCGCTGCATCAACTGATAGACGATATACAGGCTGCACTTATTGTCATTCATGACTCGGTAAAGAAAGCGTATTTCTGATCCGCACCGCTTTGTGCATTCATTGTTCGTGGTACAGACCACAGGGACTTACCGCGAGCAATCATTTATCTGACCATTCACGGGCTGTTCCCGTCCCGCCCCTTCTGATGCCCTGCGAATAACGCCGCATTTCGTACAGAAATGAAGTAAACTACGGCCAAATCCGGCTGAATGAAAGAATATCGTGGCGTTACACTGGTTCCCGGGGCACATGCACAAGGCCCTGAAAGAAATAAAAGAAACCTTATCTCAGGTTGATGTGCTGATTGAAGTACTGGATGCCCGCATCCCCTACTCCAGCGAAAATCCCGAAATCGCTAAAATTCGTGGCGATAAGCCCTGCCTGAAAATCCTCAATAAGTTCGATCTGGCCGATCCTGAACTGACGGCGGAATGGCAGGCTTACCTTGAAAGTGAACGGGGCGTGCGCACCATCACCACCAACACGGGAGAGCCGGGAAACACTAAGCACATTCTGAGTATGCTGAAAGACATGTTTCCTCAGAAAGCCGGCCCCGGTAAAGCCATTCACGCCATGATCACCGGTATCCCTAATGTGGGTAAATCGACGCTGATAAATATTCTGGCTGACAGAGTGATTGCTAAAACCGGTAATGAACCGGCGGTAACCAAAACCCAGCAACGGATCAATCTGGGCAGCGGCATTATTCTGTTCGATACCCCGGGAGTACTGTGGCCTAAGCAGGAAAACCCGAATTCCATTTACCGGCTGGCTGCATCCGGCGCAGTTAAGAACACCGCAATGGAGTTTGATGACGTGGGCTTTTATGCCGCCGACTATCTGATCAAAGCTTATCCGGACGTACTGAAAGACCGCTTTAAGCTGGATGAAATAGCGGATACAGAGATTGAATTTCTCGAAGATGCCGCCCGCAAGCGTGGTGCAATCATGACAGGTGGCCGTGTGAACCTGCATAAGATCTGCGAGATACTCCTCACCGAATTACAAGCCGGAAAACTGGGCCGGATCACACTCGAAACGCCCGCTATGCTGGAAAAAGAGAAGATAGAAATCGCAGAAGCCGAAGCGAAAAAAGCGGCGAAGAAAGCAGCCCGGAAACAACGCTTCAAAGATGGCTCAGCGACCCCTGATAAGCACGACAGAAAAGAAAAGCGTAACGAAAAACGCGCTGCACAAAGCAAGCGGATGCGTAAGTCTTAATTAAATTGCCGGGGCCTGACAATTTGGATATCGCAGAATGTATTCACTTCCTGCGGTATCCCTGATGCCCGCTTAAATTAATCAGCTCACCGAATCAATGAAATTTCCCAGCCGGTTGGCTCCAGTCTGAAGCTGGTTAGCCGCTCTGCCGGTTTGCTGTTCAAGCGCCTGTGAAGCTTCCTGTAAGTCTTGCGAAACCTGCTCATTGTCGCGGATGTTCTGCAACTGACGCAGCACGGCCACCTCAGCCCGGAGCAACTGAATCGTTTCGTTAATTTCTTCCTGTGATGCCGGCTCATCCGCCTGCGAACTCTCAATATCAGCTTGCTCTGATGCATCCTGCTGCTGGGTCTGCGACTGTTGCTGCAGCTGTAAACGTTGCTCTCTGAGTTGAACCTGTTCTTCCTGCAATGAGGCCAGGCGTTCTTCCTGGAGTAATGCTTCCTGCCGTCTTTCTTCACGACGTGCTTCTATTTCACGCAACAACGCTTCCCTGTCCTCTTCCCGCCGGAGCTGGCGTTCTTCAATCACTGCCGTACGCTCCTCGCGCCTGTATGCTTCACGCTGACGCTCTTCCTGCAGCGCTTCCTGACGATACTCCTGTTCCAGTCGCTCTTCGCGGCGTATTTCCTGCTGACGTTCATCCGCCTCGCGCTCACTGTCGCGGACCTCTTCAGCCCGCTCAGCCGGAGAGACAACTGATGACGTCTCACTCACGCCCCGCTCTTCAGCCCGTCTTCTGGCTTCGAGCTCTTCGAGTGCTGTAGCTGGTAACTGATTGATCGTCATAATAACCTCCGCTGACTGAACATAAAGTACGCTGCTTACGCAGTGCATACCTAACAGATGCACGGTAAATGCCAAACCTGGAAATAGCGGACTGCCCTATCTGGGCAAGTCATTAAAGCTAGTAGTTACAATGTGTTAAAAAACATTTAAGAAAAGTATCAGGTATTAAGACGACGACTGCATTAATGATGGATAGTGGAAATTGTGTAACTTTTACGCGACAGGAATAAACCGGGGGAATGAATCCCCCGGTTGAGGGTTTTCAGGTTATAACACCTTATGAGGCAGCGTTATCAAAACTGCTTTTCGATACTGGCATAGAAGTAACGTTTGTAAGGCAAATACAGGTTAGCCAGATAATTGCCCGATGAGTTTAACGGCGGATTTTTATCAAACAGGTTTTTCACACCGGCTTCCACGATAAATCCGCCAAAGGTGGATTCATCCAGTTCGTACTGGAACGACGTATTCCACAACGTTGTTGATGGTACAACGAAATCATCACCGTTGGCGTAACGGCCATCTACCACGCTGTCGGTGTAAATGGCTGAAATACGGTATGCAAAATCTTCGTAATTCCAGCTAAAACGTGTGGTTGCCCGCCACTCAGGCTTCATGCCGTCCTGACCCACTTCATCAGAGGATGTAATTGAGATGAAAGGGTCCAGCAAACCCGCTTCCTGTGCTGCTTTGGCTGTTTGCATTTGCGGTGTCAGTTCCTGCTGGAAGCTGCGCAGCTGGGAAGCACTGAAGTTCAGGTTAAACCGGCCAAAGTCTGTCGCCACACTTCGCCAGTCAAACGTAAAGTCCATCCCTTTAGCTTTCAATGAGTTCAGGTTGGAGTAGTTGGTATTCATGTAAAGCACTTCGCCGACAGGATCCAGCCCTGTCCCCTCGAAGCGGGCTACATCGTCCAGCGTCGGGTCAGCACGGATTATCCGCGGATCAGATGTGCCTTCAACGGTGCGTAAGTAAAGATCGTAAATCAATACGTCCTGAGAGTGAGCGACACCGATTTGGTCATCCAGTTGAATTTCCCAGAAATCCAGTGTGACACGGAAGTTCCCCCAGTCTTCTGGCAGGAACTGCGGAATTAACTGGAAACCAAATGACTGGTTTGTTGATGTTTCCGGTTTCAGTTCACTGTTACCTGCCATATGCCAGGTCACCGCATAGCTGTCAGTACAGGCAGAATAATTTTCGATGGCACCTTGTCTCAGCGCAGCTTCGCAGTAAATGTAGTCAGTACGGGTGTTGTATCTCGCCATTTCAGAAGCGTTCAGTACTTCCAGGTTCGGTGCTTTAAACCCTTCTGACCACGAACCCCGCAGAGTGAGGTTTTCATCGACGCCCCAGGCCAGCGCAATTTTAGGGGTAGAAATATCGCCTACGTCGCTATAGCTCTCGTAGCGTCCGGCTAACTGCATATCAAGGGTTTGCATAAGCGGAATACCAAAATCAGGCCCGACAATGGGAACCGCCAGTTCAACATAGGCCGATTTTACATTACGGCTTCCGTAAGAATCCGGCGTAGGGCTGGATCCCCCAAGATTACTGTTGAAGGACTCGCCGGTGTACCAGTTAATATAAGGGTCTGTACCATCAACCAGAGGATCGCGGTCATCTTTCAATGATTCGTAACGCACTTCTATACCGGCGGCAAATCCGAGATCACCTGCTGGTAAACTCATCAGTTCAGAGTTATTGATTTTAAAATCCCAGGATGCCAGTTGAGAGGTGCTCTCCCGTACAGAGATATCGATAAATGAGTTAATGACTTCTTCGCTGTTAAATCCGCTGTGGCCGTAGTTCACGTGGGAAGTATTACCGCCGGAGAAAATGTTGTAGGCATCTGCTGTTGTACCTGAAATAGCAGTCACCATATCATTTACATTGATCACTTCAGATTCATCCCGGGCTTTACCCTGCGAATAAAGAACGGCAGATTCCCACTCGAAGTTGTTGCCAAACCATCCTCTCAAACCGGAAAGCAGGCGGTACTGACGATTCTCCACATTAACTTCCATATTGCCGATGTCGGTGAACCGGTAAGCCAGAATGCGTAAATCGAGACCTTCTTCCGGCACGTTATCCAGGCCGGCAATACGGTTGGGATTTAGCGTACCGTCTTCCAAATAGGTCGCACCAAGCGGGTTGTAATACGCATTGGCAGGAATATAAACCACCTGGGAACTTGAAAACACAGACGGTCCGCTCATGTATTTACTTTCCGCGGCATAGATCCCGGCTTCGCCGAAGAATTCAAGATCAGGGTTGATAAAGTAATTAAAGGTTGAGAACAGGTTCATCCGTGTGACCTGAGGGGTCACATAACTGTCTTCACGTGCACTGTCTGAACGGTAATCTGTGGGAACGGTGCCGGAGGCATAACAGGTTTCACTGGTGCTGCCTTCTGTCAGACAGTCAGAGGATGAGGCGAGTTCTGAGTGAAAATAACCAGAAGCTGTGGTGATCGCTTCGCCATTTTGATAAATCTGATAGGGCGCCAGATAATTACCCCATGGCGTATAGGAACTGCGCCCATCCAGCGCAGCAGTGCCGGCGAGATCGGTGCCCGGCAGGAAATCCCGCCGGTCAGAGGTTTCAGTAAACCACATATCGGAAGCTTTCTGCGCTGTTCTGTGAAAGGCATTAAACATCAACGAGAAATTACCTTTGCCGTCGTCGATATCTGTGCCGTAGTAGCCGGTTAAATCCAGATCAGAACGATTAGAGCCCTGCGCCTGACCATATTTCAGTTTAACGGCCCCGCCCTGCAAATTATCTTTCGTAACAACGTTCACAACCCCTGCGATGGCGTCTGAACCATAAATCGCTGCGGCACCGTCAAGTAAGATTTCGATGCGATCCAGGCCATACATGGGGATGGCGTTGGAGTTAAATGTGGTTGTCGACACACTGCCGTCAACCGTAGCGGTTGTGGGGTGAATAACAGAACGACGTCCGTTCACCAGTAGTAAGGTATTTGACGCCCCCATCCCTTTCAGGTTCATCGAGCCCATGTCGCCGCGGGCGGCGTTACTGCTTCCCGGGATAAAAGACTCGTTCCAGGTAATATCCCCCATTTGAGGCATACTTCTTATCAGTTCGTTACCGTCTACAGAGCCAAGTGCTTCGATGGCTTCCTGCCCTATAACCGCAACCGGTAATGCTGCCTCCGTTCTTTCACTGCCGATTTTAGAACCTACAACAGCTATTTTTTCTATCCGCTGCTCTTCAGCAATCTTCTCCTGCCCGTCGCCGGCCGGTGCTTCCTGGGCATAAGCCTGCACGCTCATCGCTGAAATTATCGCTGTTGACAGTGCCAGCTTTCTGAAACCTCTGAGTTCCTGTATCTGCATGATTAGTTCCCGTTGAATGATTTTATTGTCTTATCTGTGTGTGATATTGCGGGATTCACACTTCACTCACTAAGACGAACCACTTTGAATTAACGGAACTAACTTCTTTCAAAAAACACTAAAACTCACGAAATGCCGCCATTTGTTACGAAAAAGTTTAATTTTAACATTTCAACGGCAACACTTAGTCGTCCAGAACGTTCTTAAATATTTCACCATCTTTCATAATGAACTTAAGATTCTGGCTGTAATTCACAACAACCTGCTCATCAATTAACGGGTTGCCACTGTAAATCAGAATATCTGCGTACGCTCCGGGCTCAATGACACCCAGTTTTCCTTCTGTGTAAGGATTTAATTTACCGGACATGGCAAACAGACGGGCATTCTCCGACGTGGCCTGTTTAAGCACTTCCAGTGGCGTGAACCATTTCACCCGTGACGTAAACTCATTCAGCGCCCTTTTCTCATTTCCTAAAGATCCGAAAACATCGGTGCCATAAGCCAGATTGACCTTATATTTCTTTGCCAACGTCATTTCTCTGTTTATGCCCTCTCTGACCATGAGCGATTTCTTTTCCCGGTCAGATAATTTTTTGCTTAAATCCGGAGCAGGCCTTAAACCCCAGTGGCTTTGCGGCACCAGCCAGGCATCTTTCTCTTTGACCAGTTTCATCGCTTCTTCTGAAATAAGCTGACCGTGATCGATACTTTTCACTCCGGCTTCCAATGCACGGATGATGCTTTTTTCGGTATACGCATGCACAGCAACATATGTGTCCCAGTCTTTGGCAGCTTCCACTGCTGCTTTTATTTCTTCCGGCGCAAATTGCACCGAATGAATAGGATCATAATCAGAGGCGATGCCGCCACCAGCCATCACTTTAAGCTGAGTCGCACCTTTTCTCAGATTTTCTCTCGCAGCTTTGCGAACCTCCGCCTTACCGTCCACCAGATAGAACCAGTCCTGCTGGTCCATTGGCATCACAGGACCACCGGCGATGACACGGTTAGGTTCATTGTAATTGCGGAAATCGCCATGGCCGGATGTTTGCGATATAAACGCACCGGAAGGATAAATACGCGGACCGGGAATAAGTCCTTCATCAATAGCCTGCTTTACTCCAAAAGAGGGACCGCCGAGATCTCTGACAGTGGTGAAGCCCAGCATAAGAAAATGTTTAGCCGTCAGTGCAGATTTGATCCCCACGTACATCCAGTTCTCGTCGTTGCGCATCCCGGTAATTGACGGCGACGTCTGGGCAAAATGGGTATGCGCATCAGACAAGCCGGGGATCAGCGTCTTGCCTTTGCCATCGATAATGACCGCATCCTCTGGTGTGTCGATTTCTTTTTCGACGGCAGTGATTAGATTACCGGTAATCAGCACACTGTAGTCTTGCTTAAGGGAATCACTGGTGCCGTCCCACACATTAACATTTCTGATGAGGGTCAGATTTTCAGCACGTGCCGTGACAGGAGTAAGTACGGCTAAACACAGGCAAATTGAGTATACAAGCGTTTTGAAAGCGTTAAATTTTGGAGAGGCCGGGCGGTGTGAAGCAATGAAGGTTTGCATCTTTGTAGTCCGTAAAAGTGATGTCTCCTGCTATAACGGAAAACCTGACTTATGCGGAACCTTAAAACTTACCAAAACAGCAAAGAAAACCGGTGATGCCGGACGGCATCACCGGTTAAACACGGCTATTCTCCGTGATAAGTCATATCCAGCAACTGTTCCTGCGTATATACGCGGCCATTGGTGATAACCGTGTTCACCTTTGATGCATTGTAAACATCTGCAAGCGGATCAGCGTCGAGCAGAATGATATCAGCCAGACTGCCCGCCTTGATCCTGCCGGCATTGAGCCCCAGTACGTCAGCCGGTACCGAGGTTGCAGATTTCAGTGCTTCATAAGGAGTGAAACCCGCTTCATTCACATAAAAACCCAGCTCGCCGTGCAGATTCATCGCCAGTACCAAATCTGTACCCGCTGTGATGATTGCACCCCGGTCATAGAGTGTTTTTAAGGTTTTCGCCTGCTCTTTCAGGCTGGCAAGATAGCTGGCAGGAAACACCATCGGGTTTTCTACACCTTTTTGCGTCCACAAAGGATAAAGCGACAACCTTTTATCCTTTTTCAGTTCAGGATGCTGTGCAATCAGCATATTTAATGACCCGAACATGGTAGGTGTAACTACCTTATTCATCAGTTGCAATGCATCGTCATAAGCCCTGCCACCTATTTGCTTGGGGCTGTACCCGCGGCGGCTTGTTGCGCCGAGATGTTCAAGGCGGTCAACGCCACTTTTCGCAGCAGGATAGATCTCATGGGTGGTCACTCCCACGCCCATCTCATCATGGGCAAAATCCGTTACCCGTTTTTGCTGGGCATCGGGTAGTCTGACGTAACTTTTAAGCAGATCGTACTTTAATGCTTTTGCCCGCTGCAGTTCTTTTTCCAGATGCGCCGGCCCGGCAATCGCAACACCCATTTTGTAGTAAACCCGTTGCCATTCCATCAAATGGCCGGTGGTATAAATTCTCGGGCCTACTCTCACACCGGCTTCACTGGCCTCACGATCTTCCACACCATGATAAGGCTGGTTACCCGGGTCCCTGAGAGTTGTAATCCCATAAGCCAGCCAGCCTCTGTGCGCCCCCTGTCCGAAGTCTTTCTGCGGATGCACATGACTTTCAATCAAACCGGGCATGGCATATTTGCCTGTTCCGTCAATAATTTCATAGCCGGATGTGGATTTACTGTTGCGGGGGACAATATCTGTGATCGTATTGCCGCTGATAAAGATGTCCCTGTCTTTTTGCAAAATATCCGATTCGCCGTCAAACACATAAGAGACTTGTATAACTTTTTTGCTTGCCGGCTTTGCCAGCACGTACGTCATGTCGAAGGGTATCGTCTCAATGTTACCGGTGAAAAGATTTACCATTTTTAACTTATCATCTGACTGGTAGAGGATAGTTGCTGAGTCACCCGACCAGGTGGGATTGTGCGCAATTTCCGATGTATAACTTCTTGGCGGGCCCAGAGGTTCGCCTTTATCGTCAACAGGCCACACATTCAGTTCACCGCCGTAGATACCCGCCATTTTTGTTCCGTCCGGCGACCATACTGGCCCGCCTCCCCCTCTGGTATCCACTGACAAATTCTCCACCGGCGTACTCCAGTATGGCTTTTCACCGTTTACCGGAAATATATAGGCCTGGTTAGTCCCTTCACGGAAGCTTGCAGAAAACTGATCAGGCAGAGCGACCATGATCCGGCTGCTGTCAGCGGACCATGACGGTTTTCCCGGCTGCTTAAGCGTCTGGCTCATCTGAAAAGCGGATTTTGCGTCGAGATCGTACATGCCAAGACTGGCTTCGCCCCACATTTTATCTACGCTCAGATAGGCAATTTTACTCCCGTCCGGTGACCATGCCGGTCCGAGAGGTTGAGTATCCAGTTCAGTTAGCTGCTCAGATTTATTAGTAGCAATGTCATGTACCCACAACTGCATTTTATCGCCACCGCGATCCGAAGAATAAACCAGTGACTTGCCGTCAGGAGACCAGGCAGGATCCGCTTCCATATAGTGGTCTTGGGTAAGGTTTACGGGCTTTTCACCAATCTTCATGAGATACAGGTCTCCCACAGCGATGAAAGCGACGTATTTACCGTCCGGAGATAAAGACGGCCGCATGATCCCTAAAACAGGGCGCGGCTTGTCTGATGTAAAATCTCTTTCTGCTTTGGCATATTCCGGTGTGAAAATGGTCAGTTTTGCAGTAAACGGAATGTCAGAAGCAGCACCGTCAGCGGCCAATGTTTTAATCTTACCGCCGGCAACGTAAGTTACCTTACCGGAAGCTGAAAGACTGGCTTTGAACTCAAATACTTCTTCACCGGACGCAATTACCCTGCTTCCTCTTTTCATCACGGTTTGATTGTCGCCACTTGCAGCGGCATAAACCAGCTCGCCCCTATCCCAGAGCATAGGAGTGAGCGCATGTTCCGCTTCCTGTTCGATGGTTTCGTTGCCTTTGGCATCTATGGTGACCAGTAAATGGCGTCCTTCCCGCATTGTTGTGTAAGTCAGCGCATCGCCGGTCGATTTCCACACTGGCATCCGGTTCTCGTACTTATCGTCAGTCAGTTGGGTGATGACACCGGAAGCAAGCTCCAGCTTGTATATGTCGTAACTGTTAAAGCTGTTTTTGCGGTCTGAAGCAAAAGCCACAAACTTCCCGTCAGACGACACAGCGGGCTCCCTGTCATCATAAGGCCCCCAAGTCAGGGCGGTCATATTTTCACCGCTACTGTCTACCGACCAGAGATCATAACCGCCATCTTTAAAAGAGAAAAATACAATGGTCTGATTGTCAGGCATCCACACCGGTTGCCTCGCATCCTGATATTCACCGGTAATACGCGTAGCATCACCGCCGCTAACCGGTAAAGTCCATAAACTGCCCTGTAAATCCATCACGATAGTTTGCCCGTCAGGAGACACACTGGCAGCCATGGCGGTGCCTTCCGTCACGGTGATACTCTCAGATTGTCCGCTTGTTGCAGCAGCCGGCAGAGTCAGTCCCGCTGACACTAACAGGCAGCAAAGCAACGCGCCTTTCGCGATATTCATGTGTTCATCCTGTGAAAAATAATAAAAGAAAAAAGTAGCGCATCAAAAACGTACCTCTGCGCTGGCGTAAAAGTAACGTGAAAAAGGTAAGTAGAGGTTTGCAAGATAATCACCGGACGCATTAAGAGGCGGGGATTGACGGAACATATTCCGTACCCCTAATTCTGCATCAACAGCACCTGCAGGACTGTCATCAAAGGTATATTTGACGGACGCATTCCATGTCGTCATCGAAGGCACTTTAAAATCAGAGCCGTCGGCGTATCTCCCGTCATTAAGATGGTGGGTATATTGCGCTGATAATCTGCATATCAGTTTCCGGAATTGCCATGTAAATCTGGCAAGGCCTTTCCATTCAGGTTTTTTACCGTTCACACCTGTTTCATTGCCATTGCCAATTACAACAAACCCGTCGATAAGTCCGTTTTCCTGTGCGGCCTTCACTTCTTCCATTTCTGCCGTCAGTGCCTGCTGATAACTGATCAGCTTCGATGCGGCCAGATGAAAAGAAAAGTCGCCCCACTCCAATGATTTGTATGCGCCGTCCATCGCGAAATCGGCGCCTTTTACTGACAGTGAGTTTTGGTTTTGATAATCGGTCTGGATAAAGAGGATCTGTCCTGCCGCCTGCAAACCGGTATTAATAAAAAGGCTTTGTTGTTCGCTATTCGCATCGTTTCGCACAATGCGGCTATCCTGCGACTGCATGGTAGTGCGCAGATACAAATCACGGGCAATGACGTCTTCCACGGGAGCCACGCCAACCTTGTCGGTGATGTCGATTTGCCAGATATCAGCTGAAAATGACAGGTTCCCCTTGTCACTGTTCACGCCCGGGGTTCTGTAAACCAGGCCGGCTGTGCGGTTTACCGAGCGCTCCGGCTTCAGGTTTTCATTTCCCGCAATATGCCAGGTCACTGCGTAAGTAGCTGAACAACCGGCGTAGCTTTCAATATATTGTTGACGCTCAGCCGCCTCACAGAAAATATAGTCGGTATGATTGTTGTACCTGGCCATTTCACTGGCATTGAGCACTTCCAGATTAGGCGCTTTGAATCCCTGAGACCACGAACCACGGATAAGTAAAGAATCATTGACCTGCCACACTGCCGCCACTTTCGGCGTAGCGATACTCCCGACATCACTGTAACGCTCATATCTGCCGGCAATTTGCAGATCCAGAGCGTTTACGAAGGGCAAATCAAATTCAGGGGAAACAAGCGGCATAGCCAGTTCACCATAGACTGACATCACCTGCCGGCTGCCTGCCGAATCCGGTGTAGGACTGGTTCCTGCCAGATCACTGAAGTACTCATACCCGGTATACCAGTCGGTATAGGTTTGCGTTCCGTCCACCAGCGGATCTCTGTCGTCTTTCAGGGATTCATAACGAAACTCAGCACCGGTAGCGAAACCCAGCTCCCCCGCAGGGAGTTTTATCAAATCAGGTGATGTTATTTTCACGTCCCATGACGCAATTTCAGACACGCTGTTGCGGTGTGCTTTTACTGCAAAATCAGAGCTGTCTGTCTGAACATTCAAACCGCCGGAAAAAGGATTATATGCATCGCTGCTGCGCCCGGAAATGGCTTCAGCAAATGCCGACACACTGTAGCCGTCTGACGTATCGGCTGCATGGCCTTTTGAATAGAGGAGCGCAGACTCCCAGGACAGACCCGCGGATGTCAGTCCTTTTAATCCGGCGAGAAACCGCGATTGTGTATTATGTACGTCAACAGTGCGCAAACCACCACCGGTAAACCGGTATTGCCTGATTTCAACAGGCACGCCATCATCAGGCACATTATCCAGCCCGCTTATCCGGTTTGGGTTTATGGTGCCGTCAGCGAGAGTCAATGCCCCGAGGGGATTGTAATAGGCGTCAGCAGGCACATAAACCGGCGTATTCACTGAAAAAAAACCGTGACTGGTCACGTAATCCGATGCCGCTTTGTATAAGGCAATTTCGCCGAAGATTTCCGTGTCAGGCAGCCATTGCCAGTTGAATGTGGAAAAAAGATTAATCCGTTCTACACCGGGCGTAATGTAAGTACCTGCAGCGGCAAAGTCATACAAATAGTCACCTTCTGCACTACCGGACGCATAGCATGTGCCGCTGTAACCTTCAGCGATGCAGTTATTGCTGCTTTCTGCCTCAGTATGAAAGTAGCCGGCGGCACTGGTGAGTGGCTGACCGTTAGCGCTAACTTGCGTTGGCGCGACAAAATTTCCCCAAGGGGTATAAACACTGCGACCATCCAGCGAAGCGGCATTTTCCAAATCGGTGTTAGCAAAAAAGTTGCGGTGGTCTGATGTTGCGGTGTACCACTGATCGGCGGCATATTGGGGAGTTCTTTTGACTACATTGAACATCAAAGACACATTTCCCCTTCCATTGTCAAAATCCGTTCCGGCAAAGCCGGTAAGTTCTGAGTCTGTCCGGCCTGTGCCCTCTGCTTTGCCATAACGGATCTTTAATCCCGCACCTTCAATATTTTTTCGGGTAACAATATTTACCACGCCGGCAATGGCATCTGAACCGTAAATCGCCGAAGCACCGTCAAGAAGGATCTCTACTCTGTCCGAACCGTAAAGTGGAATGGCATTGGTATTAAATGTAGTAGTGGAAATACTGTCGTCCACGGTTGAGGTAGTGGGATGAATGACGGAACGCCTGCCGTTAATCAGCAATAACGTGTTGGACGCGCCAAGATTTTTCAGATTCAGCGAAGCGGTATCTCCCCTCGCTGCGTTACTGCTTCCCGGGATCCATGACTCATTCCAGGTTATATCGCCCATCTGCGGGATCGCTCTGACCAGTTCGTTGCCGTCAGTCACTCCGGTGGCATCAAACGCATCCGTACCGTAAACAGCGACAGGCAAAGCGGACTTCAAACGATGGCTGGCAATGGCGGTACCGACAACAGAAATCCTTTCAAACTGTACCTCATGGCTTTCGTCTTCGCCGGCAATACCCGTCGTTTTTGAATCATGCTCATTTTTTGCTGACGCCCGTCGCTGAGAACGGTTAATAGCGGACGTCAGAGATGACTTTCCCTCAGAAGAAGCCTTTTTGATGACAATGGTTTCTTCTCCAATTTTTTCGAATGTGAGTGCATTTTCACCCAGTAAATGTTCAATAGCGCCTGCACTTTCATACATCCCTGACACTGACCGGCTTTTGATATTTTTGATGAGACTGGCATTCACCGCGACCTGTAATCCGGACTGCTCAGAAAATTCGATCAATGCAGCGTTCATAGGTTGCGACGGAATATCAAAGGCAATCCGCCTGTCTGCGGCATCGACGCTGTGACAGATCAGACCGGCTGACAACACTGGCAGTAAACCTGTCAGCCGGAATTTTCTTTTCCTCATCCGGTACCCCTTAGATGAACAGGGCAAAACGCGTCATGCATCCAGTTAACAGCGGGGAAAGTCACGTTATATCGCCCCGGCATGTACAGATAACACGATTTCCGAGTCACCGACATAAGACACACTAAGCGGAAAAGCATGGGGCAGCACTTCGACCCACTGCTCCAGATTGCCGGTAAAAACAGTACCTGAGTAAAGAAACTCCTTGGCTTCCTCACCGGCGAAACGGATTTTAATTTTCGAGTAACGGTTAATATCTTCAACCACATACATGAGCTTTTCTTCCATGTATTGAAGCTTGCCGTCTTTCCATGCCAGGGATGCATTCACAGGAGACTCCGCAATATCAGAAAGGTATTCTTTGTCGTAATAGACCCGCTGCCCTGCCGTAAGGTAGGCATCGATGGTATTACCGGTTTTGGTTTCATTCTGCTCCGGTGCAATACTGATTTTGCCCTCAGCCACAATGACAACAACCCGCTCAGCCTGTTTGGAAATATTGAATTCGGTACCCACCGCAGTAACAACACGGTTACCGGTGACCACAGAAAATGGTCTGTCAGCATCCTTTGCCACATCGAAATAAGCCTCCCCTCTTTCCAGCACGATCTGACGGCGGCTCTTGCTGTATGCCACCGAAACCAGGCTTTGGCCACCAAGAGTAATGATCGAACCGTCTTCCAGCAGCACTTCACGGTTTTGCCCGGTTGCAGATTCATAGACAGCAACGTCAACGGGATAGTTACCGCTGAAATCAGAAAGGTTGACGATAGCGATACAGAACAGTGCGGCATACACCAAAGACAAGGTGGATACCTGAAACGGCCGCCAGTCATATAATTTTTCAAGACTGAAAACGCTGAACGGACTGAAGGCGCGTTTTTTTGCCGGTTTTTTCCAGCTTTCTATCTTTTCTTCTCCGTCGTAATCATCAGCCAGCAAATCTCTGTCGTCCGGCCACACCAGGCCTTCCATATCACCTGACAGGTTCAGCACCTCTTCAACCCGTTCGTATTCGCGAATATTATCGGGCGATTCAGCCAGCCACTTTTGCCATTCATGAATCTTTTCCACGGCAATATTCGGGTCCTGCAATTCATAAAACCATTCGGTAGCGATCTCAAAACGTGTCCTGTTTTCAAAATTCACTTCAAATATCTCCTTGATGGCTGTCCAGTCTGTCACGGCAATATTCCGTGGCGCGGACAAGGTATTTTCTTACCATCCTGTCTGAAATATTCATCAGACTGGCAATTTCAGCGGATGACAGCCCGTGTAACCGGCTGAGCAAAAACGCTTTCCGGCACCTGGGAGGCAATTCATTGATAAATCCGGTCATCAGCTTGAGCTGTTCTTTTTTTAACGCATATTGCTCTTCGGACGGATGATTACTTTCAACAAACGTCAGTGGTTTGAATACAGTGTTGTGCTGCTTGGATCGCAGACGGTCGATAGCCAGATTAGATGCAATTTTAAATAGATAGGCTTTGAGGTAGCTGATTGCATCCGGTTTATCGAGATCCAGCAGTTTTACATAAGCTTCCTGAGCCACTTCGTGGGCATCGGCATCGGAGCGAAGCCTGGCTCTGAGAAACTTGATCAACGTATCATTATGCTGCCTGAACAAGTCAGCAATGATTTCTTTCTGACCTGTGATGGCTTTCTGACAAGGTAGCGCAGCTTCTTCCAGTTCGTGTTTTTCTATGGCTCTTCCCATAAGCGCCTTCTTCTCAGTTTATAACGGACAATGACTAAGACGGTGATGTCCCGGTCAGCGGAACTTTTTTATGAAAAAAAGTGAAAATCCGTCAACACAGTTGCGGATATGTCCTGAAAAGAAAGTATGCCGGTACACGGAGACTAGCAGAGGATAAAACGGACAATGATTATTATTCAGAAGCAGGCAAGTTTCTGATTACCTGATAACTTTTGCATGCAGGCCACTGCGGGGTCAAGGTCTTTCTGCATCCATAGCGGGTGATTTCTGAGTGCTGATAACGAATGAACAGATAACGCCCGTCTGCAAACACACACATTTATTCACACTGAGTGGTTCCGGAATTACCGGCACAGACGTTATAGCCATTTTCTCCAGGTAACCGGAACCTTCAACCATGACAGCCAGGCAAAAATTGTTTTCATTCCGCTTTCCAAAGCGCCAACTCATCCGTACTTTGACTCTCTCACTGGCAATCGGCTTAACCGGCACAGTCGTAACTCCCGCAAACGCTCAGGAAGCGGCTTATCCGCTGCAGATGAGCAGTTCCCGCACTATCCACCGTCCGGAAGTGCCGGGACCAAACGGCCTGGTGACAGCGGGACACCCTCTGGCATCCATGTCAGGACTGAAAATTCTCATGGATGGCGGCAATGCGGTTGATGCTTCTGTTGCGGTACTCGCTACTTTAAATGTGGTACGCCCGCAAATGTCAGGCGCCGGCGGCAATGGATTTGCTACCTACTATGATGCAGCAACAGATAAAGTGTGGTCGCTTAGTGCCACTGGCGCAGCCCCCCTTGCACTGGACGCAGCTTCACTTGAACCGGAACAGTTAAATAAAGGGATCCACGCAGGGGCTGTTCCCGGCCTTTTTGGCGGATGGATCAGCATGCTGCAGAAATACGGCACCAGGAGCCTTGCTGAAGTGCTGGCGCCGGCTATTGAATATGCCGAAAAGGGGCATCCGCTGGAAGCATCGGTTTCCAAAGCAATCAGTTACGATGAAGATTTGTACCGCACCATTCCTACCAGTGCGGATATGTTGTTGCCGGGCGGGAAAGTGCCGGCAGCGGGCGAACTGTTCTACATGAAAGATCTCGCCGCCACTTTCAAAAAAGTCACAGCAGCAGAAGCCTCGGCACTGGCACAGGGAAAATCCAGAACTGAAGCACTTCAGGCCGCTTTTGACCGTTTTTATAAGGGCGATATCGCTAAGGAAATGGCCCGTTTTTATCAGCAAAATGGCGGTGAGTTCACTGAAGAGGATTTCGCTGCCTATCAACCACAATGGGTAAACCCCGTGCATGTGAATTACCGTGGCTATGATATTTACACCTCCACTCCGACCTCACGGGGAGGTCTTGAAGTCGCCATGCAACTGAAACTGGTTGAAGCTTTTGACCTCAGTCAATATGCCCCGGATGACCCCCGCGTTACCCACATTCTTGCTGAAGCCATTAAGCTGGCGAAAAGTGATGTTTATCATTTCGTGGCCGACCCGAACAAATTTACGATTCCGCTGGAAGGTTTACTCTCTGATGAATATATCGCCTCACGCGTCTCTTTACTGAAGCCTGCTGAAGCAATGACATTTCCTGATCACGGTGCACCGCCGGGGAATGCGCAGTCATCAGCTTATCTGGCTTCTCTTGAAGGGCCGTTACTGGTAGATGCCAGCCGCGAGAAATCCTTCGCCGGAAGTACCACAAGTTTCTCAGTCATGGATAAAGCAGGCAACGTCGTTGCAATGACGCCTACCCACGGCGGTGCGTTCGGAACGGGCGTTGTTGTAGGCTCTACAGGTTTAACATTTAACAACGGCACGCGGATCGGCTCCACGTCACCCTACCCTGACGATATTAACTACGCCCGTGGTGGTCAGATCCCTATTCTGAATAACTCCCCGGTTATTGTCATGAAAGATGGAAAATTTCTGATGGCACTTGGCACACCGGGCGGTGAAACCATTGGTCAGACACAGTTTCAGGTGCTGGTAAATGTGCTGGATTTTGGTATGGGTGTTCAGGAAGCCATTGAAGCACCGCGATTCAGCATGTTTGCTGAACCTAATTTCTATAAAGCAGGTGCAAAAATTACCATGCGTATTGAAGACCGCATCCCTGTTGCTCAGTTTGAAGGCCTCAAAGAGCGGGGTCATGATGTCACTCTGGCGCCTTCTTATTCACTTGGCAGCATTCAGGCAATTCTGCGTCACCAGACCTTTGGCACTGTGACGGCCGGCGCAGATCCACGACGTGCCGCATATGCAGTAGGCTGGTAAATCCCGCTAAACAGTGTGAATTCTCCTAAAACAGTTTTACCAGGAACAAAAATATGAAAATCATCAGAAGCGGACTGAATCTCAGGCATGTCATTTTATCTGCAATGGTTCAGGCCAGTTTATTCACCACAGCTGTATATGCTGCAACCACAGAAATTCAGACATCAGAGAACGTGGTGTTACAGGAAATCCGGCCGGAAAAAGGCGGCCTGAACGGTGCAGTGGTATCTGAGCACCCGCTGGCTTCTCAGGTAGGCTACGACGTACTGAAAGCCGGTGGTAATGCCGTAGACGCCGCCGTATCAATGGCTGCGATGCTGTCGGTTGTCAGACCTCACATGAACAGCGTGGGCGGCGACACTTTCGCTTTGTTTTATGACGCTGAAACCGGTGAAATAACGGCACTGAACTCATCAGGCAAAGCCGCAGGACTTGCAGAACCGGGATTTTTCACATCGCAGGGTCTCGATAGACTGCCGTTTACCGGTCCGCTCACAGTGACCGTGCCGGGTACAGTGGCTTCATGGGAAGCCTCGCTTAAACGTTACGGTACAATCAGTCTGAGTGACGCACTGCAACCGGCTATCGAAGTGGCACGGGACGGCTTTATGGTCAGCACAACGTTAGCTGCAGATCTCGCCAAAGCCGGCCCGCGACTGAATGAAGCGGGCAAAGCGGTATTTTATCCCGCCGGTGCTCCATTAGAAGCTGGTTCAATACTGAAAAACCCTGATTTAGCCGGCAGCCTTTCTGCGATAGCGAAAGACGGCGCCTCAGTGATGTACGAAGGTAAGCTCGGACAAAAAATGGCAGCGTTTCTGGAAGCCGAAGGCAGTCCGCTGCGCGCTCCAGACTTTGCCAGTTTCAAACCTGAATGGACAACCGCGGTGAGTATGCCTTTTCAGGGTAAAAACGTGCACACGGTAAAGCCCAACTCCCAGGGCATTGTGCTTTTGCAAATGCTGACAATGGCCGGCAACATGCCACTTAAAGAGATGGGCCAGAATTCAGCCCCGCTGTTACATAATTTAATTGAAACCACCAAAATTGCTTTTGCCGACCGGGACCGCTGGGTGGCTGATCCGGCGTATGCTGACGTACCTGTTGACGGGTTACTCGATCCTGCTTACCTGAAAAATCGGGCTGCGCTTATCAGTGACAAAGCGAGCGCAGATTATATCTCAGGTTTATCTGTTCCCGATGATAAAGGAGCCTTACTGAACGAAGACGGCGATACTGTATTTTTGATGGTCGTGGATGAGAAAGGCAATGCTGTGAGTTGGGTTCAAAGCCTGTACTCCAGTTTTGGTTCAAACCTTATGGTGCCGGGAACAGGTATTGTACTGCACAACCGGGGGGCCGGTTTTTCATTGGAAGACGGACATCCGAACCAGATTGCGCCGGGTAAGCGACCTTTCCATACGTTGATGGCTGCCATGGTAACTGATGACAATGGCAAGTTTGAAATGACCATAGGCACGCCCGGTGGTTCAGGACAACCACAGTTTATTACTCAGGCGCTTATCAACAGCTATGTTTTTGATATGTCACCGCAACTGTCCATCGAATCCCCCCGCTACCGCATTGGCTCCGGTACTGCCGTGACTTTAGATGAACGCCTGCCTGACAGTGTGATCCGCTCCCTGACTGAACAGGGTCACTACATCACACTGAGTGAAAGCTGGGTGGCCAATTTTGGTAGTCTGCAAATTATCCGCCGTTTACCCAATGGCGTGTTGCGTACCGGTGCAGATATGCGCCGTGAAGCAACCGCGCTGGCGTGGTAACAAAGATTAATCAATCACTGCCGGTGTGGTCTTTTCAGCCCGCCGGCAGAGTTATTGTGAAGCGGGTACCTTTAAAAGGTGTTTGTACTGTCCGTCCCGATGGCGGCGATTCGGCGGTGATCTTTCCACCGAAACTGATGACAAAGGTTTTCACAATATTCAGTCCGTAGCCAATGCCCAGCTCAGACTCTGTTCCCATAGAAGACACGTTCTTTTCCACGGTGAACAAGCGGGCAAGTTTTTCTCCCTCAATGCCGGTTCCTTCGTCTTCCAGAGTAATGGCAACGGTATCGCCCTTCTCTTCTGCATCCAGCCTGATGGTGCCGTTGTGATAGGAAAACTTCACTGCGTTGGACAGCAAATTCGCCATAACCTGATGGGTAAACAAACCGGGATCCACGTTAATCCGGATTTTCGACAACTTCTCTTCGTCATAGGTAAACGTGAGGGATTTATGCTGCAGTTTCATCTCAAACAACGATGATAACAGGCCGACACAATCAGCCAGGCTGCAGGGCTGCTTTTTAATTTCAAGGGATTCATTGGCCAGCAAATACATTTGCTGAACACGCTTTGTCATATCGGTCAGTGACTGGCAGGCAACATCAATATTATCAATATAATGTTCCGGTTCTCCCTGGCGGGTTTTCAGCGCCCAGCTGGCTGCATTGATACTGGCTACCGGCGTGCTCATGTCGTGAGTTAGTACCTTTAGTAACATACTGATGTTGGCGTTCTGGGCAGACAATTTCCGCTCGTATCGTTGCTGCATGATCAGATGGGCATACATCATGGTGGTGTTGATAAATATCCAGCCGAACACCATCAGCGACTGGAAAACCGGCGACATGATACCGTCACCACTGCCCGGGAAATTAAAGCCATTAATGTCCATAAGAAGCAGCACCAGGCATACGCTGGTGGTGAGTGTTGCCCAAAGCACCAAGCCCCGCATACCGGAGATGATCCCTGCCAGACTTGGCAAAATTCCGAACCAGATCAAAATATGGCTGTTGAATCCCCCTGAATAAAACGCTGAAACCAGTTGATGGCTCATGCCTGCCAGCAACATGATGTTAGAAATTAAAAAGACGCGGTTAGAGAACCGGTAAAATAACGGGCTGATCAAATGCACGATGGATGCGACAAGGCTGATAACCTTAGGGGCCGTGCTGCTCATAAAAATGAATGACACTGCGACATAAGCCCACATGAGAACACCGGTGCACAACACGGTAATAAGATGCGCGTGGATAACTCTGGGATCGAGGTCGTTTTTTTTCAGCCTGACGGCGGCGATGTAATCGAAAATGTGCCAGTAGAGTTTACGCAGGACACCTTGAGACTCAGTTCGTTTTACAGACATCGTATTTCAATTATGATTAACGAATAATCTAATTTACGGGTTTTGCCCCGTTAATTCCATAAATCCCTGCCCTGAATGTGTACCTTCTACATTCACCCTGCCTTCATAGTAGGAAAAGCGTCCTTCGTTCCACTGACCGGGCTTGAACGGACTGATTGTCACATCAAGATTTTTTGACGGGCTCTTCATGTTCCATCGAACCTGAGCCGTACGGCCATGGAACATTTCGGATCCGTCCGGAACCAGGGATAAATCATCCTGCGACAAAGTTTCAGAGCGTCCGTCAGCAAAAATATAGGTGCCGGTAACATAAGGGGCCAGATTGTTAACATGCATTCTGAACGCCATCACTTTATCACCATTGTCCAGATGCAGTGAAAACCAGTCCCAGCCTAAGGCATCGTCACTGGCCAGCTGGCTGCTCCATTCATGATCGAACCAGCCAGCCCCTGTCACTTCCGTCTTTTCACCGTGACGGTTTATCACCCCGTTTGCCTGAATAAATGGCTGACTGTAGTAATAAGACCGGTATTGCTCACTGGCTGATTTGGTGCTGTAGCCCTGCTGTCCGTGAAGCACGGGGGGACCATTTGCGGTCAGGCTGAGGGTAATATCCGTATGCCGGTTAATGGTGAACTTAAGCTCAGACGGGGTGAGAGCACTCCCTTCTGCCTGCCATCGCCAGTTGTCAATATAGGCACTGAACGGTGCTGTTGTGACACCGGCCATACCGGTGCCACCGGCAGCGAAACGCTCTTTAAACTCATGACTGGCAGCACTGTGCAGGGAGGCATGCCCCATCCACCATTGGTTATCCGCCCAGTTATTTGGCTCAAATCCGTCATTAATGAATCTGAAGAGTGTGAATTGCAGCCCGTATTCGTCCGGTCCGGAGCCGGCCTCAGGTTTTGCGTCCTCCAATATGAATGTGAGATACCACCATTCGAGGCGAAATGCCGGGTGACTGCCATGATCATCAGGCAGAACGACAGGCCTGTCAGCGCTGACTGTTGCACTTTGAGGAAGTTTCCGGCTTTCAGGCATATTCAGACCGCTGAAAATGCCACCGGCTTTCGCTGTGTTACCGTCCTCCTCAGCACCTGAATCACCGGAACGGGTTATCATCTGAAACGCTGGCAGGGTGACCAGAAACAACGCAAAACTGATTATCAGCACAAGTGCAGCCTGCTTTCTCACAGCCCTTCCTCCTGCCTGAGATCCACTTTTGCGTTCATTTTTCCCAGAGGCAATAACAGAATAATAAACACTACAGCCATGCTAAGCATAAGACCGGACAGCAAAACGTCCACCGACACATTCAGCGGATAAACCCAGTAGAACGCGTAACGGTTTACCTGAAAAATAAATACATGAGCCAGTACAATACCAGCCGGCAGTGCCATTAACCCGGCCAGCAAGCACAGCAACATATATTGGAATATCAGTACCAGTCTTAACCGCCACTGACCAACCCCCATGGCCCTCAGCACATTCAGTTCAGGACGGAGATCAAGAGTGAGCACACTGACAGAAATGGCAAAGGCGAGACCTGCCACCAGCAGGGTTGCCACGTTCAGCGCATCGGTAACGACAAAAGTACGGTCGAAGGTGGCCATAGAACGGGTGATCAGTTCGCCGGTAAAATACAGTGTTCCGGCACTGGCCAGTACGCTCAAATCCGGTTTCTGTCCGGAGAGTGCATGATTATCATAATAAATCGCCGACAATCCGGCATACCCTGACGCCGGAGAAAATACCGTAAGTGGTAACAGAAGCTGCGCTTCAGGATTGCCATAATCCGGATAAATCCCTGCAATCAAGAAAGCGTCACCGGATGTTTTGTCAGAGAGGCTGACCACGGTGCTATCATCAGTTTGAATGTCACTTAATACCACAGTGTCGCCGGGCTTGATATTTAGCCGGAATGCCAGTTGCTGATTAACAAAAATCCCTTCCCGGGATCTAAACTGTGACCACGCCTGCTCAGCGGATGAATACAATGCAAGGCTTTTACGGGCAATGTCGTCAACCGGAAAACTCTTCACTGAGACCGCCAGGCGTCTTTCCGTTGAAGGTACATTAATACGAATAAAGCCCCGCCCTTCATAGACTGAACGGGTTTGAACCTCATCGTTAATCAGTTCCGGAGGTGACGGAGCGTCTGAATAAAAGTATGCCGGTGCGGACAACCGCTGCATCAGCCAGTCTTCAGTGGCCTGCCTGAAACTGTCTGTCATCACATTCATGCCGGTATTCGCGGTGAGGGCGATAAAAAATGCACAAACAGCCAGTTTACTCTTTGCAGAAAGTCTGTGCGTGCCCGCTGCCACATAAGACAATACCGGCATTGAAGACGGCACCAGCCTGCAAACCATTGCTGTGAGTGCCGGCAACCACAGGATAACCAGCACACAGCCACTTAATAACACTGCGCCGGTGCTCACCAGCGCGGTCAGCGTACTGCCGGCATTAAAAGCAAAACCTGCCGCAATGCCAGTGACTATTACTGTAATAAACAGGCGCCCGGCAACAGACAGTGTTGACTGACCCTCACTGAAACGGCGCAGAGACAGGGCACCGGTGAGCTGTTTAACCGGAATAACAAAAAAAATCGCCAGCGCAATCACGCTGATGAGCCAGGCCAGCAGCACCATCTGAACGATAAAAGGTGAAGGCGAAATAAATACCCCGTCGAACAGGCCGGCAAACACAGACTGCAACACCGGAGTCAAACCTCTGGTAAGCCCGAGCCCGCAAAACACGCCCGCCGGCGCGGCGATAAAACAATACAGAATAAGTTCTGCAAACAGTGCCGTGAGTATTGTCTGCTTTGCTGTACCCAGTTGCCTCAGCCGTATAATCGTTGCCAGCCTGGCGCGGTACATCAGCATGAGTGCATTTAAAATGATGAACAAAGCCACTACCGCCATGAGCATACCCATGGCCTGCAAATTTAATCTGAAGCTGGCTGACAACGTACCGGTTTCTGCCTGAACCGGCGGCGGTATAAAAGTAAGATGAGCAGGTAATGCAGACTTTAGCTGTGCGATTTGTTGATCATCCGGGTCGCCTGCAACAATCAGTGCAGACAGAGGAGTGTTGTCAGGCGAAATCTCTTTCCGGTAAAAGTTTTGCAGACCAGTTACCAGTATATCCTCTGGCAGCCCCTGCACAGAGACAGGCTGCCGGACAGGCGTCCCATCGCCGTACAGTTCCTGATTGTCACAGGTAAAGCCTGTAATAAACCCCGGTGCAGCATAGCTGACAATGCCTGATGAATTTCCCCGGTTGCCGGGTTCAAATAATGCAGAACCACCGGAAGCACTGTTGAATGTGCGGGACTGAACAGTCGTGTCAGGTAGCGACATCAGGGCCGTTTCATCAATACCGGTCAGAGTGACAGTTTTTGCGTTTTTACCTTGCTTTCTGTCATCCCCGGTATCACCGCAGGAAAGTGTAATATCCCGTTGACTGATACCAATCAGACCGGTAAACCCCTGCTTTCTTAACCGGACATAGTCTTGTTTGGTTAACGGCTCAACGTCAGAGCGCGGCGACACCGTACCGGCAGCAAAAAATCCGCGACTACCGGAAGCCAGCTCCCCCTGCCTTGCGCCTTCATTAATTAACCAGACGGCAGAGAGCCCGCCGGTGGCGACAAGTAATGCCATGAGAATAAGCAACGGCTGCCATGGCCGGGTCAGTGCCATTCTCAGAAAAACGTGAAGCACCGGAAACAAACCGTGCATCCCTCAGTCTTCCAGCTTTCCGTGACGTAACCAGCATTGCCGCTGCGCGAGAGCGGCCACTTCATTACTGTGTGTTACCACAACCAGCGTAGTATTCAGCTCACGGCACAATGCATATAAAGCAGAAGATACTTTCTCACTGTTGTCTTCATCCAGATTGCCGGTAGGTTCATCTGCCAGAATGAGGGAAGGTTTATGAACCAGAGCACGGGCAATGGCAACCCGTTGCTGCTCTCCACCTGAAAGTAAGGCGGCAGACTTACCGGCCAGCGCGCTAATCCCGAGCCGTTCCATAATGTGCTGCTGATAATCAGTATCCACATTGCCTTTTAACCTGGCGGTAAAGGCAATGTTATCTTCAACAGATAAACAACCCAGCAGATTGAAACTTTGAAAAACCACTCCCAAGTGTTCTCTGCGAAACCGGTCAGCCTGCTTCTCGCCCTTAAAAGGCAGAGTAACGTTGTGAACAGCAATGGAGCCGCTGTCCGGTTCATCAAAACCGGCAATCAGCGAGAGTAATGTAGACTTGCCGGAACCGGATGCGCCGCGGATACTGACAGACTGCCCGGTGTCCATTGATAAATTGAGATCGTCAATAACAGGCTTGTTGCCGTCACCGAACCGCTTACTGAGGTGGCGAATTTTCAACATGACTTTGCACTAACCCAGCATCTGATAAGGTGTCCGGAAAGGTGAAGCACCGGAAAATCAGCGCCCGCCTTCATTGCTGTTTGCTGCAGCTACATGCGCCTGCGTACCCCACAGCGGCACAGTGGATAAACTATGTTTGAAACTGCCGGAAGTCTCTTTCGTAGAATATGCCAGATACATCAATGTCTGGTTTTCCGCGTCGAGAATGCGCCGGATTTTCATTGACTTAAACAGTATGCTTTTAGACTTGGTAAACAGCACATCGCCGTCTTTTCCCTTGTCGATTTTATCTATCATCTCACGGGTAATCGGGCCGGTCTGACGGCAGGCAATGGAACTGTCTGAAGGGTCGGAGAAATCCAGATTGGCTTCAATACTGGATACATGGCAAGTCACACCGGTGACCACAGGATCGGTAAAGGCGTCCAGCTTTATATCTTTGGTGGTGAAAACACCCAGCGACACATCGCCAACTTCATTTCTGTCACAGCCACTTAATAATAAAACGGCTATAATACTGACTATCACCCGCATACCTGCTCCCCCGGTTAAGTTCATAGTTTTCTGCATCTTAGTACTGTTAATTCAGTATGGCGGATTACACCGGCTATATTAAACCCTTTTCAGTTTGAACCAACCCTCAATTGTGCCGTATCAGAAGCAGCACTCAGGAGAATACCGTGAAACAACCATTACCTATGCAATTATTTGAGCTGTGGACACTGGCACCTCAGGTTATCGCCACCCGGTTAATGCAAATGGCCACCACGTCGTACCCGGCAAAAAAATCCGAAGTGCGTGAAATGAATGAGATGTGGACAGAAAAGGTACAGGCCGTAGTCAGTGCCTGTCAGGCTGTAACGGCAGAATCCATGCGTTTTCAGACAAAGATTTTTTCCGCAGTTGTCAGTAATGCCATGACCCCTGCGCTCATCCCGCAAACCGCAGCACAGGCAATGCTTCGCTACGGGCCTGCGGCGGGTACGAAAATGACAGAGAAGCTGGTTCAGCCTTTTCACAAAAAAGTGAAGTCAAACGCCCGGCGTCTGCTGTAGCACCGGTCATCCGGTGCTTCAGCGTTGTGCCGCCGGATGTAAATAAAGAACGGTTTAGCCGGCTGCCAGCCAGATCCCCACACCGATCATCAGCGTGCCGGCAATCCGGTTCATCAACCTGACATTTCCGCTCTTCATCAACAGCGACCTCAACGAGCGGCCACCGGATGCATAAATTAGCAGGCAGGTGAATTCGAGCAGGAGAATAATCGCAATCAGGCTGACCAGCTGAGCTGCCAGCGGTGAGCCGGTATCAAGAAACGGTGGTAACAGCGCAACAAAAAATGCCCACCCTTTGGGGTTAGCAATGGCCGTGATAAACCCCTGCATAATTAACGCTTTTTCCGTGGCCTGGGCCGCACTGTCAGTGCTGATGGCCATTTTGCCCCGTGACATCCACATTTGTATGCCGGTATAGGCCAGATAAACCCCGCCGGCATATTTCAGTAAGGTGAACACATCCGGATAATTTAGTAACAGTGCTGCCACACCGGCGGCAGAAAGTGTTGCCACCAGACCGACGCCGGCCAGTTCTCCCAGCATCATCCACAGTGCCCGCTTAACGCCGATACTCATGCCCAGTGTCATCGCCAGCGTCATACACATACCCGGCGTCACAGAGACAAAGAAAAAGGTGGGAATAAAAACAGACAATAAGCCGGTGTTCATAAAATAATGTCCGCAAAAAAAGAGCATCGGAAATTGCCAGAAACCTTTGCAAAACGCAACGACGAGCCGGCAAAAATGAGGCAAATATACGCTTTGTCATGACCGTTTGCTCCTGCGCCGGTTGCGCCGGCCAGCACAGTTAATTAGACTGACCGGCAACGTATTATCACGATGAACACTATGAGCACTACTCTTTACGGTATCAGTAACTGCGATACCATCAAAAAAGCCAGAAAGTGGCTTGAACAGCAAAATATCCCTTTTACTTTTCACGATTACCGTAAAGACGGTCTGGACGAAGCCTGGCTTAAAGAAACAGAAAGTCATCTGGGCTGGGAAAACCTGCTGAATAAACGGGGCACTACTTTTCGTCAGTTGCCGGAAGAAGACAAAACAGATTTAACCCGTGATAAGGCTCTGAGCCTGTTACTGGCAAATCCGTCGATGATCAAACGCCCGGTGCTTATTCACAACAACAGCTACCATCTTGCTTTTAAACCTGCTCAGTATGAGGAGATTTTTGCCTGATGAGTACTGTTATCGATGTTGCCAAAAATCTGATCAACCGCCGCTCAGTCACACCTGAAGATGCCGGTTGTCAGGATTACATGAAAGCCTGGCTGGACGAGTCAGGTTTCAACCATGAAACCATGGTTTTCGACGATACGACGAATTTATGGTCCCGACGGGGAACTGAAGCTCCTCTTTTGTGCTTTGCCGGTCATACCGACGTTGTCCCAAGCGGGCCGGAATCAGCCTGGCAAACCCCGCCGTTTATCGCCACTGAAAAAGACGGCTATCTACATGGCCGCGGTGCAGCTGATATGAAAGGCAGTCTGGCAGCGATGATGGTCGCTACCCGCAGATTCGTTGCTGACTATCCAAATCACAAAGGCAGCATCGCCTACCTCATTACAAGTGACGAAGAAGGACCATTTATTAACGGCACCACCCGAGTTATCGACACGCTGGAAGCCCGGAACGAGAAAATTACCTGGTGCATCGTGGGCGAACCCTCCTCCACTTCACAGGTGGGAGATGTGGTGAAAAACGGCCGCCGTGGTTCTCTTACCGGTGATATGACAGTGAAAGGTATTCAGGGTCACGTGGCGTATCCGCATCTGGCTAAAAACCCGGTGCACGATGCCGCCCCTGCGCTGGCCAGCCTGAGTCAGGCACACTGGGACAACGGCAATGAATTCTTCCCGCCCACCAGTTTTCAAATCTCCAATATTCACGCAGGAACCGGTGCAGGCAATGTCATTCCCGGCACCTGTGAAGTGTGCTTTAACTTCCGCTTCTCAACAGAAGTCACCGACCGGGAATTAATTGAGCGGGTCACCACCATCCTGGATGGTCACGAACTGGATTACCATATCGACTGGACCTTTAACGGTCAGCCGTTCCTGACAGACTCCGGGGATCTGGTTGAGGCTACACAGGCTGCCATCAGTCACGTAACCGGCAGAGAAACGGAATTATCCACTGCCGGCGGTACCTCTGACGGCCGCTTTATAGCGCCAACCGGCGCACAGGTCGTTGAACTGGGTCCGGTGAATGCCACCATCCATAAAATCGACGAATGCGTATCGATGGCCGATCTGGAAACGCTGACTGATATTTATTACGACATCATGGTCAGGTTGCTGGCATGAGTATGACGGCATGGCTGGGTATTGATAATCCTTTTCTGGTTCCTCTTGATGATAAGTTCTCCATACACCGTGAGGTAAAGGAACCATGGCTTGCTTTGCAGCGGGCCGCACAGGAGGAAGGGCTCGATTGTCAGCTGGTCAGCAGTCACCGTGACTTTACCCGTCAGCTGGCGATCTGGAACAGAAAATGGCGTGGTGAAGCCACCTTGTATGATGCGCAGGGAAAGGCCCTCAATCACAGCGCCCTGTCCGATGATGAAAAAATTGATGCTATCCTGACCTGGTCAGCATTGCCCGGCGGCAGCCGTCATCACTGGGGATCAGATATTGACGTATTTGATAAACACGCAGTGAATGAATGGGGACAACCCTTCGAACTGGTGGACAGTGAATACCGTGAATCCGGTCCCTGCTTCGGACTGGCCTGCTGGATGGATGAAAATTTGCACCGCTTCGGTTTTTCACGCCCTTTTCTGGAAGACAGAGGCGGCGTGGCTGTGGAATTATGGCATCTGACTCACACGTCAACAGCCAGCACATTTGAACAACAACGCCGCGCAGATGCGCTGGCAGACGCCCTGAAACAGGCAGACATGGAAGGCAAAGAAGCAGTGCTCAAACGCATTGATTCACTGTTTGAGCGTTATGTACTGAATAAGGGGATAAGATGAGTACCGGATGGTTAATTCTCATCATTTTACTGGCCGCCGGCTTTATCATCGGCAACATTTTACTGCTTAAGTCGTCGTCAAAGTTCAGAGTACCGAAAGACTTCACGCCGCGAAAATGGGAAGATGAAGAAGACAAATAATCGTCATCTTCTCATTATTACCCGTTAACCCGTACGGCAGTGCCACTGATACTGACCATCAGCATACTGCCTTTTTCGCCGATTACTTCATAGTCGATATCGATACCCACAACCGCATTTGCGCCCATGGCACGGGCTTCCTGCTCCAGCTCTGCAAAGGCCATTTTACGTGCTTTGGTGAGCTCGTCTTCATAGGAACCTGACCGCCCGCCGACGATATCGCGGATTGAAGCAAACAAATCTTTAAAAATGTTCGCGCCCATGACCGCCTCGCCGATGACGATACCGTGATATTGCGAAATGGTTTTACCTTCAATACCGGGTGTTGTTGTTAAAATCATCTTTTTTCCTCCGTTGAAAAAGCGTTTTTCAATGCTTCAATGCGTGCTGCCAGTTCACTGTCACCATAAGGTATAGCAGGCTGCCTTCCCCACACAGGCGCAGGCCAGGCGATATCCTCTTCATAACGGCAAAGGTGATGAATATGCAGTTGCCTGACCACATTACCCAGTGCAGCAATGTTCAGTTTATAAGGCGCATACAATGAGGATAATACCTTACAACATAAGCGGGACTCCTGCACATACTGCTGCATTTGCCAGTCATCAAGCTCGTGTAACTCTGCCAGACCTTCGACACGGGGAACGAGGATAAGCCAGGGAAACTGACTGTCATTCATCAGCAGCACGCGGCAAAGTGGTAAATCGGTTACCAGCACCGTATCGTTTTGTAAGCGCTCGTCAAGTTTAAACATTAATGTACTCCAGTGAAGCCGGAACGACCGTGAGAATAGCACGCTGCCCGATAGCCACATTGGCGTTGGGGAACACCACCGCTTCGCCGTCCTGTTCAGCAAAATATTCTGCGCCGGTTTCAGATGCCAGCTTATCGCCTTCTGCAAAATCCATGAAATTGGGTGTATCGTCTGCAAAATGCAGTACAAAATCGTCTGCCTGCTTGTTGATCACCTGATTAACCCGGTAAATCACCATATCAGATAAATCGTCATTCAATGATATTTGCTGCTCACACACCAGCGAGATAAGCGCATTTCTCGCCTCTTCAAACCGCGCCATGTCGTTCTGACCAAAGGGCTGCACTTTTCCAAGCTCAACGGTAAACGAATGGGCGCCGTGATTCAGTGACGAGTGATAGCTGTAGGTGGTGGTCGGAGACTCTGAAAGTAAAATCGTTTTTACACCACAGGCCTTCATAAACGACAGTTGTTCACGGCTATAGGGTTTGCCATGGAGGAACGGATACACTGCGAATTTTTCGTTTTTAGATTCACGGATAGCGGTGTGCAAATCATAGTGCAGTTTCTCAGCGTTATCTCCGGCATCAGCGTAGAATGCCGCCATGGTATCTTCAAGTTGCTTCGCTCTGATACGCTCATCATTCACAAGCCCTTCTCCGGCTGAATGCGCGCCACAAAACAGCCGGTTCATATTTTCTTCGGTGAAGCGTTTCGCATTGGCCATAGCATCCAGGTTCCCGAATTGGAACAGCACCGCATGGGCAGGAACAAGAGAACCGGTGAACAGGCGTTTTACCATGTCATCACAGATTTCAATGGGGGCGGTTTCATTGCCGTGAACACCGGAGGAAAGCACAATGTATTTACTGTCAGCATTAAGTGTTTGAGGGTAAAAAGCGACAATGCCGGGCGCAACGATGTGAACACGCACACCGTTTTCAAGTTTCAAAGTCTGAGGTTTAACAATATCAGAAGAAAAACGGGAGAGATTGAGAAAATCGCCGTGGGCGAGCAAGCGGGTACGCATGGATATCCTGTCGTTTATGCAATTAATACCGCAGGATTCTATCTATTGTGCAGCTAAAAAGCCAAACATGACCGGTTTATACCAGCATCCTGCGTAAAGGAGAGTCACCAATCATAATATCCTGGTGGGCAAGACTGATAAATTCATTAAGCGGTACAGCACGGGAAAACAGATACCCCTGGCCTGTCAGAATGCCTACTTCTCTTAAGGTATGCAGCTGTTCCGTTGTTTCCACCCCTTCTGCAATCACCTGGCAATTTTTTGCTTTGCCGATAATTTTAGCCGCTTCAATAATGGCACGGTTCACCGGGTTATCCCCCAGTTCCATCACAAAAGACTTATCAATTTTGAGAGCATCAATGTTCAGTTCCCGGATAAACGCCAGGTTGGAATAGCCTTTTCCGAAATCATCCACCGCAATGCCAATACCCAGCGCACCCAGCTCATGCAGTTGCTTTTTCACCATCAATGAGTTCGACAGGGCAACGTCTTCTGTCAATTCCAGTTCAAAACGACTGAGATCCAGCGCGTATTTATCTCTGAGACGGACCAACGCGGGAATGAGTTTACTGTCGTACAGCTGTGTCGGCGAAATGTTTACCGACAATGAAACGCTCAGACCCTGCGCATCCAGTTTCACCATGTTCTGAAATGCCTGCTCGAAGGTCCAGTAAGCCAGTTCATTCATCATGTTGTAGGATTCTGCGGCTTCAATCAGCGGGCCCGGAAACAACACACCATCCAGGGGATGATTCCAGCGTAATAAACATTCTGCACCGGTAATTTGCAGCGTATTCAGATCGACCTGAGGCTGGAAATACAATTCCAGCTCATTTTGTTGCAGTGCCCGCTTGAGATCGGCTTTCAGTGCAAGACTGCGTCCTGTCTCCGCCTTTTCATCCATGGACATAACGTGGAAGTTTTCATACTTATTTTCTTTCGCCTGCTTGAGGGCAGCCTCTGCACGGGAAACAAACGCAGTAATATCGAACTTGTCCTGCTTACCACTGACCGCCCCGACATTAAAATCAGCAATAAAAGCATGATTGCCGTGATGCATAGGGGTTTTGAAGTGTTCGACGATATGCTCAAACGTAGCACGGAGTTCTTTCTGTTTGATTTTGTCAGGAAAAACAATACCGAAAACATCACCGCTGATGCGGCCGAAACGCAGGGGTTCATCAAAGAGCAGAATGATCCGGTTCGCGATTTCCAACAAAAACTGGTCTGCGACATTGATACCAAGACTGGTGGTCACGTCGGAAAAACGCACCACATCGATAAGCATCAGGGAGACATGCTTATGTTTTTCCGCACATTGCTCTATGGTATCGATAAAGGCATAGCGGTTTGGAATTGTCGCCAAACTTTGATGTAGACGGCTCATATAAGGAGGCAATCCGGTCACTGAAATTTTCTTTTATTATTATTTATCTATAAAAACATGCGGGAGCCAGACCCGCAACCATTGTTTTGTATTAACGCATATATAAGAAAGCACATGAACATTTAATCAGACAAATGGTGTGTTTACCAAGTTAGATAGACATAAATGTTTAAACTTTAGTATAAAACACTTCTTCCACTGTAATTGACTTATTTTACTCTTTGGCTGAGTTTACTTATTCAGACAATCGGGGCTTGTCCCAAAGCAGCAAGTTTTTGCTTCCTGCCCGCTAGCATGCTGCCAATCGCATTGACGACGAGCGCAAGAAATATAATTGCCATACCTGTTAAAGCCATTGTATTTAACGACTCATTGAGCCACCAGGCACTGAGAATAGCTACCCAAACCGGTTCGAGGGTCATCACTATCGCTCCCTGCCCTTCCGGAGACATGCTCTGTGCTTTCAATAAAAAGAAAAAACGCAGACAGGTAGCAAGCACAATGCTTAACACCAGCCATTGCCACACTTCTGTGACGGTTTGTGTCGCACTCTGCTCGGTGACCAGATAGGCGATAAAGCAAATTGCGCCGGCTGAAATAAGTTGAAAGCACGTTTGTGTGACTGGTGGTATATCTGAGCAATATTTGCCATTTACGTTAAAATACAGTGCATAAAGTACAGCTGAAACCAGAAACAAAATATCAGAAGGCACGAGTACAAAGCCGTTTCTCAACGCAAGAAAGATCAGCCCCGGCACCGCAATTGCTACAGAAGTCCATGTGTGCCTTTTGGCACGGTAACCAAAAAATAATCCCGTCACCGGTATGAGAAGAAAACTCAGGCTAAGCAAAAATGCGCCTGCCCCCAATCCGTCAGACAATAACAAACCCGCTCCCCAAACTGCGGTTTGCACGCCCAGCAAACATCCTGTCATGAGTGCCCGCCGGCGCTTCTGCACGGAGGTACTCAACACTTGACGGGGCTTCAATCCTCCGACCATCAGACCCGAAATGACAAATCGTATAGCCAGGAAAAACATGGGTGTCATGGCAGAAATAACAAATTTTGAAAATAACCAGCCAGAGGCTGCTAATAGCGTGACGACAATAAGAAGTGTATGAGCATAAAGCTCTTTGTTAACCGGTTTATTTTGCAATTGACGAAAGTCCTTTATTAACCAGCCTGTCAGGCTGGTGTTTGCATTCGATAAAAATGAAGGGGAATAATGGAATGGTTAGTTTACCGCACCGGGCGCAGCTAATGCACAATCAATGAACGCAGAAATGGCGCTGGATGGATTGTCTTTTCTGTACACCAGATAGGTTGGTGCAAAGGCAATATCTTCATCTACCGTTTTCAACGTTAACCCTTCGGTTTGATGCAATGCCAGTACAGAACGGGGCACCATGGCCAGTCCCATACCTGCGATAACACAACCAATCATGGTGAAATGACTGGGGATCTCCGTGACCCTTTCGCAAATGTGATTATGTCTGGCGAGCCATTTTTCCAACCGGTGGCGATACGAGCAGCCACGGCTGTAGCCAACCATGGTCAACGTTTCCGGCAATGCAGTGTTATTTTCCCACTCACGGGGCAAGATGAGCACTAACTCTTCTTCGAAGCACTTCACCCGTTCCAGCCTTGGATCGTCGGGCGGATCCGATGCCATCACCAGGTCAAGTTCACCGCTGAGTACTTTCTCCACCAGCGGCATCGAAGCGTTGGCTGTCAACTCAAGTTGTACCGCATCATACTGGCGATGAAAGCGCGCAAGAATACCGGGTAAACGGGAAGCGGCACTGCTTTCCATTGAACCCAGCCGCAATAGACCGCCCGGCTCTGCAAGGGTTAATTCAGCGATGGCCTGTTTCTGAAGTTGCAATATCTTACCGGTGTAGTCCAACAATCTGAGACCGGCAGAAGTTACTGTTAAACGGTTACCTTCCCGCAGAAACAAATCTACATTCAGCTCCCCTTCCAGTTTCTTTAACCTTGCCGTGACGTTGGACGGTACCCGGTGAAGAGATTCTGCCGCCCTGCTGACGCCCTTGTGCTCCACAACAGCCTTAAACACCACCAGATCTGAAATGTCCATCAGCAAACCTTGTCATTCAATTAATATGAAAGAAATTTTCTCATTTATTCATTATTAATGAAATAACTAATCCCTTATACTTTTGCACAAGCATTAAGGTAATGATTGCCTGATACCGGAAAATTGCACCACGGAGAACCACCATGACAGCGCTAAACAGCGCCAGCCAGAACACACTGAAGGGGTTAGGTTATGCCCTTGCTGCCGTCCTCATATGGACAGGATTCATACTCATCAGTAAAGCAGGAGCCGTATCATCCATGGCAGTGCCGGATATGCTGATGGTGCGCTTCGGTACAGCTTGCCTGCTGTTCTCGCCGTTTATCTATAAGCACCGCAAGGTAATATTCCAGTGGCGTATGTTTGTGCTCGGCGCGATTGGCGGCGTGGCATACGGCGTATCGGTTTTCACCGGTTTCGCCCTGGCACCGGCCACCCACGCGGCATTATTGCTACCGGGATTAATGCCAGTCATGATTGCAGTACTTGCCTATTTCATCGCAAATGAGAGACATCGTCTTTCATCACAAATCGGTATAGCACTAAGCAGCACCGGAATTATTGCTCTGCTAGCTGAAACGTTGCTCGCAGACAGTCACTACTTGTCCGGCGATCTGAGTTTTGTCATTGCCTGCTTATTCTGGGGAATTTTTACGGTATTGCTGAGACGGTGGCAGTTCGCGCCGTGGCACGCCACGCTGGGTATCATTGCGACCACGACCATACTGTTCGTGCCGGTATACATTCTGTTTCTGCCACATAATATTGCGCAGCAAAGTTTTGAAATGCTGGGCCTGCAGACTTTTTATCAGGGTGTCATGGCTACAACCGTTCAAATGGTTTTGTATGCCCGCGCCGTGCATATTCTCGGCGCAACCAAAATGGGTGGCTTAATGGCACTGGTGCCGGTATTTGCCAGTACGCTGGCTGTACCCATGTTCAATGAACAATGGACAACTGGCCTGTCTGTTGCCCTGGTGATGATATTAGCCGGCACACTGGTAAGTAACCTGCCCGCGTCATTTTTCACCAGAAAGCGTAAGGCCGCAGCCGCCTGCTGAGCAGGCCAAACCGTTAAAACAAAAAAGCCCGGCATCTTTTCAGATCCCGGGCTTTCGTTGTTGTTCGTTCTATAAATTTACTTTACAGAACAGGATGAAAGCTTCCAGATACGCTCGACATAATCATTAATTGAACGGTCTGAAGTGAATTTACCCATCTTCGCTGTATTGATAATGGCCATTTTCGCCCAGCGTTCTTTGTCACGGTACGCCTCATCCACCAGGATCTGCGCGTCGGAGTAAGCACGGAAATCAGCCAGTACCATGTACGGGTCGCCGTGATCCAGCAAGCTCTGCTTGATGGACACTAAGGCACCCGGCTTGCCCGGAGTAAAGTAATCAGTCTCCAGCCAGTCCAGTACCGCTTTGATTTCTGGATCACGGTAATAATAATCCAGCGGCTTGTAGCCTTTTTCTTTCAGCTCATGCACTTCATCAACGGTGAGACCAAAAATGAAGATATTGTCGTCACCCACTTCTTCGGCGATTTCGATATTCGCGCCGTCCAGCGTACCAATAGTCAGTGCACCGTTCAGAGCCAGCTTCATATTACCGGTACCGGATGCTTCTTTACCAGCAGTACTGATTTGCTCTGATAAGTCAGAAGCCGGAATCATTTTCTCAGCTAACGATACGCGGTAATTCGGCAGGAATACCACTTTGAGCTTACCGTTCACCCGCGGGTCGTTGTTGATCTTATCAGCCACTTTGTTGATAGCGTAGATGATGTCTTTCGCCAGTTTGTAACCGGGCGCTGCTTTCGCACCGAAAATAAATACACGCGGGTGCATGTCGTAATCCGGATTTTCCAGCAAACGACGGTACAGCGCCATGATATGAAGCAGGTTCAGGTGCTGACGCTTGTACTCGTGCAGACGTTTAATTTGCACGTCGAAGATAGCATTCACATCAACATCGATGGCCAGCGATTGCTTGATTTCCTGTGCCAGCAGCTTCTTATTTTCCAGCTTCACTTTCATAAACTGTTTCTGGAATGTTTTGTTGTCAGCATACTTAGACAAACCATCCAGCTTTTTCAGATCCAGCGGCCAGTCTTCACCGATTTTTTTATCGATAAGGTTAGATAACGCAGGGTTACACGCCTTCAACCAGCGACGTGGTGTAATACCGTTGGTCACGTTAGTGAGTTTACCCGGCCACAGCGCATCAAACTCAGGGAACAGGTTCTTTTTCACCAGCTTAGAGTGAATTTCAGCTACACCGTTAACTGCGAACGAGGCAATAACAGACAAATTACCCATGCGAACCATTTTCTCATTACCTTCTTCGATAATGGACAATTTCGCTTTTTTCGCATTATCACCCGGCCACTTCTTGTCAACTTCAGCCATGAAGCGGTGGTTGATTTCGTAAATGATTTCAAGGTGACGGGGCAGGATCTTCTCGATCATGCGTGCAGGCCATTTTTCCAGCGCTTCCGGCAACAGAGTGTGGTTTGTATAAGCAAACACTTTAGTACAAATGCCCCAGGCGGTATCCCAGTCAAGCTCTGCACGGTCAACTAAGATACGCATTAATTCAGGGATCGCGATAGCCGGATGGGTATCGTTAAGCTGAATAACGACCTGATCAACAAAACGGCTCCAGTCATCACCGTGGGCACGCTTGTAACGACGGATGATGTCTTTTAATGAACATGAGCAGAAGAAATACTGCTGGATAAGACGCAGTTCTTTACCCGCTTCTGTTTCATCGTTGGGGTAAAGCACTTTCGAAATGGTTTCTGCCTGTACGTTCTCACGTTGGGCATCCACATAACCACCGGCATTAAATACGTCCCAGTTGAAGTAATGAGATGATTCACTCTTCCACAGACGCAGCACGTTAACGGTATTACCGCCGTAGCCCACAACCGGGATATCCCACGGTACACCTTTTACAATTGAACCCGGGTGCCATTCTTTTTGAATGCGGCCATTGTCACCGTACTTAGTTTCAACATAGCCATATAAAGACACTTGCTGAATCGATTCAGGACGACAAATTTCCCACGGGTTACCAAAGTCGCGCCAACTGTCCGGACGCTCAATCTGTGCGCCGTTTTGAATTTCCTGACGGAACAGGCCGTGCTCGTAATGAATGCCGTAACCGATTGCCGGTAATTCCATGGTCGCCAGAGAGTCGATAAAGCAAGCAGCGAGACGGCCCAGGCCACCATTACCCAGTGCCATGTCAGGCTCTTCTTCCATAACATCAGCAAGTTCTACGCCTAACTCTTTCAGCGCTTCATTTGCAACATCATACAGACCAAAATTCTGTAGATTGTTGGAGAGTAAACGGCCCATCAGGAATTCTGCAGAGAAATAATGAACAGCACGTGTATCGTTTAAGTAATGGGTTTTCTGGGTTTTACGTAAACCTTCTAGAACCTGTTCCTGCATAGCAGCACAGGTCGCCTTCCACCAGGCGTGATTATTCGCTTTGTTTTCATCTGTTCCCAGCGTGCAATGCAGGTGACGGATAACAGCTGATTTAAATTCGTTTTTACTACCGGCGCTGACGGCCACAGGGGCAACCGTTTTCGCTTTAGTGGTTTTCGCGTTCATATCAGTTCTCACTTTACTATGGCGATGTAAACTGGCTACAAATTAGCCTTACACTGTAATTAAATTACACAATAAATATCGATATGGCAGCAATATAGCAGCGTTAAAAACGATTTTTTGTAAAATGTTTGTTAATTTTCAAAAAAAATGGGCTGCATTTAAAAATACAGCCCATTCATTAACAATAAATTTACACTTTAAACGTCAAATTTAAACATTCGCGTTTATTTAATAATTTTCGCTACCAGTTCTTCCGCTTCTTTGATGAGAGATTGTAAGTGACTTTCACCATTAAAACTCTCTGCGTAAATTTTATAAATTTGTTCAGTACCGGAAGGTCGTGCGGCAAACCATCCGTTTTCAGTGGATACCTTCACTCCCCCGATGGCAGCATTATTGCCGGGAGCATGAGTTTGCACTGAAGTAATTGACTCACCGGCGAGGGAGTCGCTGGTCACCACAGACGCATCCATGGCGGACAGTTTCGCTTTCTCTTCCAGGCTTGCAGCAACGTCGACCCGCTGATACACAGGCGAACCGAATTTCTCAGTCAGCGCTTCATAATGCTCACCGGGATCTTTACCGGTGACAGCAAGTATTTCTGCTGCCAGCAGACACATAATAAAACCGTCTTTATCCGTGGCCCAGGTTTGACCGTTGCGCTGCAGGAAAATACCGCCGGCACTTTCCTCGCCTGCGAAGGCGATTTCACCGTCGGATAATCCACCCACAAACCACTTAAAGCCCACCGGCATTTCTGCCAGTTCACGAGCCAGGTTCGCGGTGACTCGGTCAATCATTGAGCTGGATACCAGAGTTTTACCTACTTTCAGGCTTTCCGGCCAGTCAGGGCGGTGGCTGTACAGATAATTGATAGCTACGGCCAGATAGTGATTAGGGTTCATAAGGCCTGCAGCAGGACAAACAATACCATGTCTGTCGAAGTCAGGATCGTTACCCCAGGCAAGGTCAAACTTGTCTTTCAGATCGATAAGACCGGCCATTGCATAGGCAGAAGAACAGTCCATTCTCAGCTTGCCATCTTTGTCACGACGCATGAAGCCAAACTGAGGATCAACCTTGTCGTTCACAACCGTGATATCAAGGCCATATTTTTCGCTGATACGCTCCCAGTAACCGACTCCCGCTCCGCCTAAGGGATCGGTACCGAGTTTAAGCCCGGCTTTTGCAATCGCTTCCATGTCCACAACTTCAGCGAGATCGTCTATGTAAGCTTCCATGAAATCCGCTTCCACAAACTTCCCTTCTGCCCGTGCCTGTTGCACATTCATTCGCTTCACGTCTTTATTGCCCGCAGCGATAAGTGCATTAGCACGTTTTTGAATGACAGATGTCACATCGCCATCAGCGGGTCCGCCATGGGGCGGGTTGTATTTGAAGCCACCGTCAGAAGGCGGATTGTGAGAAGGCGTAATGACAATACCGTCAGCTAAGTTCGCAGAACGTCCACGGTTATAACGAATAATGGTGCGGGAAATAACCGGCGTGGGTGTGTAGCCGCGGCTGGCGTTATCTGCCTGCTGGATCACTACATCAACACCGTTGGCACTTAATACTTCAATCGCAGTGATCATTGCCGGTTCTGACAATGCATGGGTATCTTTACCAATATACAGCGGGCCGTCGATGCCTTCTGATTGACGGTACTCTGCCAACGCCTGGCAAATTGCAGCAATATGCGTGTCTGTGAACGTTGTATTTGCTGCTGTGCCCCTGTGACCTGATGTACCAAAACTGACAGCTTCTGCCGGCGAGTCAGCATCAGGAACATAGGTAAAATATTGGGTGATAAGTTCTGCAACGTTAATCAGTTGCTCCGGAGCTGCGGGTTCTCCTGCCTGCGGATGTAATGCCATTTTTCGTCCTTTATTTAAGTGAGCGTCTTGCTAACCAGGGGTATTAAGCAAATTTAGCGATAACCGTTTGCGTGGCTTCGTCGCTGTATCCCAGTGTTTTCATTACCTGTTCCAACATCGCTACTTTCTTAGCAGTGTTGTTATTTGTTACTACCCAGTAGGGTGAGTCAGGAATAGATTTAGGGTTAGTACTGCTTCCCGTACTCAGCAACGCGTCTTTGCTGGTTGCGAAATAAATACGATTTTTACCCTTAATTTGTTCAACATTTGCAAAGGCATCGCTGTGCAAATCATGAAGTTCAGACAGAATAAACAGAAACAGATCAACCCGTTTGGTGTACTGCGCCAGTGCAGCACTGGTGAGTCTGGCTTCGATATCTCCGCTGCCGTGCTCTACAGCAAGGGGGGCAGAAACCGTTGTTGACTGTGACGGTGTTTTCGTTTGACGGGCTTTAACAGGAGCCGCTTTTTTCACCGCGGGAGCCGCCTTTACAGGTGCTGCTTTTACTTCGTTACTTTCAGCATCACCCAGCAGTAAGCGACGCAGAATGTCCGACGCATTTTCGCCGATGTGTTTTGTCTGACTTGCTATAAACGTATACAGCTCATCATCAATTTCAATGATTTTCATATGGTACTTCCTTAATAAACCGGTCCATTATAGACAACAAGGATATTGATAACAGCACTAAATCAGGTTCACTCAGGTAATTTATATCACCCGGCGCAGACACCGTGTCTATACTCAGGTATCAACAGGATAACAGCAATTCCCTTCAGAATTGCTAGCATGTATAAATAAGGACAAACCGGTTGCGGGAAAACCCCATGCGAACAGAATTTCAGACGATCACAGACGCACTGTCAGGGCATATTATTGGCAAGCCTCAACAGCTGAAGCTGGCTGTAACCTGCCTGCTGGCAAAAGGTCACTTATTGATTGAAGACTTACCGGGCATGGGCAAAACCACTTTGTCTCATGCGCTGGCAAATGTATTCGGCTTGTCTTATTCCCGTATTCAGTTCACGTCAGACTTACTGCCCGCAGATATGCTGGGGGTGAACGTGTTCGATCAGCAGCAGCATGAATTCAGGTTTCACCCCGGTCCGGTATTCAACGAACTGATCCTGGCAGATGAAATTAACCGCGCGTCACCGAAAACACAAAGTGCGCTGCTTGAAGCCATGGAAGAAAACCAGGTCAGCGTCGACGGCACCACTTATCCGCTGCCCTCCCCCTTTTTTGTTATTGCCACTCAAAACCCGGGCTATCAGAGCGGAACGTATCCCTTGCCGGAGTCACAGCTGGACCGTTTCCTCATGCGTATATCTCTGGGATACCCTTCAAGAGAAGCGGAAAAAGCCATGTTGCAGCAGCAAGGTGGCAGAGAACAAGGTCCGCTGGCGGAAAAAATTGATCCCCGCTCACTGCTCCGCTATCAGCAGCAGGTCAACGATGTGCATTGCAGTGAAGTCGTACTGGAATACGTGCTTAACCTGGTAAATCAGAGCCGGGAACAAAGTGGTTATCCGCAACCCCTCTCCCCCAGGGCAAGCCGTGCCCTGTTAAACGCAGCAAAAGCCTGGGCATTCATTCACGACCGCGACTACATCGTCCCTGAAGATGTTCAGGCTATTTTTGCCGCTGTGGCGGAACACAGATTACGGGGTACTCATCACGAATCCATCGAAGAAAATACACTGAGTAAGCGGTTGCTGAACAGTGTGGACCCGCTGGCAGCCTGAAAAGCGGATGATGAGGAAAACTTTCGGAGCATGGTCGTTAAAATGGCTGGCTAAGAGAATGCCGCCGGACACTATTCATCAGTTACATCATGGTAATATCTTCATCTTCCCGGGTACCTTCGGCTGGTTTTACCTGATGATGACCGCCTGTCTGTTTCTGCTTGCGGTTAACTATCAGAATAATCTTCTGCTTTTTCTTTGTCAGTTTCTGTTAAGCCTTTTCCTTATCACTTTGTTCACTGCCTACAAAAATATCTCAGGGATACGATTGTCAGCAAGGGAGCTAAAGCCGGTGTTCGCCGGCGAAAATGGATTTATGACAGTAGACATTAACGCCGCTGAAGGGAAATCTCTGCGGGGACTGATGGAAATAAGATGGTACGGTGATATTGACCGCAGCACGTTGGATCTCGAACAGGAAAAAAAATCTCATCTTCTGGCAATACAGGCAGATAAACGGGGCATCATGAGATTGCCCAGAGTGACCGTCACCTCCTCTTTTCCCCTCGGACTGGTGAAATGCTGGACCCATCCTGATTTTAATCAGACGCTGTTAGTCTATCCGCAGAAAAAGCCCGAGCACGCCGATCTGTCTCAATGGTATGCCCGCAGCGGTACCGGCAAGCAGGTGCAAAATGGCACCGATGACTTCTTTGCACTGCAGCCCTGGCAGAGCGGAGAGCCGTTAAACCGCGTTGCATGGAAACGGGTCGCCAAAGGCGGTGACCGTGTAAATAAGATTTTCACCGATCAACAGCCGGTCAGCGGCTATCTGGATATCCATCAGTTACGCACGGATACAGAGACGGCGCTGTCGGTGCTGAGCTGGCAGGTCACTCAGCTGTCAGCAACCGGCACACAATTTGGCCTGAAACTGGACAATCTGGTTATTCAGCCGGGCTGCGGACAACAGCACAAACAGGCCTGTTTAAAAGCTCTGGCCCTTTTCCGTCAGGACACACCGTCATGATGCCTGTAAGCCTGCCGATTGCGGGGAACCGTGAAAGTATGCTGACTTCCGTTTTCTTTGTGGTGCTGGCAGCCTCCCTGTTCAGCGATATTCATTTGTGGGTACTACTGCTTTGTTTATGTGCCGGCATTGTCAGAGGATTTTTGTTTCTCGGCTGGTACAACCATATGCCCGGAAAGCGTATGGTCAACTTACTTGCCCTGCTGGCGGGAACAGCACTGATCACCACCAGTGACGGTATGGATTTCCTGCATATTATGGTTAACCTGCTGCTGCTGGCCTGTGCGCTAAAATTAATGTTGTTAAGTAAGCGACGGGATTTCTATCAACTTTTTATCTGCGCCATATTCCTGCTGGCCTGCGGTTTCATTTTCTATCAGTCGCTGGCCCGTACCTTATTTTACGGCATCCTGTTTCTGTTCTTACTGTATATTCTGTTGTCTGCTCACACACCGTCGTCAACCAGACAATTCAGACAAAAGAAAACCTTTATTCTGTTCTTTCAGGCGTTGCCTCTTGCTGTTATTTTGTTTGTGTTTATGCCCCGGCTTCCCCCTTTATGGAAAATGCCGGAAGGCAAATCCACAGAAACCGGGCTGGCAGAAACCATTACGCCGGGTGACATTGCCAATCTCGCACAGTCTGAAAAGCTGGCATTCAGTGCCACATTCTCAACGCCTGTTCCGGTCAGAGAACAGCTTTACTGGCGTGCACTGACGCTGGAACATTTTGACGGAAAATCGTGGTCAGTCAGTGAAACAAGGCAATACGCAGAAACCCAATTGCGGTATATGAATAAGCCGTTCCGGCCGGCCCTCAGCGGTGAGCCTGTCCGCTATGAAGTCATTGCCGAACCCACCAAAAAATCCTGGTTATTTGCATTAGACACAGCTGTACCGGACAGTGCAGCCAGTCAACGGGAATTGTGGCAGGGCTGGCAATACCAGCTAACATCAAGACAGCCACTGTTCAGCCGCTATGCTTATTATGTTGCCTCCTACCCTGACTCCCCGCGAAGTCAGGGGAATGCGGCGCTGGACAATACGCTGAACCTGCAAGTGCCGGAAAGAGGTAATGAGAAAACCAGGGAATGGGTACACGGGCTCAGAGAGATGCATCCTGATAACCGTGCATTTGTTTCAGCACTGATGCGTTATTTTAATGACAAGCCTTTCAGTTACACGTTAACACCACCGCCCATGCTTAATGATCCGGTAGACAGTTTCCTGTTTGACCATCAACAGGGGTTTTGTGCTCATTATGCCAGTGCGATGACGTTTGCACTGCGGCTTGCCGGTATACCCGCCCGCATTGTGACAGGTTATCAGGGTGGCACACCTATCAATGATGAAACCGTCAATGTGTATCAGTACGACGCTCACGCCTGGGTAGAAGCAAAAACCGACGGGGTGAGCTGGCAAAGCTACGATCCGACAACCATGGTTGCGCCTTCACGAATTTTCGACGGTTTTGAGCAGGCAGCAAGATTCTCGACAGAAATTCAGGGCGATCACCCGCTAAACGGTATCAGCCAGCTAGCGTTCTTCGATGCATTGCGCAACATGAGTGCACAAATGGATTTTCTCTGGAGCCGCTGGTTTTTAGGCTATAACAACGATAAACAAACGGACATTCTAGACCGTATTTTAAATGGTATAACGCCGTTAAAGCTCAGCTTATTTGCCGCCGGCCTGCTCTTGTTCACAGGTGCGCTGCTGGTTATTTATTTTGTACCGGGATGGCAACGAAGTCACATTGCCAGAGAAAAGAAGTACTATCTTGGCGCGGTTGAGAAACTGGAACAAAAATTTAATCTGCGAAGGGAGAACCGCAGTCCGGGACAATTCTATGAATACTGTAAGCATAAAGTGCCGGAGGCTATAGCAAACGATCTCGCCAGTCTGACCAGATTGTTTGAACAGTATCAATATCATCCTCATCAGGCTCCTCCGGCAACGGCGATTCGTGAAGCCGCGAAACAACTCTGCCGGCGGGTGCGAAATACTGCCCGTCATTAAAGCTGACCACATCCATGCCATAATACCGCTGAAAACGACAGCTTTCCGCCAGAGTTTGCCGCGGGTAATAAGGTACATAGCTGACAGTAGCGTGGCTGCAATACTCATGGATCCCTTCAGCCAGTTCTGATGACTGCCCTGCAAGCAACCATAACTCAGCAATTTTACAGGGGCCGGCATAAAATATAATGCAACGTGCTGTGATGATGACTTTGGTTACCCGGCTGACAGGTACAACGACTGCCGCTTCCAGCCTGAGCAGTGAGGCGACGGTAGGATAAATGGCGATGGTATCTTTACCGCCCTGCTTCCCTTTGCGAAGCATAGACTTGTACCAGGCGTTTCTGAACCATAACCAGTAGACGATAAAGCCGAGGGGGATCACTGTCGCTAGTGTGTGGACAATCCATTGCATAACTCTCTCCTTTAAGCCGCTTAAATGTATCAGCTGCCGGAGTCACCGCAAGTACAGGTTTAGTACAGTTTTACCAGCCATAAAAAAACCCGCCGGATGGCGGGTTTTTTAAAGCTTTCAAGAAGAATTACTTAGCGTTTTTACGCGCTTTCGCTTCTTCCATTACTTTTTCAGCTACGTTCTGAGGACATGCTGAGTAGTGGCTGAACTCCATAGAGAACTGGCCACGACCAGATGTAATAGTACGCAGGTGACCGATGTAACCGAACATTTCAGACAGAGGTACATCTGCCTTAATGCGTACACCAGTCGCACCAGCTTCCTGGTCTTTGATCATACCACGACGACGGTTAAGGTCACCGATTACGTCACCTACATTGTCTTCAGGGCTGAATACGTCAACTTTCATCACTGGCTCAAGCAGTTGAGGACCGGCTTTAGGCATAGACTGACGGAATGCACCTTTCGCTGCAATTTCGAACGCGATAGCTGATGAGTCAACTGCGTGGAAACCACCGTCGTACAGTTCAACTTCAACATCCAGTACCGGATAACCAGCCAGAGGACCTTCGTCCATCATACCTTTAAAGCCCTTCTCGATAGCCGGGAAGAATTCTTTAGGTACGTTACCACCAACAACGGTAGATTTGAACGTAAAGCCAGAGTTTTGCTCGCCTGGCTTGATACGGTAATCGATCTTACCGAACTGACCAGAACCACCAGACTGTTTCTTGTGCGTGTAGCTGTCTTCTACCGGAGTAGTGATAGTTTCACGGTAAGCAACCTGCGGCTGACCAACTTCCAGCTCAACGCCGTAAGTACGCTTCAGGATGTCTACTTTGATGTCTAAGTGAAGCTCACCCATACCTTTCAGGATGGTTTCGCCAGAATCTTCATCAGTTTCAACCTGGAATGAAGGATCTTCTGCAACCAGTTTACCGATAGCGATAGACATCTTCTCGTTAGCGCCTTTATCCTTAGGCTTAACAGCGATAGAGATTACAGGCTCAGGGAAGATCATTGGCTCAAGGGTACAAGGGTTCTTTGGATCACACAGGGTGTGACCAGTCTGAACGTTCTTCATACCTACAACAGCCAGAATGTCACCTGCCTGCGCAGAAGTCAGTTCTGTACGCTCATCGGCGTGCATCTCTACCATACGACCGATACGCTCAGTCTTACCAGTAGCAGAGTTCAGGATAGTATCACCCTTGTTCAGCTTACCAGAGTAGATACGGATGAAGGTCAGCGCACCGAAACGGTCGTCCATGATTTTGAACGCCAGAGCACGGAACGGCTCGTCAACAGATACAGTGGCAACTTCACCAGTAGGTTCACCAGTTTCTTCGTCAGTCAGCTCCTGAGGATCAACTTCTGTAGGAGAAGGCAGGAAGTCAATTACTGCGTCCAGTACCAGTTGGATACCTTTGTTCTTAAATGCAGAACCACAGTAAGTCGGGAAGAATGACATATCGCGTGTACCTTTACGGATACAACGCTTGATGTCTTCCAGAGAAGGTTCTTCGCCGTCCATGTAAGCCATCATCAGGTCATCGTCCTGCTCAACAGCAGTCTCAACCAGTTGCTCACGGTACTCGTTCGCTTTGTCAACCATGTCAGCAGGGATATCAACGACTTCGTAGTTTTCTGGCAGGCCAGAGTCATCCCAGATGTACGCTTTCATGTCCAGCAGGTTAACAACACCTTTGAATTCGTCTTCGATACCGATTGGCAGCGTCATTACCAGCGGGTTAGCAGCAAGTACTTTCTTAACCTGGCCAACAACACGGTAGAAATCTGCACCCATACGGTCCAGTTTGTTTACGAAGATTACACGGGCAACTTCTGATTCGTTAGCATAACGCCAGTTAGTTTCAGACTGAGGCTCAACACCGCCTGAACCACAGAAAACACCGATACCACCATCCAATACTTTCAGAGAACGGTAAACTTCAACTGTGAAGTCAACGTGTCCCGGAGTATCGATGATGTTCATACGGTGGTCTTTCCAGAAACAAGTAGTCGCAGCAGACTGGATAGTAATACCGCGCTCAGCTTCCTGTTCCATGAAGTCAGTAGTTGACTCACCATCGTGTACCTCACCAGTTTTATGGATTTTACCGGTAAGCTTCAAAATACGTTCTGTAGTGGTAGTCTTACCCGCGTCTACGTGGGCGAAGATACCAATGTTTCTGTAAAGAGATAAGTCTGACATTAGTTCACTTTCGTTGGTTCAGAGTAAAAAAACGGCGGGATTATAAAGGATTTCAATACCAGATTTATAGTCCTTTGCGAAAAAAGTCTAAAACTTATTCAGCAGTTCCGCGCCAAGCCTTTAATTTTACATTTAAAATCAATAAATTACCATCACAAGGCTTTATTTAAGCTTTTATGACAGTAACAGTAACCTCGTCGCGATTATGATAAAGGTGTCTGACTTTCATCCGAAAGCCGCCAGCTTTTTTGCCAAGTCGCGATTGTATTTCCCCGATAGCGGCCGTCACCGTGTCGTATCGTCTCTTCATTGGCAGCTTAAGGTTGAAAATCGCATGATCTGCCCAACCTTTTTCCAGCCACTCACTCATGAGTACCGCTACCCTGTCGGGGCGCTCTATCATATCACACACCAGCAAATCTACACGGCCAAATTTGGGCTTATAAGTAAAGCCGTCTGCCGCATAATGGTCCACTAATCCTGTTGCCATGAGTTCTTCGTCGATAGCACCGTTGTCAATGGCCTCAACGCCCATCTCGCGGATCACCAGCTGATACGTCCAGCCACCCGGACACGCCCCCAAATCTACCGCACGGGCGCCTTCACGGAAAATTTCGCGGCGTTCTTCATCGTCCAGCATGGTCAGAATGGCTTCCTCAAGCTTGAGAGTCGAGCGGCTGGGTGCTTTCGGCGGAAATTTCAGACGACAAATGCCGTTAGCAAAGGGACTTCGCATGGCCGGATAAGAATGGCCCACGAAACAATTGTCATAATCAGTGAAGAAAACATGCAATGCCCTGCCGTCTTCTCGTTCTTTATATGTTAGCGCTCCCTGCTTTCTTAAGCCTTGCCGCAGTGGCACAGTGAACTTCCGGCAGAATTTAGCCAGCGCTTTCCCTGCTTCAGTATCGGCATGCTCGACAAACAATAAGGTGTTTTTCCACTCATCCGTGTCTGCGTCGCTGATGGCGGCCAGTACCGGACCTGCCCGGTTCGATTTATCGAGATCTTCAAGATGAGCGGTGACCACCACAATCTGTCGGGGAAAAATGGTATCAGCCACAGCAAGACGCTGACCCAGCCGGTCAGCATCGCCCTGCTCATAAAAATGAAACAAAATGAAGCCCTGGTCCGGCGCAAATACCGGATACCCGTAAATACCGGCTTCAGAGGATAATGCTGTCAGTTCCCCGGCGGTATCAGCTTCATAACCACTGCGGCAATAAATCAGCAAACTATTCATGCCACTTTCCTTTTACCACACCGGTGATCAGTGCCACCCAGCCAATCATAAAGAATAAACCGCCAAGTGGCGTTACCGGTCCGAGAAAGCGCCATTCCAGCAAGGTGAGTAAGTAGATGCTGCCACTGAACAAAACAATGCCGGCAACAAAACAAATACCGGCAGTACTTAATAACCTGTTACTCACTGCGTGTCGCAGTGCCGGCAAAATCAGTAACGCCAGCGCATGATAAAATTGATAGTCCACAGCGGTATGCCATGATGTCAGTTGTGAATCGCTGAGTATTGACTTCAGCGCATGCGCACCGAACGCGCCAAATATCACCGCGGCCAGCGCAGCAATGGCACCGGTAAGTACAAAAGGTTTTAACATGAAATAAGCCTGTTGATGAAAGCGGCTGAAGCTGAGGCCGCCTGCTGCATATGTTCGTTTAATGTATAACCGCTGGATTTACGGGGCTTGAGACTGTGATCGCCGTCAGCCAGATAATGCAAAGTGACCTGACCCGACAGGTTGTAACCGTCAACTTCGCTTTGCGTACCGAAGGTGTCCCGTTCACCCTGATTGATGAATACGGGTTTTGTCATCTTCACCAGATGTTCCGTGCGCAGCTTTTCCGGCTTGCCGGGGGGATGAAAAGGATAACCAAATACCACCGCGCCTTTCGCCTCTGTTGCTTCAAGAATCATCGTCGACACACGACCGCCCATAGACTTGCCGCCGATAAATACCGGCGAAGAGCTATTCTCAGTCACCTGCTCTACCAGATCTTTATAAAAAGCTTCCAGTTTTTCTATTTTATCCGGTGGTCTTCTTTTACCGGTTTCCGCTATGGTCTGCATGTAGGGAAAATCAAAACGCGCCACCGTAATCCCCTGTGCTGCCAGTAAGGCAGCCATATCTGCCATAAAGGGAGACTGCATTCCCGCACCGGCACCATGAGCGAGGATCAAAACGGCGACCTCATTCTCTGCCCGGTCCGTGATCATGTCAGACATCATATTGTTCCTCTTCAACCTGCGCCAATATCCAGCTTCTGAACGCGGCGATTTTACCTAAATCTGCCTGCGCTTCATCACAAACCAGATAAAACGCATCCCGACTGGCGACTTTTTCTTCAAAAGGCATGATTAGACGGCCGGCATCCAGTTCCGGGCGGGCAAGAATAGTGTTACCCAGCGCAATGCCCTGCCCCAGCGCAGCCGCCTGGAGCACCAGCATGGAGTGACTGAACACCGGGCCCTGGTTTACATTCACGCCGGACACGCCGACACTTTTCAACCAGTTTTTCCAGGCCTCACGACTTAAATCGTGCAACAGAACATGGTGTTTCAAATCACTCAGGCTGTTCAACGGTTTAGGGCCGTTAAACAACATTGGAGAGCACAACGGAGTAAGGTACTCGGTATGCAGTTTATCGGCTTTCACACCGCTCCAGCGGCCCTTACCGTAATAAATGGCCACATCCACATCGTCTTCTAAAAACCCTTCATCGAAATCTACCGCTTTAATACGAACATCAATATCCGGATGCTCAATGCTGAAACGACTGATACGGGGTACCAGCCACTGGCTGGCAAAACTTGGCGGCATAGCAACGGTAATCGCTCCTTTACTGCCTTTTGCCAGCAATCGTTCTGTGGCTTCCTGAAGATGTTTAAAGATATCTTTCAGCTCAAGAAAATATGCCTGTCCTTCTTCAGTAAGGAGCAATGTCCGGTTTCGGCGAAGAAACAACTTCATTGATAAGAATTCTTCGAGCGCTTTAATTTGATGACTGACAGCAGCCTGGGTAACGAATAATTCTTCGGCGGCTTTGGTAAAACTCAGGTGCCTGGCGGCGGCTTCAAAGGCTTTCAGCGCATTCAGCGGCGGCAAACGTCTATGCACGCTTCCCTCCGGTAGCTAAATGACCAACGTGATAAAGCATTAGTTTTTCTAATCCTTAAACCCTACTTTTACTCGTTTTAAAGACGAGTAAAATCTGTTTATTATTCGCACGCTTTCAAAGCACAGCACTTTTCAATCAATCAGTTAGACAAGTGCAATGTTAACAAGAAAGCTTAATTTGTTAACGAATTTTAAATTAATTTTATTAGGTGTGATATGACTAAATTCAAAAAATTCTTCAGCCAGATGGCTGTTATCTTAGCGGCAACCACTGCTTACCCAACTATTTCTCAGGAACTGCCGGCTTCTATGCCTGTGGTACCTGCTATGAATACCCTTGAACTGTCTGTAGAAATGGTCAGTGTTCAGGAACAAGTTAAGGCTGCTCTGGCCGCAGAAGTGCAACAGCACGTAGCCAGTACACTTATCGCGATGAACGAAAAAGACAATCGCGACGCTAAGGAAGAAAACCGCAGCGAATAAGCCCTTTTTTCACACCTGATTCGGTGCCAGGCAACAGTGTTGCCGGGCACCGTTTTCAGCGTTTCATCTAGTTTGCACTGGTATCCAGCGCCGCAAACCCTTTTACTAACTCATCTAACGCTTTCATTTGCTGTAAATACGGTTCCAGCTTTGACAATGGCAACGCACATGGTCCGTCACATTTCGCTTCGTCCGGATTCGGATGCGCTTCGATAAATAAACCGGCAAGACCTAAAGCCATACCACTACGCGCCAGTTGCGCAGCCTGTGCACGGCGGCCATCTGCTGAAGTAGCTCTGCCTCCCGGCATCTGCAACGCATGAGTAGCATCGAAAATTACCGGTGCATACGCTTTCATTGCATCCATGCCCAGCATATCGACAACCAGATTGTTATATCCAAAGCAACTGCCCCGTTCACACAGAATCACCTTATCGTTACCGGCTTCCCCGAGTTTACCGATAATATGACGCATTTCATGGGGAGCCAGAAACTGAGGTTTTTTCACATTAATGACCGCACCGGTCTCTGCCATTGCCACCACCAGATCGGTCTGGCGGGCGAGAAAGGCCGGTAGCTGAATAACATCCGCGACTTCCGCCACAGGTGCCGCCTGATGAGGCTCATGGACATCGGTGATCACAGGTACATTAAAAGTAGATTTGATTTCTTCAAAAATCTTTAAGCCTTCTTCCATGCCCGGTCCGCGGTAAGACGTTACAGAAGAGCGGTTTGCTTTATCAAAAGAGGCTTTAAATACGTATGGGATGCCCAGCCGTGTCGTCACTTCCACATAGTGTTCAGCAATTTGCATTGCCAGATCACGGGATTCAAGCACATTCATGCCACCAAATAATACAAACGGCTTGTCGTTAGCAACAGTAATATCGCCAACCTGAATTTCAGTACGGGACTGTGTCATTATTTACTTCCAAATTAAAAAAACAACGGTTGCTTTGATATTGCAACCCTGGCGATTAACCCTAACCAGGTTAATGCACCGATAAAACCGATCCAGCGCAGTGGCTTGTTCCGCCCCCATTTAAGCGCAAACATCCCCATCAGAATATAGGCCACCAGCCCGACCACTTTGAAGGTCAGCCAGCCCTGCACAAACGGATACTGGCCAATAAGAAAACATAGCCATAGCGCACTGGCCAGAAGGCAGGTGTCGATGACATGAGGGAGAATTTTAAGCCACTTTCTGGTCAGTAACTCACTGTTAAACTGGGACAGCATAAATCTGAAAATAAACAGAAATACACTGAGAGCGATGGCCGTAAGGTGCAAATGCTTAGCCATTAAATACATAACAACCTCTTTATTATTGTGATATGTCGTCCGCCAGCCGGCGTTGAATTTCTTCGAAACGGCCAATATTCGACAGCATATAGCTGACCAGCTGCGGATCAAAATGCCGTCCGCTTTCCGCCTTCAACGTGCTGACGGTTTTTTCCAGCGACCAGGCTTCTTTGTACGGGCGCTTGTTCATCAGTGCATCAAACACATCGACGATAGCCGCGATCCGGCTTTCCAACTGGATTTCTTCACCTTTCAGTCCTTCAGGATAGCCTTGTCCGTCCCACCGTTCATGATGTTCTTTAGCAAGTACGGAAGCCAGCTGAATGGTAGGACTGTCTGAGTCTTTTAATATCTGATAGCCAAATTCCGCATGCTGGCGGATGGCAAAACGTTCTTCTTCCGTCAGTACATCTGTTTTTGTCAGGATTTGTGACGAAATATGTGCATTTCCCACATCATGCAACGGAATAGCAAGCCGCAGCGTCATGATTTGTGCTTCGCCCAGCCCGGCATATCGTGCCAGTAACTCAGCCATATCGACCATCCGGCGGATATGCTTGCTGGTTTCACTGTCACGTTCCATGGCTTTACCCAACCGCTCAATGATTTCCCGCTGGGTGGTTTCCACTTCCTGACTGATAAGCACATTTTCAAATGCCAGCTGCACATTTTCTGAGAACAACTGCAATAAATGCATATTTGTTTCGCTGAGCTTACGGGGGATGCCGGATAAATACAGTAATGACCCCTTGTAGTGCTTACTGAAGCAGTAAGCCACCACATAATCTTCGCCAAAGATAATGCTCTGCTCTTTTAACGCCCGCTGGCACAACAAATACGCTTCTGCGGGCAACGCATCAATCAACGATTTCCCTTCCTGACCGGCATATTCGCCATTGCCGGCAAACACAAACAGTTCCTGCGGTAAAGACTGCGTGACGGGTCGCGGCACCGCCACGGCATTGGTGATATAGGCGGCGTCTTTGGAGAATCCGAGAATAGAGGAAAGTTGCTGAATGATACCCCGCATGAATTTTTCAAGGGATCGGGAAGTAAACAGGTCGGCGGAAGCATCAATAATTTTTTCAAGACCGGCGCGGCTTTCCTCAATCACGACGATATCGCGATACGATCGCAATGCCGCAATCATGACAGTAAACAGCTTCTGCGCGGTGAGTTCGGTTTTTGACTTGTAATCGTTAATATCATAATCAACAATCACATCCCGTTCCGGTGCCTGTCCGGGTTGTCCGGTCCGCAGAATGATGCGGGTAAAATGATTATCCAGTGTTTCTCTGATGTATTCTGCGACTTCAAGCCCGGCATTATCGGTTTCCATCACCACATCAAGCAGCACCACAGCCACGTCGTCATTTTCACGAAAGTAGGTTTTGGCTTCTTCGCCGCTGTAGGCGCTGACAAATTCCAGCCGCTTATCATCCAGCACAAAATCGCTCAACGCCAGTTTTGTCACCGCGTGTACTTCCGGCTCATCGTCAACAATGAGCACCTTCCAGACGCCAAGTTCCTCTGTTAATTCCTCGTCGTCATCGTCCGCAAACAGGAAATCATCAGTCATTTACAGCATTCCATTTTTATAAAAGGCCGGTTAAAGCATACTGTAAGAGGAATTATTCGCAAGCAGGTCTTTTCGCAATAGTTATCCGGTCAAGACCGGCAAGATCGGCAAAGGTGTTTGCCATGGTGTAACCGCTGTCATTAAACAGTCCGCGGATTGCACCGCCCTGCTCACTGCCATGTTCAATAAGCAGCCATCCGCCTGGCTTAAGACAGACTGATGCCTGACTGATGATAAGCCGGATATCATCAAGCCCGTCCTCACCGGCGGTGAGCGCTGACAGGGGTTCGAAGCGGACATCACCTTGTTGCAGATAGTGACTGTCTGATTCCACATAAGGGGGATTGGTCACCAGCATATCAAACTGCTTATCTTTCAGGGCATCAAACCAGTGGCTGACGATAAATGAGACGTTAGTGATGTGATTCAGTGCTGCATTTTGTTTAGCGAGGTCGACAGCCTCTTCAATGCGATCTGTACCGGTGACCTGAATGTCCGGTCTTTCGCTGGCCAGTGCCAGCGCCACAGCGCCTGTTCCGGTGCCCAGGTCACACACATTGCAAGGCTCAGAAGGAAGCAGTTCCAGCGCTTTCTCCACCAGCAGCTCGGTTTCCGGACGCGGGATAAGCGTGGCAGGATTCACATTGAGTGTCAGTGTCCAGAAGTCGCGGTTACCGGTCAGATGCGCCACCGGCCGGCCTGTTTTTCTTTCACTGATAAGCTGTCTGAAGCGGTTAAGCTCCTCGTCCTTAAGTACTTTATCACTCCAGGTGTACAACCAGGTTTGTGTCTGGCCCAGTACATGGGCCAGCAGTACTTTTGCGTCGGTGGCAGGAGACTCTCCCCCTGCCAGCGCTTCTTTTGCCTGTTGAAGTGCACAGGCAATGGTGACTGACATTATTCGTCTGCCAGTGAAGCCAGCAGATCGGCCTGGTGTTCCTGACGGATAGGATCAGCCAGCGCAGCCAGATCCCCTTCAATGACCTCATCAAGACGGTACAGGGTCAGGTTGATGCGGTGATCAGTCACACGGCCCTGGGGAAAGTTGTAAGTACGGATACGCTCAGAACGGTCACCACTGCCCACCAGATTGCGGCGGGTGGTAGCCTCTTCTTTCGCCCGCTTTTCTTCTTCGAGCTGATTAAGACGGGCCTGCAGTACAGACATGGCCTTAGCACGGTTTTTGTGCTGTGAACGCTCATCCTGACACTCAACCACAAGACCGGTTGGAATGTGAGTCATCCGGATAGCAGAGTCTGTTTTGTTAACGTGCTGACCACCGGCACCGGATGCACGGAAGGTATCAACACGCAGGTCTGCCGGATTAATTTCAATGGCTTCAGACTCAGGGATCTCAGGCAATACCGCGACGGTACAGGCTGACGTGTGGATACGTCCCTGGGACTCAGTTTCCGGCACACGCTGTACCCGGTGTCCGCCGGATTCAAATTTCATAATACCGTAAACGCCTTCACCGGAAAGGTTGGCGATGACTTCTTTAAAGCCACCGTGCTCACCTTCATTCTGACTGACCACCTCTACGCGCCAGCCCTTTGATTCGGCATAGCGGCTGTACATACGGAACAGATCACCAGCAAAAATAGCCGCCTCATCACCGCCGGCACCGGCACGGATTTCCAAAAAGCAGTTGTGGTCGTCGTTGGGATCTTTAGGTAACAGAAGAATTTGCAGTTCGCTTTCAAGGCGTGCAATGTCTTCTTTTGCCTGCTTCATTTCTTCCTGCGCCATTTCGCGCATTTCGGCATCGTCTTCTTCCATCATTTCCAGCGCAGAAGCAAGATTTTCTTCAGCCTGCTGAAAAGCATTAAAGCCTTTTACAACATCTTCCAGCTGACTGAACTCTTTTGACAACGCACGGAATTTATCCTGATTGGAAATCGTACCGGGATCACCAAGCAATGCCTGAACCTCGTCAAACCTTTCCACCAGGTTCTCGAGCTTTCTGGTCACCGATTCTTTCATATTCTGTTTTACCCTTCTTTGTCCTGCCCGTTACCGGCAAGATCCATCGCCTGACCCAGCCATTGAGTCAGCGCGGCATTATTTTCGTGTGCAGCGTCCCGCAATACACGGGTAGGCCCGTGCATCAACGCATTGGTGAGTTTATAGGCCAGTTCCTGTACAACGTCTTCCGCGTTGCGGCCTTCCGACAACTGGTTCATCGCCCGTGCGACCAGCTCATCTCTGGATGCCATGCCTTTCTGACGGTACTGACGCACCAAATCAATGGAATGCTGCGCCTGTTTCCAGCTTAAAAATACGGAAGCCTGATCATCGATGATTTTTTCAGCGTCCTGCGCGGCCATTTCACGGGAAGCTAGATTCTGCTCAACGATATGCTGCAAATCATCAACAGTATAAAGGTAGGCATCGCCGAGTTCATTAACCTGAGACTCAATGTCACGGGGAACCGCCAGATCAACAAGAAACATGGGCATGTTACGGCGCTGCTTTAAGGCCTTTTCCACCATCCCTTTACCAATCAATGGCAACTGGCTGGCTGTAGAACTGATGACAATATCAAAATCGTGAAGATGTTCAGGCAACTGAGACAGTGTGAGTACATCTGCGCCCAGATTCGCCGCCAGATTCTCAGCTCTGGCTACGGTACGGTTGGCAACGGCAAGACGCTGAACACCCTGCTCTTTTAAATGTTGGGCAACCAGTTCAATGGTTTCGCCGGCACCTACCAGTAATACTGAACGCTTTGGTAATGCGCTGAATATATGTTTGGCCAGTTGCACCGCAGCAAAGGCCACAGATACTGCGTTAGCACCAATTTCTGTTTCAGAGCGTACTTTTTTAGCCACAGAGAACGTGTGCTGGAATAACCGCTCGAACTCTGCCCCCACAGTACCGGAATGCTTTGCGTCACTGAATGCCTGTTTGATCTGTCCGAGAATTTGCGGCTCACCGAGGATCAACGAATCCAGCCCGCTTGCTACCCGCATAACATGCTTTACTGCGTCTTCCTGCTGGTAAAGATAGCTGTTCTGTTCAATATCTTCCCGTTTCACATCATGAAAGGCAGATAACCAGTCGAGCAGCAACGCAGCCTCACCGGCCCCTTTTACGTAGACTTCAGTGCGGTTACAGGTAGACACGATGACAGATTCTTCAATACCGTCTATCTGCTTCAGCGAGGCGAGCGCAGACACCAGAGAATCCGGTGTAAAGGCGACTTTTTCGCGTAACGCAACAGGTGCAGTTTTGTGGTTTATTCCGAGGGCAGTAAGGGTCATCAATATTTATGCTGGCATCGTCGGAGCGGCATTGTACGAAAAACCCAAAATGATTGAAAGTACTCCTGAAACTGTGTTCCCATTAGATCCCTGAGTTTTGAAGCAATCATCCCGTTGCATTGCGTAGGATCATAATCGTTCATGATTTTCCGAATACTTTTTGCAGGTCTGTTTATCGCCCTGTTATCAGCCTGTACCACTCTGCCGGATGGTCCGGAGACCGCAGTAAACCTGCCTTCACAGCTTGAGAAGCTGAAATCCGTCACCCGCTGGCAGATGAAAGGTAAGATGGCTATCCGCAATGAAAAAGAAGCTGTAAGCGCTCACGTAAACTGGAAAACCGATGAGCCCGATTTTAATTTCCGTTTAACCAATATGCTGGGTATTACCCTGGCGAATATCGATTTCAGTGACGGCATGGCTACACTGGAAGCTGACGATAAGCGCTGGCAGGACACCAGTCCGGCACGTCTGATTTACCAGACAACCGGCTGGGATATTCCCGCCGGCAAGCTGCTGAACTGGGTGAAAGGGCTGCCTTTACTGGGTGACGACTACAAGCTCAACGATAAACAACTACTGGCTTCCCTTTCTCCGGGCTGTGAAGCCTGCGGCAACTGGCAAGTCAGTTACAGCAACTATGGTGAGGAAGCAGGACTGTGGTTACCGCATCAGTTAATGCTTACCCGCACAGACAACACAAAAATATGGATAAAAATCCGGATTGATGAGTGGACCATACAGTAATGCAACACAGTGAATGGTGGCCCAGCCCGGCCAAACTGAATTTATTCCTTCATATCCTCGGTAAATACGATAACGGTTACCATCAGCTTCAGACCCTGTTTCAGTTACTGGACCGGGGAGATGAACTGGCTTTTGATGTCACCAACGACGGCAATATCACCCTTAATCCGTCGATTCCCGGTGTGAATGATGAAGATAATCTGATCGTAAAAGCAGCCAGGCTGTTAAAGGAACACACGGGAACAGACAAAGGCGCAAACATCCGGTTGAAAAAGTCACTGCCCATGGGTGGCGGTATTGGCGGGGGCTCATCTAACGCCGCCACAGTGCTGGTTGCTCTGAACTACTTGTGGCAGTGCGGCCTGAGTACAGCAGAGCTGGCCGGGTTAGGTTTGCGTCTGGGCGCCGACGTACCTATCTTTGTTGAAGGCCGCACGGGTTTCGCCGGCGGTGTGGGCGAGCACATCAGTCCCGCTGATTTAGACGAACAATGGTATCTGGTTGTCAATCCGGGTATACACGTAGGCACCGCTGATATTTTCAGAGAGCCTGCCCTGCCCCGCAACACACCGGCCATGGAGTGGCACAATTATACTTTCGCTGCAACGCATAATGATTGCCAGAGTATTGTCTGTAAAAAGCATCCGGAAGTTGCAATATTATTACAGTGGTTGCTACAATTCGCACCGTCGCGGATGACGGGCACAGGCGCGTGCGTATTTTCTGTATTTAGTGATGAAAATTCAGCCAGACAGGTTCTCGGGAAATTGCCCGCAGAATGGTCCGGTTTTGTTGCTAAAGGTGTGAATATGTCGCCATTACAACAAAAGCTAAAATACGTGAACGAAGCATCGGACATGAACTAAATTTTTGGGGTATAGCCAAGTTGGTAAGGCAGCGGGTTTTGATCCCGCCATTCGTTGGTTCGAGTCCAGCTACCCCAGCCACCTCCTTTATCAAACGCACCGAGGAAACACTTGTGCCAGATATGAAGCTCTTTGCAGGCAACGCCGTCCCCGAACTTGCCCATAAGGTTGCAGAACGCCTTTATACCAAACTTGGTAACGCCAGTGTTGGTCGCTTTAGCGACGGTGAGATCAGTGTAGAAATTCATGAAAACGTCCGTGGCTCGGACGTTTTTATTATCCAGTCTACCTGTGCACCAACCAACGACAACCTGATGGAATTGATTGTGATGATCGACGCCCTGCGTCGTGCATCAGCAGGACGTATTACTGCTGTTATTCCCTATTTCGGCTATGCGAGACAAGACCGTCGCGTCCGCTCAGCCAGGGTGCCAATCACAGCCCGTGTGGTCGCAGATTTTCTGTCTAACGTGGGTGTTGACCGCGTACTGACCATCGACCTGCACGCAGAGCAAATCCAGGGTTTCTTCGATGTACCGGTAGATAACGCTTTCGGTACACCTATCCTGCTTGCAGACATGGTTCAGCGTGATTTTGTTGACCCGATTGTTGTGTCTCCGGACATTGGCGGCGTAGTACGTGCCCGTGCAACGGCTAAACTGCTGAATGATGCAGAACTGGCAATCATCGATAAACGTCGTCCGAAAGCGAACGTTTCTCAGGTGATGAATATTATCGGTGATGTGAAAGACCGTGACTGCATCATTGTTGACGACATGATTGACACCGGCGGTACGCTGGCGAAAGCTGCGGAAGCCCTGAAAAATCATGGCGCGCGCAAAGTGTATGCTTACGCGACTCACGCTATCTTCTCAGGCAACGCGCCAAAGAACCTGAAAGAGTCGGTTATCGATGAAATCATTGTTACCGACAGTATTCCGCTGTCAAAAGACATGCAGGCAACCGGTAAAGTGAAGCAACTCACATTGTCTGAAATGCTGGCTGAAACGATTCGCCGCATCAGCAATGAAGAGTCTATCTCAGCGATGTTCGAATACTGATAGCTGCCGGTGCGCAGATTATTAAAGGCCGGTGCTGAAAAGCACCGGCTTTTTTGTATCAGCGGGGACGCAACATCTCAAACAGGTTTTCACTATCAATGGTGTAATAATCCCCTGCACCACCCGCCCGCAGAAGGGGGTCTGCCCTGCCCGTTTTAAAAACACCGTCTTCAATCAGTGATGTTTTTATCTTCACGCCGGTCACTTCACCGAATACCATCCATGTATCACACAATTCACCATTACTGCCCTGCAATTTTACGATTTGTGTTTTGCGACATTCCATCACCACGCCACTTTCCGCAACATAAGGCGGCCTTACAGTGCGGGACTCGCCTTTTGTCAGCCCTGCCAGTTCAAACTCATCCACACTGGCATCGACCTGTGCACAGGTCTGATTCATCTGCTGCGCCAGCGGCACACTCACCAGGTTGTAGCAAAACTCTCCTGTCGCCTGAATATTTCTTACTGAGTCTTTAAAGCCGATGCTGGAAAAGCCAATAATGGGCGGCGTGTAATTAAATGCATTAAAAAAGCTGTAAGGTGCCAGATTAGCGATACCTTTTTCGTCAACAGTGGAAATCCAGCCGATGGGTCTGGGTGCAATAATACTGTTGAAGGGATCATGTTTGAGGCCATGACCCGCTGTAGGCTCGTAAAAGTGAAATTCTGAAGACATAGACTCAATCCTCTGAGTTTTAATAAAATAAAAAGGCACAAACAATAAACCACACCCACCTGTTCATTGTCCGTTCAGGTCAAAACCGGCACAATGACAAAAAAGGTCTGCTGACCATAACTACGGCGGAGATAATATGATCAGACTTATTTATTTAGCAGCGTTAGTCAGCCTGTGCAGTGCCTGTAACGATGAAGCTGCGCCGGACGACGTATCAAAAACAGAAACCGTCACCCTCAATGTGGTTGAGAACGTTACGAAAAATGTGACTGATAATATCGACAATAAGGCCACTGAAATGGAAAACAATATCACCTTGTCAGGGAAACTGGTCTATCAACAGCATGAAGGCGGCTTTTTCGGTTTCATTACTGACACCGGAGAGCGTTACACCCTGCGCGGACTGGATAAATCTTACCGTCAGAATGGCATGAAACTGATTGTCGAAGGTCAGCCGCTGACCGGTATGATGACAACGACTCAGTTCGGAACCGTTTTTAAAGTAGAAAAAGTGGTCAGTGCCGATGCCACAGCTGTCGCACCGCACCACAGTGAAATGTAATTGACGTTTGTATATCCTGCTTCGCGGTGGTAGAATTCGCCGCCCTTTTATTTCGGGGTACGGTTAATGAGCCTTGTTTATTGCCGTTATCGCGTGAGTTTTGGTCGCAAAAACTCACAAAAATAAACTAAATATATTGGAGACATATTAATGTCTGAAGCTATTTTTAACCTGGATGCAGTAGTACGTACTGACCTGGGGAAAGGTGCGAGCCGCCGCCTGCGTCATGCTGATAAAGTTCCTGCAATCCTGTACGGTGGCGAAGAAGCCCCTGTTGCACTGACTCTTGATCACAACAAACTGAACAACGCTGCTGATTTCGAAGCATTCTACTCTCACGTTCTGACTCTGAACATTGACGGTCAGAAAGTTGAAGCGTTAGTTAAAGATATGCAACGTCACCCGTACAAGCCTAAGATCACTCACGTTGACTTCCAACGCGTTATCGCTGGCGAAGAGCTGCACACCAGCGTACCTCTGCACTTCATCAATGAAGAAAAATCTGCTGCTATCAAAGCTGGCGGTATTGCAGAGCACCACGTAAACGAAATCGAAATCACGTGTCTGCCTAAAGATCTGCCTGAGTTCATCGAAGTAGATATGGCTGCAGTTGAAATGGATGCTACCGTTCACCTGTCTGACCTGACTCTGCCTGCAGGCGTTTCGTCTGTTGAACTGGCTAAAGGTGATGATGCACACAACTTAGCAGTTGTTACTGTTAAGCCTGCTCCTAAAGCACCTGAAGCAGAAGAAGGCGAAGAAGACGCAGCTGAGGAATAATCAGCTTGTCGTCAGATATCCGTCTGATTGCGGGCCTGGGTAATCCGGGCCCGGAATATGAACATACCCGACATAACGCCGGCGTCTGGTTTCTGAACGAACTGGCAGCGCGTTTTAACACCTCCCTTAAGCCTGAAAGTAAGTTTTTTGGTCTCACTGGCCGGATAACCGTAGGCACTCAAGATATTCGTCTGATCTACCCGACTACTTACATGAATAAAAGTGGTCAGGCGGTAGCCGCAATGGCAAACTTCTACCGTATCCCTGCAGAGAATATGTTGATTGCTTTTGACGAGCTGGATTTACCTCCGGGAATCGCTAAATATAAAGTTGGCGGCAGCTCCAGTCAGAATGGCATTCGCGACATCGTCGCTAAAATGGGCAATAACAAAGATTTCTTACGCTTGCGAATTGGTATCGGTCACCCCGGCCATAAAAGCAAGGTAACCGGCCATGTACTTGGCAAACCACCGGAAAACGAAAAACGGGCAATTGAAGATGCCATCGATGAAGCGGTCCGGTGTACAGAGATTTTAATTAAAAACGATTTAAAGCAAGCCCAGAACCGACTGCATAGTTTTAAAGCTGACGTTCAGGGCTGATAACTTAACAAGGGTCCAGCACATGGGTTTTAAATGTGGCATCGTTGGTCTGCCAAATGTGGGTAAATCTACCCTGTTCAACGCACTTACCAAAGCCGGAATTGAAGCGGCGAACTTCCCTTTCTGTACTATTGAACCGAATACCGGTGTAGTACCTGTACCGGACTTACGTCTGGACAAGCTGGCAGAAATCGTCAATCCGCAGCGCGTCATTCCTACTACCATGGAATTCGTGGACATTGCCGGTCTGGTTGAAGGTGCTTCAAAAGGTGAAGGTCTGGGTAACAAGTTCCTGGCAAATATTCGTGAAACCGATGCTATCGGACACGTTGTGCGTTGTTTTGAAAACGACAACATTGTGCACGTTGCAGGTAAAGTCAGCCCGAAAGATGATATTGACGTTATCAATACCGAACTGGCACTGGCGGATCTGGAAACCACAGAAAAAGCCATTCACCGTGTATCTAAGCGTGCCAAAGGTGGCGATGCCGATGCGAAGTACGAATTAAAAGTACTGGAAAAGATAAAACCGCACCTGGACGAAGGCAACCTGCTACGCTCTCTGGAACTGACCAAAGAAGAAATGGCAGCCATCAGCTACATGAACATGTTAACACTGAAACCTACCATGTATATCGCTAACGTGAACGATGACGGATTTGAAAATAACCCGTTCCTCGATCAGGTAAAAGAAATCGCAGCCGCTGAAAATGCTGTAGTTGTTGCCGTTTGCGCTGAAATTGAAGCTGAAATTGCTGAGCTTGAAGATGATGAGCGTGAAGAATTCATGCAGGACATGGGTCTGGAAGAACCTGGTCTTAACCGTGTTATCCGTGCCGGCTACAACCTGCTGACTTTGCAAACTTACTTCACCGCAGGGGTAAAAGAAGTGCGTGCATGGACATTCCCTGAAGGCTCAACAGCCCCTCAGGCAGCCGGTAAGATCCACACAGACTTTGAAAAAGGCTTTATCCGCGCAGAAATCGTTGGCTACGACCATTTTGTTGAGTTTGGCGGCGAGCAAGGCGCAAAGGATGCCGGTAAATGGCGTCTGGAAGGTAAAGACTATATCGTTAAAGACGGTGACGTCATTCACTTCCGTTTTAACGTGTAATCGCACTGTCATTCAAAAACACCGCCTGATGGCGGTGTTTTTATTTGAGCGCTTTTTATCTTTAAGAAGTTACGCTGTGATACCGGCTAAAGCTGGTTAAACGGTGAGGCAGGCAGAGTGCTAAACCCAATACAGCACTGCGCCAATCACCACGCCGGTCAGTAGCAACTGCACCAGACAAAACCCCATAATATCTTTGGCTTTAAGCCCGGCAATCGCCAGCACAGGCAGCGCCCAGAAAGGCTGGATTAAATTCGTCCAGGCATCCCCCCAGGCAACACCCATTGCAACACGGCTGACATCGGCGCCCAGTTCCAGCGCCGCTGGCAGTACCACCGGAGCCTGAACCGCCCACTGCCCGCCTCCGGACGGCACAAAAATATTCACAATGCCCGCAGAGATAAAACTCCAGACCGGCAGCGACTGCGCACTGGCAAGACTGATAAGCCATTCCGACAGACTCTGCGCTAAGCCGGACTGAACCATGACAGCCATAATCCCGGCATAAAACGGAAACTGGATAACAATGCCCGCTCCGCCTTTCACAGCCTGATGCAAACTATGCAGTAATTTCCGTGGTGTCCCGTGTAAGACAATGGCGAGAAACAAAAAGAGACCGTTAACGATATTCAGGTTTAACGTGCCGCCGTTTATAAAGTACATAAGCAGATACGCCAGACCGGCAAACCCGGTAAGCTGGGCAAGAATAACGCTGTTTTCCAGTTTATCCGCCGGACGGGTATTCTCAGCTTCCGGCACAGGTTCATCTTCAAGTTTTGATGCCGGTACAATGACACTGTCTTCTTTCGATGGCAGCATTAAACGGTTTACCACCGGCATTACAACGAACAATATGGCGACCAGAACAAGGTTAAAGGTGGCAAAAATAGTTTGTGATGTGTCGATAACGCCAATCTGATCAACAGAAAAGTGACCGGGCGTGGCAATGGTCAGTGGAACAGAGCCGGCAAGACCGCCATGCCAAACCACGAATCCGGAATAGGCACTGGCCACCAGCAAACGATAATCCACCTCAACCTTCCTTGCCAGCGCTTTGGCAAATAACGCCCCCACCACCAGGCCAAAGCCCCAGTTCAGCCAGCTGGCAGCCAGCGATACCAGCGAAACCAGTAAAATCGCCTTAGGTGCAGAGTTTGCCAGTCCGGCCATTTTCTCCAGCCCGCCTTTTACCAGCGGCGTACTGGCCAGCATGTATCCGGTGACAAGCACGAGCAGCATTTGCATGGAAAAACTGAGTAGCCCCCATAATCCGCTCCCCCATTGCTCAACAACCTGCTGCGGAGATTGTCCTTCTACAAGCACTGCTGCGGCAAAAACCACCAAAGTAAGCAATAAAACAAAGATATACGGGTCCGGCAGATAGCGCTCAACGAGTTTTACGAAGGGTGAAGCGACCTTATTCATCATATTTTTCTTCTTCCTTTAAGATCTGACTTAACAATTTACTCACATTATCGGATTTATTCGCAGATTTCAGGGAAAAAGATTTCACAACCGGCAAATTCAGACCGCTAAGCCGGTTAATTAATCGCCAATACTGAGGGAAGAAATTCATAGCAAATGCCCTCAAATTGATCTCTTTTCCACCATTTTGACGCCATATTAAGCATTTCAGTACACATAGTGAGCACTTAAAAAAAGTTAGTAAAAAAGGGGTTGACGGTCGGGGGTCATATCCGCATAATACGCGCCACTTCCTGAGAGGGAAGAGAAAGAAAGAGGCTACGTAGCTCAGCTGGTTAGAGCACATCACTCATAATGATGGGGTCGCAAGTTCGAATCTCGCCGTAGCCACCACTTTCTTACAATATCTCTCAGGTATGTCTAGCTGCGCGGAAGTGGTGGAATTGGTAGACACGCTGGATTTAGGTTCCAGTGCTTCACGGCGTGAGAGTTCAAGTCTCTCCTTCCGCACCATTATTGGGGTATAGCCAAGTTGGTAAGGCAGCGGGTTTTGATCCCGCCATCCGTTGGTTCGAGTCCAGCTACCCCAGCCATTATTTCGTTATGTTGAATCCATTCAGCTAACACCCAGTTGATTGGGGTATAGCCAAGTTGGTAAGGCAGCGGGTTTTGATCCCGCCATCCGTTGGTTCGAGTCCAGCTACCCCAGCCATATTATAAAAAAACCAGTCTTTTGACTGGTTTTTTTATGCCTGTTTTTCAGTGCGTTGAAAATTCAAAAAACAGAGATATTTATGCAAACACGGGTTGTATAGCCTTTTCCCCCTGCCCTGTTCTGATAAGATAGCCGGACAATAAAGAAGATCTATTATAAATAACAAGGAATTCATGTGATAAACGATATCGTATCGGCCGTAAATAATGTGCTGTGGGGTGACGGCCAGGTCCTTATCGTCATGTTGCTCGGGTGTGGTCTCTGGTTCACCTGGAAACTCGGCGCGGTACAACTCCGTCATTTCACCCATATGTTCTCGTTGATGAAAGGCAGTACTTCCACAACGAAAGAAGGTATCAGTTCATTTCAGGCATTGTGCACCAGCTTATCCGCCCGTGTAGGTACAGGTAACCTGGCCGGTGTGGCAGTAGCAATTTCTCTTGGCGGTGCAGGCGCTATCTTCTGGATGTGGGTTATTGCCTTTTTGGGCATGGCTACCGGTTTTGCCGAAAGCGTTCTCGGTCAGCTTTATAAGGTGAAAGATGAGAACGGTGAATACCGGGGTGGTCCGGCTTATTACATTAAACAGGGACTGAATAAAACCTGGCTGGCAGTGGCCTTTTCACTCTGTCTGTTTTTCGGTTACGGTTTCGTATTCAGTGCGGTGCAGGCAAATACCATTACCGATGCACTGAACAACGCCTACAGTTTTAATCCGCTATATTCCGGTCTGGTAATTATTGCTCTGGCATCACTCATTGTTGTGGGTGGTTTACGGGGTATTGCCCGCTTTGCAGAGTGGATTGTGCCCTTCATGGCTATTGGCTATGTGATAGCCGCGCTGCTTATTATGGCTTTCAACATCACTGAATTGCCTGCCGTACTCATGTCGATTATCAAGTCTGCATTCGGCTTACAGGAAGCCGGTGCCGGTATGCTGGGGGCTGCCGTGAAAAATGGTATCCAGCGTGGCCTTTATTCCAATGAAGCCGGTTCAGGCAGTGTACCTCATGCGGCAGCCAGTGCCGCACCTACACCAAATCATCCGGTATCTCAGGGCTACATTCAGATGCTGGGGGTCTTCGTTGACACAATGATCCTGTGTACGGCGACAGCATTTATCATTTTACTGGCAGGCGGCGAAGCAACCGGTCAGATGGAAGGTATTGGTATGACTCAGGCAGCAATGACGAAACACATCGGAATGGGTGGTGAAGACTTTGTTGCCGCAGCAATCTGCCTGTTCTCATTCACCTCGGTGGTTGCGAACTACGCCTACGGCGAAAGCAACCTGCATATGTTCAAACTGGACAACAAAGCGGGCCGCATTGCCTACACTGCCGGATACCTTATCATGATCCTGTGGGGCTCTCAGGCAGCTTTGCCTACCGTTTGGGCAATGGCTGACATGGCTCTGGGATTAATGACAGTAATAAACATCATCGCCATTGTCTGGATGACGCCCACTATCGTCTCCATCAGTAAAGACTATTTTGCCAAACACGACCGTGGCGGGGACATGGAATACAAAACCGGTGACTGCAAAATTCAGGGTAAAAGCGAAGACGGTATCTGGTAAACGAACTACGGCTATCTGTTTAAGATAGCCGTATTATGTCCTACTTAGCCGGTGCCCACGCAAACTTTTCAAATGCCGCATCTACCGGCGTTTCTGCCAGATGATTGGTGTAATTACTCATTACCTTCTGGGCCAGAATTAATATGATATCCAGCATATTTCTTGTGGTGTAACCCGCATCAGTAAAGCCTTTCATCGCCTCATCGTCAATGTGGCCACGACCGCGGGTGACAGAGAGGACTGCATTTCTCAGAGCATTTAACTTTGCATCTTCAAGCTCTTCGTTATTACGCAATGCATCAATCAGCTTGTCATCAACTTTCATGCTTTTGGCAATACCTGTATGCGCCGGTACGCAGTAATGGCACTCGTGTTCCACGTTCACCGTTTGCCAGACGACGGTTAATTCTTCTGCAGTAAAATCTGTTTTCTGAGCTAAATCGTGAAGCACCTGATAACCTTCGAGTAATTCAGGAGATGATGCCATGACCGCATGCAGGTTAGGGATCATTCCAAAAGACTTCTTTGAATTTTCCAGTAGTGGCTTAGCTTTTTCGGGGGCAGTATCTTCAGTATGCAATGTATAAGTAGTCATAAAATTCTCCGTTAAGTAAAATAATCAACGCAATGTGATTGCTCTGTGTATAAGATATAAGGACTTTGAACGACCGTTCAAGTCATTTTTGAACGATTGTTCAAAAAATGTGTTCTAAGGTAATTCGAATGAAAATAACCAATGAAGAGTTGATAAAGAATGCGACTGTGCTGTTTTGGAAAAAAGGCTACAGTGCCGTGGGTATGCGCGAACTCCAGTCCGCATTAGATATGAGACCCGGCAGTATTTATCACCGTTTCAAAAGCAAGGACGGCTTGTTCAGGCTGGTGATAGAAACGTACGTTGAAGATAGTAAACGTGATATAGAGGCCTGTTCAGCCTTTCCGGATGCGCTTGCAGAATTAGAAAAATATTTTGTCAGTGTGACGACTTGTCCCGGGGAATTGCAGTACCAACGTCAATGTCTGCTGGTCAGAACACTGTCAGATATGGAACAGTTGCCTGAAGCAATCAGACAAGTGGTAGTTGAAGGGATGGCGACGCTGAAATCAGCATTTTTGTTAGTGTTGGAAAATGCTCAGCACCAAGGCAACATATCACAAGAAGCAGATCTCAGTGAGCTGGCCGCCTGGCTGCAATGTCAATTCGTTGGTCTCAGAACACAGGCTTTTGTCTGTGAAGACAATGAACAAACTAAACGACTGATAAGCAGAGCGATGAGCGAATTAAATAACGCAGCCTGAAATGACACAGTCTGAATCAGCCCTGCATCATCATTCTTATTAGCTGAATAACCAGAGAAATCATCACCAGCGGCCAAATCCAGCGGCTGATTTTGCTTGCTGTTTCCGGACTCACCCGCATTTTGGAGCGTTCAATTAACGGCACAATAATAATCAGCGCCAGAAATAACACACCCAGTAAGATCAGAACTTCCATTCGTCCATCCCCATTGCATACTTCAATACCTGATCTTTCACCGGCCCGGCCATATCCGCACCTTTCAGCATCAGGTTTCTAAACCACTTAACTGGGGGTATTTTATTACTAAACAAGAGGTAAAAGCCGTCCATCGCCGACATCATCAGGGCGTTGTCTTTCATTCTCGGGCGTTCATATTCTGTTTTCAGTCTGTGGTAAAACTCATCACTTTGAGGTTTGCAGTCGCCGGTCAGAGCCAGTAAAGCCGATACATCTTTAAAGCCGAGATTCACGCCCTGCCCTGCCAGCGGATTAATGGTATGCGCTGCATCTCCGGCTAATATGACACCCGGCCGCACATAGTCTGAAGCATGTGAACGCGTGAGCACAAAACCGGCCTTACTGACGATACGGAATTCAGGTGAAAGACGGGGAAAATGACTAAGAATTTCCTCTGTTAACGCTTTGTCGTTCATGCCTTGCAATTGCTTTATACGTTCGCCGCTGTCGTACCAGATCAACGAAGCAAACTGGCCGTACATGGGAAGCAATGCTCTGGGTCCGGAAGGATAAAACTGCTGCCAGGTTTCACCCTCAAAAGCATCTGCACCTTCGATAATAATGCCCATTGCCTGCTGGCCGTACTGCCAGCCAGTGGAACCAATTTTCGCCAGCGCTCTCACACGGCTGCGGGCCCCATCAGCCCCGATAAGGTAACGGCATTGCAAACTTTCACCGTTTTCCAGTGTGGCCCGTGTGATGGCAGTGGATTCATCAACCTCATAAGACTGCAAACTCGTTTGCGTTATCCAGTCCACCGGCAAATCCGCCAGAACACGGTGACAGCCTAACTGGATAAGACGGTTCTCAACAAAATATCCCAGTTGAGTCTGGCCGATACTTTGTGCATTGAAGCGGGTGGCCATATCCGGATTTTCCCACACAGACAAGGTATCGTAGGGCCGCACCCGCATGGCTTCAATGTGCTCCCATGCCCCCAGCGCCCGTAATAAATCCACGGACGTCAGGCTGATAGCAGACAAACGCAGATCCGGCGGCTGACCGTGTTGAAATGGCTGCGGCTGCACCGTTTCAATGATGGCAATTTTATATCCCTGCTGCGCCAGCCCTGATGCCAGCGCTGCGCCAACCATTCCACCACCATTGATACAAAAATCGTACATAACATCTCCTGAAGCGATAGCGCATTATGACCTAAACCGGCAGCGACTACCATGAAGCCAATGTCATACTGTTGCTATAGATCAGCAAGCTATACTAAACAGTATTAAACTGCGGAACAGATTTAAGGAACCGCTGGGCAAACAGCTTCTCAACAGGTAAAATACGCGGCTATTTTGAACACTAGCCGGCTGTTTTACGGGTTTAGCCCGTGGTTTTTAATGCCGCAACACCTGAAATCGTGACGTGAATATGACCAAAAAGCTGTATATCAAAACCTGGGGCTGTCAGATGAACGAGTATGACTCGGAGAAAATGGCAGATCTGCTGGATTCTACCCACGGTTATTCGCTTGCGCAGGAAGCAGAAGAGGCGGACGTGATCCTGCTGAACACTTGTTCTATCCGTGAAAAAGCACAGGAAAAGGTGTTTCACCAGTTAGGCCGCTGGAAAAATCTGAAAAAAGACAAACCCGAACTCATTATCGGCGTGGGTGGCTGTGTCGCCTCACAGGAAGGCGACCATATCCGTCAGCGCGCACCGTTCGTAGATCTGGTATTCGGCCCGCAAACTCTGCACCGTTTGCCGGAAATGATTAAGCAACTTCAGGGCGGTGCCGGTTCTGTGGTGGATGTCAGTTTCCCTGAAATTGAAAAGTTTGATTCACTGCCTGAACCCCGTGCAGAAGGTCCCACGGCTTTCGTTTCAATTATGGAAGGCTGTTCCAAGTACTGCACATTCTGTGTTGTACCCTACACCCGTGGTGAAGAAGTCAGCCGTCCGGTTGATGACGTGATTCTGGAAATCGCGCAGTTAGCTGAACAGGGCGTACGGGAAGTGAACCTGTTAGGCCAGAACGTAAACGCATTCCGTGGGGAGCATCACGACGGCACCATTTGCCGCTTTGCCGAGCTTCTGGAAATGGTCGCAGCCATCGACGGTATTGACCGTATCCGTTACACCACGTCGCATCCGGTGGAGTTCACCGATGACATTATCGCCGCGTACGAGACAATTCCCGAGCTGGTAAACCACCTTCACCTGCCTGTTCAGAGCGGTTCCGACCGTATTCTCAACATGATGAAACGTGGTCACACGGCACTGGAATACAAATCGAAAATCCGCAAGCTGAAGAAAGTACGTCCTGACATTTGCATGTCTTCAGACTTCATCATCGGCTATCCGGGTGAAACCGATGCAGATTTTGAGGCGACCATGGATCTGATTCAGGCCATCGATTATGACCTGAGCTTCAGTTTCATCTACAGCGCACGTCCGGGTACGCCTGCTGCTGATGCCGTGGATGATGTCAGCGAAGACGTGAAGAAGCAGCGCCTGCACCTGTTGCAGCAACGCATCACCCAGCAGGCATTACGCATTGCCCGTCATATGGTCGGCACTGAGCAGCGGATTCTGGTAGAAGGCCCGTCGAAAAAGAACCCGATGGAGCTGTCCGGCCGTACTGAAAATAACCGTGTAGTGAACTTTGAAGGTTCACCGGACATGATTGGTGAATTTGTGGATGTGAAAATCACAGACGTCTTTACCAATTCACTGCGTGGAGATGTGGTTCGCCGCGAAAAGGATATGGGCTTGCGTGTAGCAGTTTCGCCCCAATCTATTACAGCAAAGCGTCACGGGGAAGCGCCTGATGCACTGGGCGTGGGTCAGTTTGTCCCTGCCGTTTAAATTGATGAATAAGCGAGGAATAGCATAACTTGAGTACTCTGGTAAGCAACGAAGTCATATTAGAACCTGCTGACAATAAACGTCTGTCCAGCCTGTGCGGCCCGTTTGATGACAACATCAAACAAATCGAACGCAGGCTTGGTGTAGAAATCAGTTACCGTAATAACGCCTTTAAAGTGTCAGGCGAGGCCCTTCAGGCCAACGGTGTAGCAGAGCTGCTCAAGTTACTGTATATCGAAACTCAGCCTGTTAAAGGCCTTATCCCGCAACTGGAGCCGGAGCAGGTACACCTGGCCATTCAGGAAGCCCGTTTCCCGGAACGCAGTGAATCAACGGTTTACGGCAAAGAAGTTAATATCAAAACCAAACGGGGGGTCATTAAGCCCCGTAATCCGAACCAGGCACAATATGTTGCTAACGTGGTTAATCATGATATTACGTTCGGTATCGGCCCTGCCGGTACGGGTAAAACCTATCTGGCTGTGGCCTGTGCAGTTGATGCCCTTGAACGTCAGGAAGTACGCCGTATTCTGCTTACCCGCCCTGCTGTTGAAGCCGGTGAAAAACTGGGTTTCCTGCCGGGTGATTTGTCTCAGAAAGTCGACCCGTATCTGCGTCCCCTTTACGATGCCCTGTTTGAAATGCTTGGCTTCGAAAAGGTAGAAAAACTGATGGAACGCAACGTAATCGAAGTTGCGCCGCTGGCTTATATGCGTGGCCGTACACTGAACGATGCGTTTATCATTCTGGATGAAAGCCAGAATACCACCACTGAACAAATGAAAATGTTCTTAACCCGTATTGGTTTTAATTCCAAAGCGGTGATCACCGGTGACATCACCCAGGTCGACCTGCCCCGTGGCGTGCGTTCAGGGCTGAGAAACAGTATTGAAGTACTGGAAGGTGTATCTGACATTTCATTTAACTTCTTTAAAGCTGAAGACGTTGTGCGTCACCCTGTGGTGGCCAGAATCGTACAGGCTTATGAGAAGTTTGATGGTGAGCAGGAAAAAATCCGTCAGGCAAAACGTGCTGCCGCCGAACAGGAAAAGCAGCAAAATACCGGTGACGACAGTAAGGACAAGCCGTGACGGCAGTCATCGATTTTCAGCAAGCTTATGCGCCGGAAGACTCCGTTTCGGCGCACATTCCAACAGAAGTTCAACTTTCTCTCTGGGCCAACACCATCTTCTCTCAACTGGATATCAGCGATAAAGAACTGACCATCCGCTTTGTAGATGAAGAAGAATCACAAACCCTCAACAGAGATTACCGCGGTAAAGATAAGCCGACCAATGTACTGTCATTTCCCTTTGAGTGCCCGCCGGGTGTACCGCTGAATCTGCTCGGTGACCTGGTCATTTGTGCGCCGGTTATCAGCCGTGAAGCTCAAGAGCAGCATAAGCCGGTAGCCAACCATTATGCCCACATGGTGGTGCACGGTATCCTGCATCTGATAGGCTACGACCACATCGATGATGAGGAAGCCGAAGAAATGGAATCTCTGGAAATTGAGATTTTAGCGCAATTATCCATTGACGATCCTTACCGGGATCTTTAACTTTCATATTTCACACACTACAAAAGACGATTATGAGCGAAGACAGCCCTCACTCTACCAACGGCTCGACGAACAAAAGTTGGTTAGATAAATTAAGACTGACATTTTCCGGCGAGCCGAGAAGTAAGGAAGATCTGGTAGACGTTATTACAGAAGCCGAACAACGGGAACTGATTGACCCCCAGACCAGAGAAATGATTGAAGGCGTTATCGGTGTCAACGAAATGCGCGTACGGGATATCATGATCCCCAGAACGCAAATGACTACTATTGATATCGACCAGAAGGTAGAAGAGTTCCTGCCTAAAATTCTGGACACAGCCCACTCCCGCTTTCCTGTTATCAGCGAAGACAAAGACCATATCGAAGGTATTTTACTGGCAAAAGATCTGCTCAGCTATGCATTCAGTCCGGATAAGGCCTTTGAGTTAAAAGATGTACTTCGTCCGGCGGTCATTGTGCCGGAAAGTAAACGGGTGGACGTACTGCTCAAAGAATTCCGCCAGCAACGCTACCACATGGCCATTGTTGTGGACGAATATGGTGGTGTATCCGGCCTGGTTACCATTGAAGACATTCTGGAACTGATTGTCGGTGAAATTGAAGATGAATATGACATCGACGAAAACGGTACAGACGACATTAAACCGCTGAATAAATCTACCTACACCGTTAAAGCATTAACGCCGGTGGATGACTTCAATGAGTTTTTCAAAACGACATTCGATGAAGAAGAAGCGGATACGATCGGCGGTATTGTACTGAAAGCATTCGGGCACATGCCGGAAACCGGTGACGAAATTACCGTCAGCGATATTCACTTCAAAATTACCAACTCCGACAAGCGCCGTCTGGTGCAGCTCAAGGTTACCGTACCCTCCATGGAGTAATCTCCCCTGAAAGCGTTTATTCCCTATCTGTTGGCATTGCTTAGCGGTGCCAGTTTAACCTTTGCCTATGCCCCGTTTTCGCTCTGGCCTGTCACGTTCGTGGCGCTGGCCCTGGCGATCCGCCAACTGGTAAAAACGCAACATCCCTTCTTAACCGGCTGGTTATTCGGTCTGGGCTGGTTTGGTGCCGGCATCAGCTGGGTGCATGTCAGTATTGCTGATTTTGGCGGCTTGCCTGTGGTGTTGTCAGTAGGACTCATGCTCATCCTGTGCGGGTATCTTGCATTGTATCCTGCCATTGCGCTCTGGGCTGCAAGACGCTGGTTTCCTGCCAGGTTATGGCCGCTTGCCCTGCCATTTCTCTGGGTCGTTGCTGAATGGCTGAGAAGCTGGATGCTGAGTGGGTTCCCCTGGTTATCGGTGGGCTACAGCCAAATCAACAGTCCGCTGGCAGGCTGGGCGCCGGTAGCCGGTGAAACCGGCATTACAGCGATTATTATTGCCCTCGCAGCAGCACTGGCAGTATTCAAAGTCAGAACCCAATGGCCGGCGATAGCGGTTATTTTTACAGTTAGCCTGGTATCAGGCTGGCTGCTGAAGAAAGTTAACTGGGTGGAAACTGCCGGCGTACACTCAGTTGCCATGGTACAGGGAAATATTGCCCAGTCACTGCGCTGGGTACCGGAGCAGGATATTCCCACCATGGAAAAATACCGTGGTTTAACCACGCCGTTGTGGGACAACGATCTGGTGATATGGCCTGAAGCTGCTGTACCCAAACTGGAACTGATGGCGACAGACTTTCTGCAAGCCATGGACCGCCAGGCAGTGAGCACAAACACAGCACTCATAACCGGTATTGTTAATTACAACTGGGAGTCTGAAGAAGCGTGGAATAATCTGCTGGTGCTCGGCCGCAAAACACAGGACGATACGCAGGCCCGTTACCATTATTTCCATGCCAACCGGTATGCCAAGCATCACCTGCTGCCCATCGGTGAATTTGTGCCTTTTGAAGACATATTAAGACCACTGGCCCCGTTGTTTGATTTACCTATGTCTTCATTTTCCCGCGGAGACTTTGAACAAACAAACCTGATAGCCAACGGGATCCGCCTGGCACCGGCAATTTGCTTTGAAATAGCCTTTCCCCGTCAGGTTTCGGCCAATGTTCACAGCGATACAGACATGATTATCACGGTAAGTAATGACGCCTGGTTTGGTCACTCTCACGGTCCGGCACAACATCTGGATATTGCCCGTATGAGGGCAATTGAAACCGGCCGGCCGGTACTGAGGGCAACCAACAATGGTATTACCGCGTTTATTAATGAAAAGGGCGATGTAACCTCTGTCCTGCCGCAGTTTGAAGCTGGCAGCCTGGTGTCTGACGTGGCAGCCAAACATGGACTTACACCATACAACCGCGCCGGAGATATACCGGTATGGTTTGTCAGCGGTTTACTGCTTTGTGTTGCGCTGTATCTCAGACGCACTCATTAACCCTGCTGACTGCGTGCTTGTGCCTTTCTGAGGCACAAGTACACGTTCTTCTTCCTCTTTTTTGCGATAATTGTCAGCCAAATTTCCCGCTGATTGGGTAAAGTATGGCTGTTGACAGGACAGTTCCGGAAATACCAATGAAAATCAAAAGAATACACACATACCTGATGGCCGGTTCGCTGGCGCTTACCAGTTTGTTTACGCTGGCTAATCCCCTTGTTATTACCGCAGATCGCATGGTGGATGTGAAAGCCGGCAAGGTTATCGAATCCGCCGTGGTGATTATCGAAGATGATGTGATTGTTCAGGCCGGCCACAGCAAAAAAATTGCCATACCGGACAACGCTGAAGTCATGGCACTGGGTGATTACACATTAATGCCGGGTTTGATGGACATGCACGTTCATCTGACCAGCGACCCCACAAAACACGGCTATTCATCGCTGTCTGTTTCCGTTCCCCGTGCGGCTATTACTGGTGTTAAACATGCAAAAGATACTCTGATGGCGGGTTTCACCACGGTCCGGAACGTTGGCGCACCCGGTTTTACTGATGTGGCGCTGCGTGATGCCATCAATGACGGTGATGTTCAGGGACCGCGCATGTTTGTGGCCGGCCCTTCACTGGGTGTGACCGGAGGTCATTGCGACAATAATCTTCTCCCCTATGGCTATCACGATAAAAGCGAAGGCGTTGCTGATGGTCCGTGGGAAGTACGCAAGAAAGTACGTGAAAACATCAAATACGGCGCTACCGTTATTAAGTTCTGCGCCACCGGTGGTATTTTATCTAAAGGTACAAAAGTCGGTGCCCGGCAGTACACCGAAGAAGAAATGCAGGCACTGATTGAAGAAGCCCATTTACGCGGCCTCACCGTGGCCACGCACGCTCACGGCACCAGCGGCATAAAAGCGGCAATCCGTTCCGGTGTGGACTCTGTAGAACATGTCAGTTTGCTGGATGATGAAGCCATTGAACTGGCGAAAAAACACGGCACGTATTTTTCCATGGACGTGTACGTCACAGAATACATTCTCGGCGAGGGTGAAAAGGCCGGTATTCTGCCGGAAAGCCTCGCAAAAGAACGCATTGTAGGCACCAAACAACGGGAGAATTTCCGAAAGGCGGTGAAGGCCGGCGTCAACATGGTATTCGGTTCGGATGCCGGTGTTTACCCTCACGGGGACAATGGTAAACAGTTCGCCCGCATGGTGACCTGGGGTATGACACCCATGCAGGCCATTCAGGCTGCCACCATTAATTCGGCTACACTACTGAAACAACAGGAATCACTTGGCAGTATTGAGGCGGGCCGGAAAGCCGACGTCATTGCGGTAAAAGGTAACCCCCTTGATGACATGGCGCTGATGGAAGATGTAGGCCTGGTGGTCAAAAACGGACAAATCGTCAAATCCCTCGCGATGTAACCCTTCCTGCCGGCGGCAACTTTCCCACTCGCCGCCGGTGCCGCTTTCTGACATAATTAAACCATTACAGGCTGGTGCTTAATTAAAAGGCCGGCCATTTATGTTGCCCGTTACGGGAACTTACGCCTTTTGCTTAACAGGACAGGTATGCCTACTATCGACTTAACTCCCCTTTACCGCTCTTTTATCGGCTCAGACCATCTGGCTACATTAATTGAAGCTGCAAACCGCGCAGAAAAGCAGAGCAGCTATCCGCCGTACAACATTGAACTGATTGACGAGTTTAAGTACCGCATCACCATGGCTGTAGCGGGTTTCAGTCAGCAGGACGTGATTGTGGAAGTGCAGGACAATACCTTACGGATTGCCGGTAAAAAGCTGGCAGACCCTAAACAGGCAGAGCGCAAGTTCCTGCACAAGGGCATTTCTGAGCGGGGTTTTGAACGTAAGTTCCAGTTAGGTGACAACGTAAAAGTGATTGCGGCCGATATGGAACTCGGCCTGCTGCATATTGATTTACAACGTCTTATCCCAGAAGCGAAAAAGCCTCAGCGCATTTCCATCGGCGGCGGAGACTGACCGGCTTGTGTCTGTAATTTCCGGTAAAGTGGCATATGATGTTTATGCACTTTACCGGGATCTATCTTAGTCAGCGCGGCGATAGCAGCCTCTTTCTTATCTTCGATAAAGTCCAATTCCGCCAGTCTCAGCCGGATATAAGTTTTATCGCCCGTTTCATACGTACCCAGCGCCTGGTCAAGGGCATGACCCGCCTGCTTCAAATAATACCGGGCCTGCTTATATTCTTCTTTGTGCAGATAGACAACACCCAGACTACTGTAAGCATTAGAAAGCTGTAGCGGCTCATTCTTATGCTCATGCGCTTCGGCCACATAGCCGTAGAATTGCAGTGCTTTGTCGTAATCCTTTATAAATAATGCTACGTGTGCGATTGCCATATGCAAAGGCGCTTTAGCATCAGGATTACGAATATTTTCAGTACGCCTTACCGCCCAGTCAGCCAGCTCGCTGGCAGCGTCATAATCTTTGAGGTAGTTGTGAAGAATAATGAGTTCTGCAAGACGCCGTGGATCAGGGGCATACTCTGCCGAACGCATAATTAAATCGCGGGCAAGATGAGCGTATTCTGTTCCCTGCTCTGTCTCACCGCTACTTAACAGCTTCTTGGCATAAATGGTGTAAACCACAATTTTGAAGACATCAGGGGCATCCGTCATGTCAGCATAACCGCTGAGTTCCTGACAGTTCAGAGACAGGTTATCCAAATCCCACCGTGCAGACAGGTTGTAGTACATCAACATGTACCAGTCCCGGCTTCCGGCAGCAGTATTTTTCAGTAACTGACGGGTTTCATTTTTACAGTCCACAGCACTGGCAAGACAACTGTCAAGACTGGTGTAAGACAACGCATTAACGCTTCCTGAAATCAGGAAAGACAAACTTATAATTATACGGATGGTGTCGCGCACGACTGGTTCTCCGTCTGGCAGACATCTAAAGCAATACTTCCTTACCAGTGCGCAAAAGGATGAAACTCTCTCATAAACCCTGCAGTCCTGAGACAACGTCGTTTATCAGAAAACTCATAGTAAGGTGTGATTTCCACACCGGCATAAACCTTTTATTTTTCCGTAATTATTTGTTCTGCATCTCCATTTGCGCCACATCGATGCATTATATCGTAAATAATGCGTAAAAAGGCTTTTTAAATGAAGAAAAGACGACAAGTGCAGGCGGGGAAAGCCTGCACAGAAAGAGAATAAACGACAGCTTTACAGAGCAGTGCGTGCAGCAGACAGTGCAGGCCGGTGATTACCCGCATGCTCCAGCCAGTTCATCAACACCTGATGTTCGGTATCGCTGATCCCGATGACTGACATATGCGTTTCGTCATCATTTACGATTCGGGTAACGTTTGCCAGCTTTGACCAGCCGTTAACACGGCGAATGTTACTGACGAGATCCTGATCTGAACCGTAGGTGAGAATAGGCACATTCAGCGCAGGTAAATCTGCAAACATATCTGTCTGCTCAACAGAGAGCCCTGCCCGTTTCAGCGCCAGTTCTGCGCCGGCACGAATAGATGAATCTGGTACCAGCTTGCTTAAACGGGGTTTAAATGTATGGGCAACACCAATAGTGGCGCGGTCAAACCGGTCCATAGGGGCCAGTAATACCAGTCCGGCCACGGACTCCAGCTTTCTGGCTGTTTTCACCGCAGCTAAAGCGCCCATGGAGTGACCAACGAGATAAACAGGCTCTTCAGTGATATCCACGGTGTGGTCGATAAACTCGGCAAGTAAGTCTGCATCACGCACACCAAACCCCAGTGGTGCAGAGGACTCGCCCTGCCCCATCAAATCAGGTTCGATGACGCGGAATCCCAATGCCTGAAAATAGAAACCGGTACTCATCCAGCTTTCTTTTTTTGCGCCGTAACCGTGAAGTAAAACAACGGTGCCGGAAAATTGCCCGACATCACGGGGAGTAATTGTCACTTCTTTCAAAAAGCTGAACTGGTTACCAAAATCCCGCGATACGGTAAAAGACATACTGGGAAGCTGACGGGTAACAGCACCGCCATCTTTATAAGGAATACAATAGGATGAGCGCTCACTACACCACTGCTTCTCAACCACGCCCCATTGGGCATACATTTGATCCAGTGTGGCCTGTTCGTAGTGAATTAATTGCGCGGGTGATTCGATGCGCTCTGCTACCATCCGTGAGCAGCCACTGAGTAATATCAGGACTAAAAGTAATAATGAATGTTTCACGAACGGTACCGTACTACACATCATTTGCCGTTGCGGCTTTATCCGCTGAGGGCGTTGGTTAAAGGAAGCGAAAAGCCAGAGACTTTCCGCCATCAATATCAGATATATTCCACTTCGGTGATTTCAAACTCGACAGTGCCTGCCGGTGTCTGGATATTTACCACATCATCCAGTTCTTTACCGATAAGACCACGGGCGATAGGAGAATTCACTGAAATCAGATTATTTTTGATATCAGCTTCATCATCACCCACGATGCGGTAAGTGGTTTCAGCATCAGTTTCCAGATTCATAATGGTAACTGTAGTACCAAAAATGACCTTACCGGTATTATCCATTTTGGTAACATCGATGATTTGCGCGTTAGATAACTTTCCTTCGATGTCCTGAATACGACCTTCACAGAAACTCTGCTCTTCGCGCGCAGCATGATACTCGGCATTCTCTTTCAGGTCGCCGTGCTCACGTGCTTCGGCAATAGAAGCGATAATTCGCGGGCGGGTCACTGTTTTTAATTCATTTAATTCTTTGCGCAATAACTCTGCGCCACGAGCGGTCATCGGATACTGACTCATGGTGTTTCTCACTTATTTTGACTGGTCTGCTGACCTTTTGATCGCTGAGTTAAAAAAAGTGCGCCAACCGGCGCACTTTTCTAAAATATTGATTGCGCAGAATAGCGCAATTTCACACAACTGTCATCAGGCATTAATACGGGCATGCAGTTCCTGCACTGATGAAACCTTGTTACGGTCATCAGCAGATTTTGCACGAATCGTAGCGAATGCTGCATTCATTGTTGTGGTGTAAGTGATTTTATTCACTAACGCTTCACGTCGAATGTATACAGAATCCGTGATTGCCTGGCGGCCTTCCGTGGTGTTGATGATATAGCTGTATTCACCGTTTTTAATTGAATCAACGATGTTAGGACGTCCTTCAGACACCTTATTTACTACAGTACATTCAACACCCGCATCAATCAGGCTCTTCGCAGTACCGCTGGTCGCTTCAATCTTAAAGCCGGCTTCGATCATTGCTTTGGCAAGGTCGACAACACGGGCTTTGTCATTGTTACGTACAGACAGTAACGCTTTGCCTTCTCTTGGCAGCGGCGCACTGGCACCCAGGTTGGCTTTAGCATACGCTTCTTCGAAGGTATCACCCACACCCATAACCTCACCGGTAGAGCGCATTTCAGGGCCTAACAGCGGGTCAACACCCTGGAACTTAGCAAATGGCAGTACCACTTCTTTTACAGAGTAGAACGGCGGAATGATTTCTTCCGTCACACCCTGAGACTGCAGTGACTGACCGGCCATACAGCGGGCAGCAACCTTCGCCAGCGGTACACCTGTCGCTTTAGATACGAAAGGTACGGTACGGGCAGCTCGGGGGTTCACTTCAATCAGGTAAACTTCGCCGTCTTTGATAGCAAACTGTGTATTCATCAGACCCACAACACCCAGCTCTAACGCCATATCACGAACCTGCTTACGCATGGTGTCCTGAATATCTTTTGGCAGAGAGTGTGAAGGTAGTGAACAGGCAGAGTCACCAGAGTGAACACCGGCTTGTTCAATATGCTCCATGATGCCGCCGATAACCACTTCAGTGCCGTCACAGATAGCGTCGATGTCGACTTCAATCGCGTCGTCAAGAAAACGGTCCAGCAGTACAGGGGCGTCGTTAGACACTTTAACCGCTTCGTTCAGGTAACGTTTCAGATCTTTCAGGTCGTACACGATTTCCATCGCACGCCCACCCAGAACGTATGAAGGACGAACAACCAGCGGGAAGCCGATTTCTTCTGCACGGGCCAGAGCCTGTTCAATGTTGGTAACCGTTGCGTTAGCCGGCTGCTTAAGACCCAGCTTGTTCACCATGTGCTGGAAGCGCTCACGGTCTTCTGCACGGTCAATAGCTTCCGGAGACGTACCGATAATTGGTACACCGTTCGCTTCAAGGGCACGGGCCAGTTTCAGTGGTGTCTGACCACCGTACTGAACAATCACGCCTTTAGGCTGTTCTTTTGCAACGATTTCCAGCACGTCTTCTAACGTTACCGGTTCGAAGTACAGACGGTCTGATGTGTCGTAGTCGGTAGAAACCGTTTCAGGGTTACAGTTAACCATGATGGTTTCGTAGCCGTCTTCACGCATAGACAGCGCAGCGTGCACACAGCAGTAATCGAATTCGATACCCTGACCGATACGGTTAGGACCACCGCCCAGTACCATGATTTTATCTTTATCCGTTGGTGCAGCTTCACATTCTTCGTCATATGTGGAGTACATATACGCAGTGCTGGTTGAGAATTCAGCAGCACAGGTATCAACACGCTTATACACCGGAGAGATACCGAAGCCACGGCGGATGTCGCGGATGTCGCTTTCTGCTACGTTAGTCAGCTCAGCCAGACGGGCATCAGAGAAACCTTTACGCTTCAGCGCACGGGTGAAATCTTCAGTCAGTGCGCTTACGCCCTGCTCTGCCACCTGGTTTTCCAGTTTAATCAGTTCTTCTAGCTGTACCAGATACCAGCGGTCTACATTGGTGTAAGAGAACACTTCCTCAACGCTCATACCCATACGGAAAGCATCACCGATGTACCAGATACGCTCAGCGCCCGGGTTTTGCAGCTCATACTTGAGCTTGCTCATGGCTTCGTCGTCCTGCGGGTCCAGAATCGGGTTCAGACCCGTAGCGCCCACTTCCAGACCACGTAATGCTTTCTGCAGTGATTCCTGCTGATTACGGCCAATCGCCATCACTTCGCCTACAGACTTCATCTGTGTGGTAAGACGGTCGTTCGCACCGGCAAATTTTTCGAAGTTAAAGCGTGGAATCTTAGTCACAACGTAGTCGATAGACGGCTCGAAAGAGGCCGGCGTCAGACCACCGGTAATATCGTTAGCCAGTTCGTCCAGGGTATAACCCACAGCCAGCTTGGCAGCCACTTTCGCAATCGGGAAGCCGGTAGCTTTTGATGCCAGTGCTGAAGAACGTGATACGCGCGGGTTCATCTCGATGATAACCATACGGCCAGTCTTCGGATCCACACCGAACTGTACGTTTGAACCGCCGGTTTCAACACCGATTTCGCGCAATACGGCCATGGCCGCGTTACGCATGATCTGGAATTCTTTGTCGGTCAGCGTTTGCGCCGGCGCAACAGTGATAGAGTCACCGGTGTGAACACCCATGGCATCGAAGTTTTCAATAGTACAAACGATAATGCAGTTATCGTTTTTATCGCGAACCACTTCCATCTCGTACTCTTTCCAGCCAATCAGCGACTCATCAATAAGCAGCTCATTGGTAGGAGAAAGGTCAAGACCGCGGGTACAGATTTCATTGAACTCGTCAATGTTGTATGCGATACCGCCACCGGTTCCACCCATGGTGAACGACGGACGGATGATACAAGGGAAACCGATGCGGCTGAGTACATCGTGGGCCTGCTCCATAGAGTGAGCAATTTCCGCACGGGGACATTCCAGACCGATAGACTTCATCGCTTTATCAAAGCGCTCACGGTCTTCCGCTTTATCGATAGCGTCAGCCGTTGCACCAATTAGTTCAACGTTGAACTCTTTCAGTACGCCTTCACGCTCAAGATCCAGCGCACAGTTCAGTGCAGTCTGGCCGCCCATGGTAGGCAGTACCACATCAGGACGTTCTTTTTCGATGATTTTGCGTACCACTTCCCAGTGAATCGGCTCGATGTAGGTTGCATCAGCCATTTCAGGGTCGGTCATGATAGTCGCAGGGTTAGAGTTTACCAGAATGACGCGGTAACCCTCTTCGCGCAGTGCCTTACAGGCTTGTGCGCCGGAATAGTCAAATTCACAGGCCTGGCCGATAACGATAGGGCCGGCACCCAGAATCAGAATACTTTTTATGTCAGTACGTTTTGGCATTGTCGGCTAGTTCCTACTGTTTTGATTGTTCAATAAGGTCGATGAAATGATCAAACAGATCAGCCGCTTCGTGCGGACCCGGGCTCGCTTCAGGGTGGCCCTGGAAGCTGAACGCAGGTTTGTCGGTACGGTGAATACCCTGCAACGACTTATCGAACAATGAAATATGAGTAACTTCTAAGTTATCCGGCAACGTAGATTCATCAACAGCAAAACCGTGGTTCTGGCTGGTGATCATCACTGTACCTTTCTTAAGGTCTTTCACCGGGTGGTTAGCACCGTGGTGACCAAACTTCATTTTGACCGTCTTAGCACCGCTGGCCAGTGCCAGTAACTGGTGACCCAGACAAATACCGAATACCGGAATGTCTTTTTCAAGAATGGTTTTAATCGCTTCAATGGCGTAGTCACACGGCTCAGGGTCGCCGGGGCCATTTGATAAAAACACACCATCCGGATTCAGAGCCAGTACGTCAGCAGCAGGCGTTTGCGCCGGCACCAACGTCACTTTACAGCCACGGTCTGCCAACATACGTAAGATGTTGTTCTTCACGCCGTAGTCGTATGCAACAACATGGTATTTCGCTTCCGCTGGCGTTACATAGCCTTCACCCAGCACCCACGTGCCTTCGGTCCAGGTTTTCACTTCCTTAGTGCTAACTACTTTGGCCAAGTCCATGCCTTTTAAGCCCGGGAACCCCTTAGCAGCGTCTAATGCTTTGGCTTCATCTAAATCGTCACCGCAGATGATACAACCGTTCTGCGCACCTTTGTCACGAAGGATACGGGTTAAACGACGGGTATCGATATCCGCAATACCTACTACGCCTTTGGCTTCGAGATATTCAGATAATGTTTGTTGGTTTCGAAAATTACTGGCTACGAGGGGAAGGTCACGAATGATTAGACCTTTAGACCAGATTTTGTCTGCTTCGACGTCTTCAGAATTGGTACCGGTATTACCGATATGGGGGTAAGTAAGTGTAATGATTTGTTCAGCGTATGACGGGTCGGTGATGATTTCCTGATAGCCTGTCATGGAAGTATTAAAAACAACTTCCCCAACGGCAGAACCAGTGGCACCAATTGCCGTACCTTTAAAAACTGAACCATCCTCTAACACCAAAAGGGCAGAATTAGCCAAGTCAACCTCCAGATTAAGGATAACCGACGGTTTATTCAGTGGCATGAATAAACCCCACAAAAAACGGGAGGTAACAATAATTTTACTTCCCGTTTACGATACTTTGCAGCTAATAAAACGCGACCCGGACAAGCCGGAACGCTAAATTTTGGCAAATTCCAAGTATTATATAGGAGTAATCAGCAAAGGTCTAATTCAAATTTAGAAAAACATGAAAAACACCTCATTAACTGATTTTTCAGCGTCTAACCTCAGAAAAGCCTATTTATCTGATGAATAATTACGCCAGTCCAATGACATCATTCATGCCATAACGTCCATTTTGCTTACCCGACAGCCACAAAGCCGCATGTACTGCGCCTTTGGCGAAGGTTAAACGACTCGACGCTTTATGCGTAATTTCCAGACGCTCGCCCAGATCAGCAAACAATGCGGTGTGTTCTCCCACAATATCACCGGCTCTAACGGTGGCAAAACCGATAGTTTGATGTTCACGGGGCGGTTCTTTCCCTTCACGACCGTAAACAGCACATTCTTGCAAGTTTCGACCTAAAGTATCTGCAATCGCTTCACCGATAGCCATAGCCGTGCCTGATGGTGCATCCTGCTTAAAGCGGTGATGTGCTTCAAGGATCTCAATATCTGCTGTATTGCCCAGAGCTTTAGCCGCCTGCTTCACCAGCGACAGCATGACGTTTACGCCCACGCTGTAATTCGCCGCGAAAACCAGCGGGATTGTTTTTGCTGCTTCGTCCAGCGCCTTTAACTGGTCCTGCGACAAACCTGTGGTACCAATGACAACCGGCTTTTTGTGCTCTGTGCACCAGGCCAGATTGCTGTCGAATGCGGCCGGTAAGGTAAAATCAATCACCACATCAACATCGTCAGGGTTCAGTGATGAAATCGCACTGCAGGCAATGCCCTGCGTACCGATCCCGGCGAGTTCGCCAACATCGATGCCTACCCATGGTGAGTCATCACGGACCGTGGCAACAGATAAATCTGCATCGTCATTTTCACGTAATGCTTCAATCAGCACACGTCCCATACGCCCGTTGGCGCCTAAAATAGCTACTTTCATATCAGGATATTCTCAGTCTGTTTTCCGGCATTTTGCCTGAGCGCAGACAATTTTCAAATGATCACAGGTAATTAGCGTAGAATATGGTATAACCATCTGCAGTCATGCCATTTCAATTTACCCGCAGAAAATCTGCATTTACACTGTGTTGCATCAACATAAAACCGTACTTTATCCGCTACGATAATCGTGCTTATGCAGAAAAGGACTCAACATGGAAAAAAAGCTGATCTGGGATATTCCTACCCGACTGTTTCACTGGTTGCTCGTTTTCTCCCTGGCCGGGCAATATGTCACCGCTGAACTGATGGACAACGCCATGCAATGGCACTTCTATCTCGGCTACTTTACGCTCGGGCTGATTATTTTCCGGCTCATCTGGGGGATTGCCGGTTCGGATTACGCGAAGTTCAGCCAGTTTATTTATGGTCCCCGGGCTGTATTACGTTATGCCGGCACCCTATTTAAGCGGGACTCAGAAGCTCATGCAGGTCACAACCCGCTGGGTGGCTGGGTTGTTATCATCATGCTGTCACTGGTTGCCGTGCAGGCAGTAAGCGGATTATTCATGACTGACGACATTTTCCTTGATGGTCCCTGGCGCGCCGCAGTAGAAGACTCAACGCTTAAAACCATGAGTTATTTGCACAATAACGTATTCAATATTCTACTGGTGGTCATTGCCCTTCATATTGCAGCGATTGGTTTCTATGCCGTGTATAAAAAGCAAAAACTGGCACCGGCCATGGTGCACGGAAAGAAAAGCACTAATGAAGCCGGGATCCCGTCATCACGCCTGCTGGCTGCTGTTGTAGTTGCGCTTATCAGTGCCGGCATTGTGTACTATGTAGTAGAAATCGCGCCGCCTGAAGCAGCAGAAGAAGAATATTACTACTGATCTTTTACTTGGCTCAGCTACACAGCCAGATGTTACAAAGCCGCCTTCACAGGCGGCTTTGTCGTTTTATCTCTCATGCATTAAGCGCTAAAGCTGCGCTACGATTTTACCAGTCCCTGCTTTTGCATTATTTCCTGTATTTCCGGCACACTGGCCGGGTCATCAATGGTAGACGGCACTGCCACTTCATGGTTTGCAACAATCTGACGTAACAGCTTACGTAAAATTTTTCCCGACCGGGTTTTAGGTAACCGGGGCACTACCACCGCACGATGAAAACAGGCCAGCGGACCGATTTCCTTTCGGATCATCGCCACCAGCTCCTGTTGCAGTGTGTCTTCGTCAATATCCACACCATCTTTCAACAGCACTAACCCAACCGGCACCTGCCCTTTTAAACTGTCATGAACGCCTATCACACTGCATTCTGCCACTGCCTGATGCGCAGCCACGATTTCTTCCATTTCACCGGTAGATAAACGGTGACCGGCCACATTAATCACATCATCAGTGCGCCCCATAATAAAGACATAACCGTCGTCATCTTTAAAACCGCCGTCACCTGAGGTGTAATAATCCGGATAAGCTTCCAGATAGGCATGTTTGAACCGTTCACAATCACCCCAGATAGTCGGCAGACAACCCGGCGGCATTGGCAGCTTTATCGCAATTGCGCCCTGCTCTCCCGCCGGTAAAGGTTTACCGGTGTGATCCAGCACTTGCACATTAAAGCCCGGCACCGGAACGGTTGAGGAACCCGGTTTAACCGGTAAGTCTTCAAGTCCTGCGGGATTAGCACAAATGGCCCATCCGGTTTCAGTTTGCCACCAGTGATCGATCACCGGTTTGCCGGTTTTATCAACGGTCCATAGATAGGTGGGCGGGTCGAGCCGTTCCCCCGCCATGAAGATCGTCTTCAGTGAACTGATGTCATATTTTTCGACTAACTTTGCATCAGGATCTTCTTTGCGAATTGCGCGGAACGCCGTCGGCGCAGCAAACAGCGCCTTAATTTTATATTCTTCCGTCATGCGCCAGAACGCGCCTGCATCCGGCGTTTTTACCGGTTTGCCTTCATACACAACCGTAGTACACCCATGCAAAAGCGGTCCGTAAACAATATAGGAATGTCCGACTACCCACCCAACATCCGATGCCGCCCAGAACACCTCACCCGGTGCCATATTGTAAATAGCCTGCATGGAATACTTCAGCGCGACAGCATGACCACCGTTATCCCGCACAACCCCTTTTGGTTTTCCCGTGGTGCCTGAGGTGTAGAGAATATAGAGAGGATCCGTTGCCTGCACCACAGTACAGGGCGCCGGTGTGGCTGTTGCCATTGCGGTATCCCAGTCTGTGTCGTCTGCGCTGAGTTCTGCCAGTTGCTCAGGACGCTGAAACACAATGACTGAATCCGGTTTGTGCGCCGACAGACTGATTGCCTCGTCGACCAGCGGCTTGTAGGGGAGCACTTTCGTCACCTCAATGCCGCAGGAGGCTGTCACCAGCACCTTCGGTGATGCATCTTCAATGCGCACAGCCAGCTCGTGGGGGGCGAAGCCGCCGAAAACTACCGAATGAACAGCGCCGAGTCGTGCCGATGCCAGCATGGCAATGACAGCCTGCGGGATCATCGGCATATAGATAACAACCCTGTCGCCCTTCTCTACGCCTTTGCCGGCAAGCACGGAGGCGAATTTTGCGACTTCCTCATGCAACCTGCGGTAGGTATACGTCGCTTTATTTCCCGTAACCGGTGAATTATAAATAAGCGCAAGCTGATCGCCCCTGCCGTTTTCAACATGATAATCCAGTGCCATGTAGCAGGTATTCATTTCCCCGTCAGCAAACCAGCGATAAATGTCGTTTTCGTCTTTCGACAAAATGGTTTCAGGAAAACGGGACCAGGGCAGCGCCTGCGCTTTTTCTTTCCAGAATGCTTCCGGTGATTCAATTGCCCTCTGATATTCTGTGGTGTACGACATAACGGCCTCGCGAATGTTGTTCCGGTACAATTAATGTAACCATTAATGAAAACTTTTAACTTGATTTACATTAATATAAAAACAACAAAAAGCCGCATAAGACTTGGGTCGCAAATTTTTGCCTTGTGCTGACAGAGAAATCAGTTCACAAGGCGGGCAATTTTTCCTTTTGCGCAGGTAAGGAGCAGGTTACGCCAGGTTTCTTCTTCCACCGGTTTGGACAGATAAAAACCCTGGAAGATATCGCAGCCCCGGCGGGTGAGGTACTGGATCTGAATTTCGTTCTCAATGCCTTCAGCTACCGTTCTCACACCCATGGCACTGGCCATTTCAATGATGGTATTGACGATGGGCACGTCATCACTTTCAAAATTAATTTCATCCACAAAGTAACGGTCGATTTTCAATTCAGTAATGGGCAGTTCTTTAAGGTAACTCAGGCTGGAATAGCCGGTACCAAAGTCGTCAATGGAGAAAGCAAAGCCGAGTTGTGACAGCCTTTCGATACGTTTTCGCACCAGATCAATGGTGGTAACCAGTGTGGTTTCCGTGATTTCCAGCACCAGCTGCTCAGGGTTAATCTGCCATTCTGAGATCGTTTCCAGCAGCCGGTCAGAAAAATCAGCACGAGCAATATGTCTGCCACTGATATTCACAGAAAGGGTCGTTTCCAGTCCCTGAGATTTCATTTCTGACAGCAGGCGACAGGCCTCGTTGATTACCCAGTACCCAATATCCACCACGGCATCACTTTCCTCTGCAATGGGAATGAACTCACCGGGACTGATGAAGCCCAGCCGTTTCTCATTCCAGCGCAGCAGTGCTTCAGAAGACAAAATACGACCGTGCTTGTCGTACTGGGGTTGCAGCACTAAATAGAATTCGTTGTATTCCAGAGCATGAGCAAAACTCTGACTGATGTAATTGTGTCTGTCGTAGGCATTAAACTCGTTACGCTCCAGGGTGACACGGCCGCCCGGTCCCTGCTTCTTGGCCTGCCTCGTACCGAAATCCAGAATACCGGTAATTTTCTCATAGCTGGCATCCTGCGCGTGAACATAGGTCGATGCCAGCGAGGTTGATACCAGTTGTGAATGACCATGAAGGGTAAACTCTTTGCCTAACTCACTGTGCATGCCCCATTCTATAGAATCAATCAAATCCATGGTGGCAGCATCTTTTGACTCATCAAAGGGTTCTTTAAACAGAATATAAAATTTATCTCCCAGACCGCTGTATACCTGAAAACGGGAGGAAATAGCTTTTTTGATGCGTCCGGCAAAAATACGCAAAATGTAATCACCGGTCTCTTTGCCGAACGACAAATTAAACTGGGCAAAATTATCGATATCCAGCATACAACAGTACATTTGCCGTTTAGTGGTTTTCGCGGCGATGATCAGACGACGCAAATCCTTTTCGAAGGATTTGATATTAGGCAGATGGGTAACTTCATCAAAAAAGGCGATTTGATAGATACTGTCTACCGCCTGTTTACGCTCGGTAATATCGCGGATAACACAGACAAACTGCGACTGACTCACCTGCTCAACTTCAGACACCGACACTTCAATAGGAAAGGTTTTGCCCTGACGGTGCTTCGCTGACAGTTCTTTTCCGAAAATAGCGCCAAGTCCCGGCCGCAAGTGCTGACGGACAAACTCGATCTGCTCATCATCAGGCGGCCCCGGCAGTAAATAGGAAATGTCTTCACCGATAACCTGCTTAGGCTCGTAACCAAAGAGAATTTCAACGGTCTGGTTGGCAGTAATGATGGTGCCCAGCTCATCAACGGTCAGTACCGCATCATTCATGCTGTCCAGAATCGTGTTTAAGTATTCGATGTAATTCTGTTCTGTTTCCGACAGGCGCTTGTGCTCAGTAATGTCCTGAACAGAGCCGAAAATCTTCACAATTTCACCGTTCTGCTTTCTGGCCTTCCCAGATAATTTCACCCAGCATTTGTGTTTTTTGCGGGTGATCACAGGCAGTTCAAACTGATAACTCACTCCGGAGGCCAGTAGCATTTGTATGGCTTTAATCAGCTTGCGTCTGGCTTCAGATGGAAAACAGGAAAGAATACGGTACAGGGTAACGCGGGTATCTCTGGCGAAATCGAACAGCCGGTAGGTTTCATTAGTCCAGTGTATTTGCTGGGTTTGTACATCGTAATCCCAACCGCCGGTAGACGACATCTCGGAGACTTCATCAAACAGCGACAGTCTGTCGTGAAGTAACTTCAGGCTGCCCTCACGGTGTAACGATGCCGATTCGGCAATCAACCCCACACGCTCACCACTAAGCTCCAGAAAGGCCATATCGTAGTCTGATGCTTTCTGGTGCGGAAAATAACCGGCGACAAAAAGTGCAATGTCGTCGTGTTTAACAACCTGAACCGCCAGTGAAAAAAATGCTTTTGTCGTTTTATCTTTAAAGCTTACGGGCAGACAGGGAGAGGCGCAGGTTTGTTCAAGTACACAAGCGGCTGGTAATGACGCGGTGTCATTCATTTGCCAGAAAAGAATTTTCCCCTGTAAGGATGCTGCATGCTCCTGCTCTGCCACTGTGGCAACAATAACACAGGCGTTCTCTGCGGCGGTATTCTGAATAAGCGAATTCAGGACATCCGAAATCCGGGAACGTCCTTCATGACTTATTTCATCCGTTAACCACGACTCACCCATATACCGGCATTCCTCTCATGAATCACTAAAAATTTTTCCTGCGGCGATCACCCCACTTAAGCATAGGAAAAGAACCATTTTTCTACAAACAGAGGTTTGTAAATTGCGATATCATGCCGGAATACGACGTCTAAAAACGCGAATGGCCGCTATGAGCGGCCATTAAATGAACATTACGGATAATCCGTACCGTTTTTTTATTGATTAGTCAGCTTTATAATCGTCGTGGCAAGACTTGCAGGTACCGCCTACTTTACCGATTGCCTGAGCAAATTTGCTTTCGTCACCTGCCGCAGCAACAGTCTGTAAATTAGCAGCAGCAGACTTCAGCGCGCTGATCTTGCCTTCAAAATCAGACCAGTTTTCCCAGATATCATCTTTTGCTTCGGTGTCTACATCAAACTTGCGGGTATCAACCTTTACGTAATCTGCCATCATGTCAGCCAGTTGTTCCAGACGCATTGCGTTGGTTTCAATGACTTCCTGATCAAACGGGATAGCGCCTTTCGCCATGCCGCCCAAAGGCCCCATGTTGCTGGCTACCAGTGTGTAAAGCGCATGTCTGTACTTAGTTGCCGCTTTCGCGTGTTTTTCGTTCATTGCAGCTTCCTGAGCCAGAACGCTGCCGGTTGTCAGGCTTGTAACCACGACTGCTGCCATCAGGCCGGTCTTGAGCAGTTGCTTCATTCTTTTCTCCATTAAGATACGGTAAATGTGGTGTGTGATAGTTTACGCATCCGTCCCTGCGGACAAGCTTACCTTACCCCTGATCCGGTTGCAGTTTCCAGGGTCATATCATGTTATTTGTTGCATTAAATCTATATTCGCGCAAGGTAATGTACGACAAGCGCATTAAATACGAAGTTGAACGAATTTTCTTCACCCCAGTAACGGTACGACGCCACTTTCTTTAGCGTTGCTCACTAAATGCGAGTTTCAGCCCGAGTGCAGCAAAACTGGTGGCAAAGAATTTCTGTATGAAAACACTCACTTTCTCAGACTTTAAAACCCGGGCACTGAATAAACCGGATAACCCACCGTAAACCAGAAAAACAGCAAAGGTCATAAGCATAAACACGGAGCCATGAAGTAACATGCTGGCGGCAATGGTACTGTCGCTGCCGGTGATAAATTGAGGCAGAAATGCCAGAAAGAAAATAGACAATTTCGGATTCAGGATATTCAGCAAAAATCCTTTTATCATGAAGCTTACATACCCTGTCTCACCCTGCGCTTCACCGGACACTGCCAATGGCCCGGACGAACGCCACATTTGCCAGGCCAGATACAACAGATAAGCACAACCGGCATATTTCACTACCGAAAAAGCTACCGCACTGGTATGAAAAATAGCGGCCAGACCGAAACTACTGGCCAGCAGCGCAGGAATAATCCCCAGCGTACAACCCAGCGCAGCAAAGAAGCTCGCCCTTTTTCCATGGCAAAGACCCGTTGCTACGGTGTACAACACACCCGTGCCCGGCATCAGTACCACGACCAGACACGTTAATAAAAATCCGGCTGACAGCATTGTTCTCTCCTTTTCCTTCAGGATTCTGAATGGGTAGATTTTATTCTTGTGAAACAGACTCAATTGACGTCACTGAGCATTACACTCAGTGAAGACAGCATGGCAAGAGCGAGCGATATTGTAAGTAGCGCTGAATTAAACGCTTTATCTGTCTGACGCCACGCAGAGACTCGTTGCCGTCCTGTAAAAAACAATAGCAGAGACAAGCAGAATAACAGCGGTGCAGCTACCAGACTTGTGCCCCAAAATATAGAAATGACGGCGCAGCAGGCAAGTATGAAAGACAAACCGAACCAGAAAGATGCTACGACAGTGTTTGAATTTACTTTTCCCATAATCAGTTCAAAATCCTTTTGAAAGTAATATCAGTCCTTGCCACATCACCATGTTAGTCAGTAATAAAACGGCACATTCCATGTCCCAGCGGCTCACCGTTTCGCTCAGTGAAGCCGTATTTGGCGTAAAACCCTTCTTTTCCCTTTGCTGCTAACAGGCCCGCTGTTGAGCCTGCCGGGCAATGTTCTGCAATGAATGCGTTTATTGATTCCATTATCCGGGCTCCGAGCCCGAGTTCCTGAAAATCAGGGTGCACAATGACATCCTGAAGGTAAAAGTACATCGCCCCGTCACCAATCAGACGCCCGCAGCCAATTAGCGTTTCCTCTGAATACAAACAAACCCAGAACAACGAATTATCAATACTCTTCTGAATGACTGCCATTGCAGGGTTGTTCCACCCTGCAGTCTCCCGCAAGTCAGCAAATGCTTTTGCTTCAGGCGGCCGGGAGGTTAAAGTAATGTCTGAAACTGGCATGCTTTCACACGGTTCAACTGCTGATTTCTTTTCTTGCCTGTTGGATAGCGGCATCCACCGCCTCCACCGCTTTAGTATTTGTCCAGCATCTCGATTGCAGCATGGAAGATACCAGTGCGACGACTTCTGAAGCATTGTGGCTGGCAAGTTTTTCAAAGGAATCCAGCCCGACTTCTTCAAATCGCTTCAGCACTGTTGGACCTACGCCTTTGACTGAAAGTAAACCACTTTTTTCTTCTTCCGTGAATGGCATTTGCCTGGTTCCTTCATCTGTGAATTCTGATTAATCGCGCTCTGCTTCAAGTTACCAGTTTCCGGTTCTGAACGCATCTGGCAATTCATTCGGATTAGCTGAGTAAACCATGGGGTTTATCAGATACCTTTTTGCGGATGCCTGAGATATTCCACTTAAATTTCTTCTTTGATCAGCGCAAGTAAATCGGTAACACCAACATCCTCGCCCGCCTGCGATAATAAAGTAGATACCTGACCACGGTGATGGGTTTGATGATTAAAGAAATGAAGAAGCAGACTCGCAAACCGCTTGTTAGCGGCAATGCCTTTTGTGTTCCGATAGCTGAGCACAAAATTCAGATCATCAGCGGCCAACGCGCCAGTCCATTTGATTATCTGTTCGTCCAACCAATACCTGCGTTCAGACAATGCCTCAAAGTCGTCATAGAGAATGTGATCAAGGCTTGCCGGATTTGAAAGGTCAACAATCTCGCGCAGCAAAGACCCACAGGATGGGTGTGTGGCGAATCGCTTCAGCCAGATAATGTCCGCTACAACAATATGATTCAGCGTGCCCAGCACAGATCTGAAAAAAACACCGCGATCTGCCGTTAAATCTTCACGGCTCAGACGCCCGGCAGATTCATAGACCTTTAAATTCATCCACTGATTATATTCCGCCAGTAAGCAGAAATGACTTTCCAGACTCATGAAACAAACCTTGCATGTATTTAGCCGCGAAACATTGCACTATCAAGGCGACGACTACTTTAAAGACAACTTGTGTTCCCAACTTACCACAGCAGCACAGAAACCTGAGAAAACAAAAGCCAGTACAGAAACGAAAATTGCCACAATGCCTCCGAAAGCCATACCAAAACCTTCATGAGATACGACTACGCGAAGACCGCTGCCGTCGTCCTCAAGAGGAAGTGGTGCAGACAGGTTCATAGCAATATTAAAAACAATCAGCGGTACGCCCAATACAAACACGGCCGCAGCGGCCAGCGCAATGAACCTTGCTGAGTAAAGCAAAATACGCAGGTTCCTAGTTTCTATTTTTGAGTATGGTAATAGGTTCATATGACATCCTGTCGTGAGTTTATTACTTAGGGAAAGCTAACAAATTGTGCATCTTCGCTGCCAGAAAACCGATAATAGTGGTTCTCAATAATCTCAATTTACATCTTTTCCACCATTTGCCAATAGTGCGCGTACAGGGATGCAAGAAATCCCTGACGGTAAACATGCGACAATAAGAAGTGTTTAACTTCAAACCGTTTCATAGTCGACTCGAGCATCGCATGATACCTTAAGTTTGAAAGGACTGGTTTTAAAGTGAGTAAATATGAAAGGTTTAAGTAGTAGGCTCGGGAGTGGCACTTTAACCATTGAGCCTGATTTTGCTCGTATAAAAATTGTTTCCGATTCACAGGAGGATTTTGTTTATTTCTATGAAATGAAAGAGTCTGACTGGGGTTTCGTTTACGAGAAGTATGTCGCTCAAGTTTTAACTAACGAAGGGTACGATGTTTTAGCGCAAGGGTTGGAAAAAGGTTATTGTGATTGCGGAATTGATTTAATCGCAAAAAAATCAGGAAGCTCGATATTCATCCAATGCAAGTTTACGGCACAATCGAAACTGAGCCACAGAAAGATTGAGTCCATTTTATACAAAGCTTCGTCATTTCTGACGAAAATTTATGAGGGTGACAAATTAGAATTCTGGCTGGTAGTGCCATCACTGGAAAAAGCATTTTCCTCAAAGAAGTCGCCGCTGGGAAGAAATACGTATCCTGTTGCTGATTATCTTCTGTCAAAGAATACGATGCAATCCAAAGTTTGTTTATCTATAAGAGAGATTGAGATGGTTAGGGATTAGTTTGCGTATGCCCTGGTGATGACGATTCTCAAGGATTTGGGATATCACTAAAAGAGAGGAAGTTGGTCGATGTGAGAGGATTTGAACCTCCGAACCCTGACACCCCATGTTGGTTTGGTGATAAAGAAATAATATACTTTTCAGTACTTTACAAACATTGCTAGCATAAGACAAACATGAAAAATCGCTAGTGTTGGAAAAAATAGAATTATAATAATATCAGTAAGTTACTCAATAGCTATTAAACTAAAACTACTGTATAAAGGTACGCACTCAACATCTAGATAAAATGACAGTCTTCAATATGGGGTAAAAGTCACTTTACTTATAATAACCTTTTTTGATATTTTTCATTATATTGAATAAATGAAAAGTGAAAATAAGTTGAAAGGATTCAGGCAGTTACGCTACATATCTGACTTAAAAGAATTGACATCTTCGATAAAAAGAAGAAAGTCAAATCGCGCATTCATTAGAAAAAAACTCGCTGAATACATTGAAAATTTACCCAGTAGAGAGATAGATAATGTTATTGCGGTTGCAACCAATAACCAAATCATATTATCAGCACTAAATACGAGTGATATGACTTCTGAAGTCTACATTGATAAATATGAAGAGAGCATACTACCAACTAAACTTATCCTGAAAGCATTCGAAAAATTTTATACCTCTAACATTAAAGAAATAAATGAATTTTATGAACTAAAAAATGAACTAGAAACAAATTTTGTTTTAGGGGAAGTGGATAGAGCTAAAGTTATATTAGACAAAATTGAGAATGAATTTGGTCGAAGTATATGGGCAATAGATACAAGAATAAGCATTTACAGTAAGCCTAGCTTTGTAGAAGAGCGAAAAGAATTCGTTGAAGAACTCAATAACAATAAAGATATTAATCATATTGCTGCTCTTATAAATCGAAAACATCAATCAACCTCCCTAAACACGTTCTATAACCAGTTCTTGAAAAACTTATTATTAGAATATAGGTGTGCATCTGTACATAGATATGCTGAATTTCTTTCAACCATATTGATACCCGACTTTGTTGGTGACGAAATTAACATAATAGATTTAATAATATTTAGTCAAAGATTAACTCCTATAGATAGATTAATTCTATTTAGTAGAATCTCGAAAAGGTCACTATATATAGATAATGTTACGGATAATTTAAAATTAGAAATAAAAGAATTTGTAACAAATATTGCAGAAATATCTGATAATGAAACTTGGAAAAACATATCGATTTATTATAACAATACATTAGAACCTAGAATAAGCTTATTAGGTGAAGAGGCGATTAAGTTATACTCAAAAGGTTTTTATAGTGAAACAATAGAATTAAGTGAAAAAATACTAAAAAACAAACCAACTGATCTAGGTATATTGGATATATCCGCAAGAAGCAAGATTTATGAAAATAACAATGAAATTTTAAATGCAATAGATTTAAAAAATAGTGACAACATTCAAAAGACCTTCGAAGCATTTCTTACATTAATATATTCTAATGAAGATTATGAAATAACAATAGACTTTTTTGAAACCCTCCTATTTAAATACATCTGTTTTGACTTTATAAATTCAATCAAGCCACACCTATACTCAGCATTTCCATTTAAAAATAAGGAAAAATTGAAAAATTCTTGTATTGAACTATTCTGTAGTGACTATAGCATATCCCCAAAATTCATAAGAATATTGTTAGATAAAGATACAAGTTTAGAAACTAAAGATACATTAGTCGATGCAGATGAATTAAGTAAAAGTAGATTACTAAGAACTCAGATCAAGAACGAAATAGATAAAGAAAATTCAAACCCTGAGCAAATAAATAATTTTTTAAATGAATTAAAAAATGAAGATGACATTTTAGAAAGTGAATTTTGGTCGTTATGGTACAAATCGAAATTAAAATGCCGTGAGTTCAATGAAATAATAGAGGTTGTATCAAAACTTTTAATTCAAAATGATAAAAATCAGCTATTCTTCCCTCTTGAAAATATAATAAATAGTATTCAAGAAAATAGTGATTACTATATCGGAAACATACATTCAGTAATCTTATATTACAAATACTTCAGACTTATAAGCTTTGAATCAAAGAATCAAATGAGCGAATTCTTTGAGGATTATTTAACATCAAAAAATTGTAATTTACCTAGTGAACTACTTTTGCAATGGGAAAAACCATCACCTTCGGAGTTGTATTTTTTATCTGATGTATGTAATACGGAAATAATGAGTATATTAGTAACAATAAATAGTTTCCAAGAACTATTATTTGAACGTTTCAAATTACTTCAATATTTGGAAAAAAATAACAATGAACTTGTACACATATACGAATCTGAAGAATATAAAATTTTCGAAAAGCTATATATAGACACTCTAAGTATAGAACATACAACAAACAAAATTGATATAAACATAAACGGTATAAAAAAATCCAAACTTATAGAATATGAATCATATTATTCAATATTAAGTGAATTTGAAGAAAATGTACCAGAAGATCTTTTAAGCTTATTTCAAGAGAATATCGAAGATGGTTTATCAAGAGCTGATAATGCTATACTTCACTTTTGCGGAAGAATTTATGAAGAAATATTAGAAGACTTCATTTTTAGTGAGGACCTTGGATTAGTAAGATATCTTAGCTCAGAGATTCGTCACGGATGGCTACCTAACCAAATAAGAAGTGTTCTTGAAAGTCATCACTTAGTTACAGAACTAGGTGCAGACCAAAATTATCAAAAATCTGAACATTGGCGAAAAATCTACGAACTAAATTTCACTCCTCAATTTTATATAAAATTAGATGAAGTATTTTCCTGGTTTTCGGCGGAAGTAGATAAGCTTATATCTACTGCGAACTCTTGGCCTCAAGTCACCAGAGACAAAAATAATAGAAGTGTAGCATTTAATTTTTATTACGACATACAAACTTTGATAAAATTTAAAAATGATACAAGTTCAGCGACATCCGTTGACAACTTCTTTGACATTTGTAGTGAGTTTATTTGGAGTAAACTTGACGAATGTTTCAGAATAATGAAGAACCTACTAAATAAAGAATTAAAATCAAATTTCAATTCAATATTTGATGAGTTACTGGTAAAAATAAATTCACTAGCTCCAGAACTAACTCTCATAAAAACGGAAATTAATGATGCGAGACGTAAAACTATTGAAGCAATAAGTATTATTGAAGGATGGTTTTGTCGACCTGAAATTAATGATATCGGTAAAGTTGATCTTATTGATGTTATTAAAGTTGCGATTACAAATACAAAAGGCATATTTAGCCCAAGACAAATAAGTTTTGAAGTTGATCATGTGCCATTTGATATAGACATTGACAGAAGCAAAATGTTATCACTGTCAAGAGCACTTGCGACTGCTTTCCAAAACAGTTTAATTCATGGAAGAAGCTTTAATGGTTTGGACATAACGGTGAATTTTGAACAAACAAGTAAGTACAAAACTATTATGGTGTGCAACTACATAACAGATGAACATTTCGATGAGCTTAAAGCTTTAAATATTGAAGAACGTGTAGATTCATACCAGAGTGACCATGAAAAGGAATTACTGACTAGAGAAGGTGGCACTGGCTTGTATAAGATATTCAGATTTGTGAAAGATTTTAATATCAATTCAGAATTTAAAGTCAGTGTTATACCTAATAAATTTATACAAATTATTAATCTGTGAGAAATCAATGAAAATATTACTGGTTGAAGATGGATTATATAAGAGCGAAAGAGTAGAAGATTTTCTAAAATCCGTATATGAGAACATTGAAGTAACAGTATCTATCTCATACTCTTCAGGAGTAAAGTCACTAATATATAATTCTTTCGATGTTGCAATACTTGACATGAGTTTACCAACATTTGATGAAGTAAAAGGTCAAGGAGGCGGTGATAAAAGAATGTATGGAGGACTTGATATAGCAAGACAAATAAAACGAAGAAATATTAAATGTCCATTTATTTTTTTAACACAGCATCAGTCATTCTCTGAAAATTCTAAAATTTCAAAATTATCTGATATAGATTCACAAGCGAGGGAAGATTATGGAAATTTATATTTAGGATCAGTTTATTATGAACATTCAGGTTTCAAGTGGAAAGAGTCATTAAAGGAGTTGTTGGATGATCTGTCATAAAGTATTAATTATTGATGACGATCCGGTTCGTTGTGAAAAAATTAAAGGAGAGATACTAAAAAAATTTAAAAATCTAGAAGTTGAAATATCAGATAGTGTAAACTCCGCCAAAATAAATTTAAGAAAAAATCATTATTTTGCTGTTTTATTGGATATGGCTCTTCCGCTCAGAAGTGGTGAAAAAGAAATAAATCCTAAAGCAGGTATTAATATACTTGATGAACTGAGAAGAGGGAGATTTAAAACACCAAATCGAGTTATCGGCTTCACCGCACTAATAGAGAATAAAAAAGAATTGGAGGAAAGTTTTTCCATTCTTGGTTTTCAATTATATGAAGCCACTAGAGCTAATTATGGCTGGTTAGAGAAAGCACTATTACAAATAGAGTATAGCTTAAATGCTGCGAAATCTTATGACAAGATGCCAATTGATATTGCTGTAGTTAGTATACATGGAATTGAAACTTCTGGTTCATGGCAAAGCAAATTACATAAACTGATAAATGAAAATTATACTGATGCAAGAATATCTCATCTACAATTTAAATTCGAAAAGTTTCCTTTAATTAGGTTCGTAATACCTTATTTTAGAAATAAAATGGTAAATAAATTTAAAGAAGACTTAGATGTTTGGATTTCAAAAAATGAAACAAAAAGGATAGTCTGCTTTGCACACAGTTTTGGCACCTATATCTTAATTAAATCTTTAGAGAACATTTTACAAAAAGGTAAACTAGATAATTTAGATTTAATCGTACTTTCAGGAAGTGTACTAAAGCAAAATTATGACTTCAGAAATCTTATGTCATTAAAAAATGTAAGATTAGTAAATGAGTGTGCTAAACAAGATTTAGCGCTTTTATTAAGTAATTCTCTTGTAATTGGGACAGGCATGGGTGGTAGGCTTGGTTTCAATGGACTTATGAGTGAAAGGTTTGTTAACAGAGGCTATCAAGGAGGTCATAGCATTTTCTTTGAAAATGACTGTGAAATAATGAAAAAATATTGGATACCTTTACTAGAACCCAGTAGTAACTTAGATTCATTCAACCTAAATGGCAAAGAATCAATTACAGATAGCTTTCTTGAAAAACTCTCACGTTTTATTTCAAAAATAAAGATACCGTTATATATTTCAGCACCTTTTTTTCTTATTTATTTCTCATTTTTTTAGCAAAATAGTGATGATTTATATAAAGTTACGTTTCAAATTTTAATTATATTAATTTTTATTTAATTTTGATGAAGCAGTGTCTTTCAAGCACGAGAGCTCACAGCCGTCACTAAGTTTATCTCTTGTAGAACTTGACTCTAATGTTTTCTCTGTTTCATCTTTTTGTTGATGGTGCTGATCACATGCAGTAAAAAAGGGCTCAAGTGGTGAAAGTAAACTCTGCCAATATTTCTCTCGTGGGTATTTTATATAGTCTAGTACTGATATCGCATATTCTAAAGTCAACCCTGCCATCAACAAGTCTCTTAAATTAATATTATTAAGAGCTTCTACAGATAAATTATTTATTGACTGTCTATATGCCAGCGCTAAAGGTGAGTCCCATTTTCTTTTTTCATCGAATACTTTATCGTAACCGTCCGGTAATCCCCACATTCAAACAGTGACGCCGCTCCGGCATGGTGTTCTTTTAGTAAGGAGAACACCTATGCGATATCAACGACGAGATGTAAATGTAAACCTCCCCTCTTAGTAATGCCTTATAGCTTCAAGAAACATTGAGTATCACGATGATAAACAGTGCAACTTTAATACACACACCTCCATGTGTATCGAGACAGCGAGGAAAGCACTGATGAGGTTTACATTACTTTCAATAGTGTGCCCGCCCAGTTTCATGAATTCTAAGCAGTGTAAGAAAAAGATTTGCTGACTCAACTATCAGTACATAGTCACAGGCTAAGGAAATTTTTTAGCAAAATTCAAGTTTAAGTGACATTGGAAATTTTAGATGAAGTAAAATTTTTCGTGTTGAGAGTTCATGTGGTCGCGACACATGAACAATCAGCACTTTTGACGGTACGCCTAGCTTCTTTCACGAACGGGAACAATGATATGACTTAGAAAAGATTAATTTGGGTACTGGCCCTTTCCCCTAGATTAGTGGGCTAGACTTCGCAGAGCGTCTATAAACCTCGGCACACAGATGAAGTTTTAGCTTCATCCAATAAGGCGTACCGTCCTTTTTATTTCAGCGTTACAAGGCGCACACACCAAAAGTGCATCGACATACGTCGAGGCACGCTTTCGCCTGCTCGTTTTAAGTAAACCATCCAGATCGACACATTTCTTCGACGTTAGACCTACTTACAGGCAGGACTAATAACAGGAGATAAATGTGAACATCAATTACAAAAGACTTTTCAACTTCTGCATCAAAATGAGCAATCGCTGGGTTTCGATGAGCAATACGGTCGTTGCTGTAGCAGTGATTAATACGCTTTGGAATCTTGCATTTCTGTTCTCGGGTCATACAGATTACGTAAACGGGCATCAATGTTTCGATCGGCTCTATCTGGTAGCGTTTGGCACGATAGCTTTAGTTTTCGCAACGACTTCATTTATTGCAGCAAGAAAATTTAGAAGTGAATGACACTAGCTCCCCGATTTGGGGAGCTTTTTTAGTTTCAAAAACATATAAGTGATAGTCAAAAAAGAAGTCTGATAACCTTACTGACAAATAAATCTGTTCAGAGGGGAAAATCTAAGAAGTCGAGTATAGATTTTTAACTAAAATACAGTTAGTGTTTAGTACAATTTATGAACAAAAAATAATTTTATCTACCATTCGACCACAAGGATAGGGTATGAAATATTTGATATTGTGCCTATGTATCGCAATGCTCACCTCATGTAAATCAACAACTTACCAATATGAAAATTATTGTAACAGCCCAGATAATGAGGAATGTAATAATATTAACAGCTCTAAAAACATAGCTGTATTTTTCGACGGAACAGGGAATACTCCGTCTGATAATACAAATGTATATAAGCTTTATAGGCTAGTCTCATCTAACGAAATTTCTGCCATGCCGTCTATGTATATTGAGGGAGTGGGAACTGAGGATGGTCGTTCTGTTTCGGGAAGTGTTCTTGGGAAGGGTTTTAAACCTAGACTGATCGAGTCTTACAAATTTTTATTACATCAATATAAAAGTAATGACAATTCACTATACCTATTTGGTTTCAGTCGAGGTGCTTACAACGCAAGAGTTCTGGCTGGACTTCTTTATTCGGCGGGACTTGCAGATATTAGTGGTTTAACTAATGAAAGAGTTAACTTACTAGCAAAAGAAATAATCACTGCGTATCTTAAAAAAGGAACGTTAGACGAAAAAAAAGAATTTATCCGCTCTGTCAATGGATATAAAAAATCTAAAATTGAACCGATAGTTAAATTTCTTGGAGTGTGGGATTCAGTTTCAGCATTAAGTTTGAAACGAAATAATGAACACTTGCTAGGCACGGTTTCAAAAATTTATATTGATCAAGTCTGTAATATCGAACAAGTCGCACATGCTATTTCAAGTGATGATAACAGAGCGCGGAGCTTTACCCCTGAATTAATGACAACTCCTGCACTTTTAGCATATTGTGACTTAGATGGCGAACCTATTGACGGAAAGGTTGCTGGCCAATATCTAGGCAGTAGAGTAGATGAAGTTTGGTTTGCTGGCGCACATTCAGATGTAGGAGGCGGATATAAGGACGAAGAGGTCGAATCATTAAGTGGTGTATCACTGAATTGGATGCTCAGAAAGCTCGCTAAATTAGACAATCCAATTATCCCCACCAACACTCAGGTGCCGGAGAATCCTCTTGCGGAGTCCCATATTGGTGAAGACTCGATCTTAAGTGGTAGATTGTATCGGAATAGGAATAGAGAAATTGTAAAATATATGAATACAATAGTGCATCCTGATTTAAATACAATAAAAGTTCACTCTAGCCTTTTATTCAGATTAGAAAAAATTCCTAGAACGTTACGTGAATTTAATTGGGCAGGGGTTTACGATGAAAAAGATCATAATTACCCTGACAACTTCAAGCAATGTTTCAAAGTTGTTCCTCTAAAAGATCTAAATACTTATAATAATAGGAAAGTTGACTTTACGCTGTCTTATGAACCAAGTCGAAATGCAAAGTGTTTTGATGTAATAGAACCTGATTTGTATTAGAAAATCTTAATTTGACTAAAAAAAGGGCTGCAAAGCAGCCCTCAAAGTTTTTCGATCTGTTCAGTCTACTCATCAATCGCTTCTTCAGAGAAGTATCGTCGTTTACTTACTCCGAACACCCGCTCAAATTCCAAGTCATCAACTAAGTCGGAATTGATGAACTGGTTTATCTGAAATTCAAAAAGCAAGAACAGCAAACAGCGCTAAGACGCCAAGAAATATTTTTTCTTGAACTCAGTGGGCAATTGCTCAACAAGTCGGTCTGACAATACAAAGCCGTACGTTCTGAACTTCTCATCTTTGTGCTCATAGATGTAATCAAGAGTATCTGAATTGAAGTACCAAGCTATTCGAAATTTGTCAGGCCACTCAGTTCGTGTACTGCGTTTGAATTCATGTATAAACGTGATTTGCAGATCAGTTTTATTTGTCTTCTTAGACATAGTTAAGTCCTCAGTTGGTAAACCTCAGAGATAACTTGTTTCGCCCTCGGAGAAATTACCTAATTCAAACCCGCATACATCTCGCACACCTGAAAGACAGAACTATTGGATTACGAGTAAAACCACTGAGTCAAAAGCGAATATCGATAGACTAACGACTACTGGATATTGTGACAATTATGGGACAGTTTTGGGACGCTCTTTTTACGAGCAATCAATGATTAGGGTAAGTCATTGAAAAGTAGGAGAGATTGGTCGGTGTGAGAGGATTTGAACCTCCGACCCCTGACACCCCATGACAGTGCGCTACCAAGCTGCGCCACACACCGACCGAAAGAGCCGACAAGTCTACTTATTTTTCTTCACTTTGCAACGACAAATATGCACCCTGAAGACTGAACGTCTAAATGATGAGCAAATCCCTGCCGGGACTGCGCTTTTAGCCCTGTAATGTGAAGTAACACACCACGGTGACGACACTGGCGACGATCACATTCAGCACCATCCCTTCTCTCGCCATGGTTTTAATATCGAATTTTCCGCTGGCATAGGCAATGGCATTTGGTGCTGTGGCTACAGGCAGCATGAAAGCACAACTGGCACTGATGGCGGCAGGAATCATCAGCAATTTCGGATCAACGCCCACGGCGGTGCCGGCAGCAGCGAGTATGGGCATAAGCAATGTGGCTGTAGCGGTGTTAGAGGTAATTTCTGTCAGGAACGTTACGAACAGGCAAATAGAAAACACCAGCAGTAATACAGGCAAAGTAGACAGACCTGTCAGCCACTCGCCCATAAACAGGCTTAACCCTGAGGCTTTAAATGCTTTGGCGATGCAGATACCGCCGGCAAATAACAGCAGCATACCCCAGGGAATATCGTTGGCAGTGGGCCAGTCGAGCAACTTGTCATTGTCCGGCTTGCCACTGTTTACCATAAACATGGCAACCACACCAGCTACAGCGATAGTGCTGTCACTGACGGTGGTGATCCCCAGCCAGCCTGTCCAGAAAGGCCTGAAAATCCAGGCCATTGCCACTGTGCCGAATATCGCCAGTACCCGCTTCTCAGCGGTAGTCCAGGCGCCGGGCTGCGGTAAATCAATGTTACCGATGCTGCCCAGACCCCGTCCGAGCCACATGGCCATAGCCGGAATTGCCAGCAGCACAATGGGTACACCGGTTTTCATCCATTCAATGAAGTTATATTCACTGCCCTGCGTTTCTTCATAAACGCTCATAAAGATAATATTCGGCGGCGTGCCGATGGGCGTACCGACACCGCCAAGGCTAGCTGCGTATGCAATACCAAGGATCAGCACAATACCGAAGCGGGTATGTTTGGTTGCGTTGATGATGGCCATTGCCATGGGCAGCATCATCAGCACGGTAGCGGTGTTGCTGATCCACATACTCAAAACAGCTGTGGTCAGCATGAAGCCCAAAATTAGTTTCATACCGCTTCCCGTGCCGGTAAGCCGCAACATATAAATCGCGAACCGCTTATGCAGATTCGCTTTTTCCAGACCCTTCGAAAGCATAAATGCAGCCATCAGCAGTATGATGACATGGCTGCCAAGAGCTGATGCCGCTTCGGCATGGCTGACTACGCCGGCGAGCGGAAAAAGCGCAAAAGGAATGAGTGATGTAGCAGGAATAGGCAACGCTTCGGTTACCCATAATATGGCAACAAAAGCGGTGATTGCAGTTGTGGACGCAATGTCAGCGGGCTGGCCGGCGAAATGCAGACCAAAGCCTGAAAGCAACGCTATCAGCGCGGCAATGAATAGGGTGAGACTGCTTTTTATCATTACCGGGCTCCGTTTCTTTTAAGACGAAAACTGACAGAGTATTCGGGATTAAACGATTACAGGCTTATTTATCGTCATCAGATGTAATTCGGCTGGCAACGGCACCGGCCTGCCCTTTGTATTTGGCATCAGCACGGGCGTTATACGGTTTTTCTGCCGCCTGAGACAACACTTCAAAACTCAACGCGCCGATTTTCATCATCGGACGCAAAGCCAGAGGTAACTTACCACTGTTATAAAACTCAAGCACGATATTACCGGACCAGCCGGGATCAATGCGGTGCGCTGTCACATGCACCATCAGGCCGAGCCTTGCCAGTGAAGAACGTCCGTCCAGCCAGCCGACAATATTGTCCGGCAAGGTTACTGACTCATGAGTAATGGCCAGAGCCAGTTCACCTGGGTGCAGAAAGAATGCCTTGCCTTCAGGCAGCTCAATTTCATCACTCATCACAGAGTTAAGGGCTTCCTGAACTTCGGCTTTAGGTCCGCTCAGGTCGATGTAAGGTGCCTGATGGTCTTCAAAAACGCGGAATTTATTCCCCAGGCGCATATCCACCGTCACACCGCTGATTTGCTCATACCCGGGTGTAGGGTCGATTTTAATTTTGCCTTTCTGAAGATAATCGTAAATATCACGATCGCATAAACGCATAACACATGTCCTGAGGAGGGAAAGAAAACAGCGCGTATTATGCGACTTTGCTTAAAGCCGCACAACCCGCCATAACTACCGTTTTATGCAGTTATAACTTTGTCAGCCCGATGGTTTCACCGCGAATGTAACTTTCAGAGCTGCGGGAAGGTAATGTAAGCGCCATTTGCATGGACAATGCGCGGGCAGCTTCACGGTAGATTCCGGCCAGTTCACTGTCCGGTTTATCTGCCACCAGCGGTTTACCTAAATCGGCCTGCTCGCGGATAGACACATCCAGCGGCAAAGCGCCGAGCAACGGTAAATTGTAACGTTCAGCCAGCGCTTTACCGCCGTCCTGCGCAAATAAATAATCCGTGTGACCGCACGAAGAACACTGGTAATAGCTCATATTCTCAATTAAACCCGCCACCGGCACATTCACCTTGTTGAACATGGAAATGCCTTTTTGTGCATCGGCTACGGCTAAGTCCTGTGGTGTGGTGACAATGACGGCAGCGCTCAGGGGCACCTGCTGTGCCATGGTCAGCTGAATATCACCGGTACCCGGCGGCATATCCACAATCAGATAATCCAGTACCGGCCACAAAGTTTCATCCAGTAACTGTTTCAGTGCCCTGCTCGCCATAGGGCCGCGCCATACTGCCGCGTCCTCTGCCGGCACCAGGTATCCGATGGAGTTTGCCACCATGCCCCAGGCTTTCAGCGGTTGCATATGTTTGTTATCGCCGCTGACCGGATGATCCTGCGGATTGCCCAGCATAATGGGCACGGATGGGCCGTAAATATCCGCATCCAGAATGCCCACTCTGGCGCCTTCCTGCATCAGCGCAAATGCCAGATTCAGACTGGTGGTTGATTTACCCACACCACCCTTGCCGGATGCGACCGCAACCACGTTACGGATATTTGTCACCGGCGCGATAGCGGTTTCAGCGCCGCGAACCTGCTGGGAAATGGCTAGCTCCACCAGCGGAAAACCGGCTTGAGTTAATGCTTTTGTAATGGTTTCTCTGATAACGGCATGTTGAGTGAGCGCATAGAATGGCAGTGTGACCGACAAACAGCCGTTGTCTACCTCACACCACGGTTGGGTTTGCTCTGTGCTTAAGGCATAATAATCAGCCAGACTCTGTGCGGCGGTTTGCGCCAGCTTGTCACCCTTTCGGGAAAAGAACATAATTCACCTTTAAAATGCGCGGTCGCGCTATTTACGTAATGCAAAAGCAGCGCGATTCCGCTAGTATTTGCAGCCATTTTTCAACGCTTGAGAACAGAAACATAATACTATGTCTGAAAACACGTCGACTTCTGTTGCCGGAAACAATGCGAAACGCCGTATTCTGGTAACCAGTGCACTGCCGTATGCTAACGGCTCTATCCACCTCGGGCACTTACTTGAGCATATCCAGACCGATATCTGGACCCGTTTCCAGCGTCTTCGCGGCAACGAATGCTACAGTGTTTGCGCCGACGATGCTCACGGCACACCTGTTATGCTGAAAGCACAGGAGCTGGGTATTACGCCGGAAGAAATGGTCGCCCGTACCCGTGCAGAGCACCATCAGGATCTGCAGGACTTCTACGTTGATTACGACAACTATTATGTGACTCACTCGCCGGAAAACAAGGCGTTGTGTGAAACCATTTATAACCGTCTTGATGAAGCAGGCTACATCAGCAAGCGTACCATCAATCAGTTGTATGACCCGCAAAAAGAAATGTTCCTGCCGGACCGTTTTGTAAAAGGCACTTGCCCGAGCTGTAATGCGGAAGATCAAAACGGCGACAGCTGTGATGTTTGCGGCGCAACATACAGCCCGACAGAAGTGAAAAACCCGCGCAGTGTAGTTTCCGGCGCGACGCCAATACTGAAGGAATCTGAGCACTTCTTCTTTGACCTGCCGCAATTTGAAGGCATGCTTAAAGAGTGGATCCGCTCCGGTGCGATTCAGGCTGAAATGGCGAATAAGCTTCAGGAATGGTTTGAAGACGGCCTGCAGCAGTGGGATATCAGCCGCGATGCACCTTATTTCGGTTTTGAAATTCCTGGCGCGCCGAACAAATTCTTTTACGTGTGGGTAGATGCGCCGGTTGGTTACATGGCCAGCTTCCAAAATTTCTGTGATCAGAATGACGTTAACTTTGACGATTTCTGGAACAAAGACACCGGCACAGAGCTGTATCACTTCATCGGTAAAGACATTACGTATTTCCACTGCCTGTTCTGGCCTGCCATGCTGGAAGGTGCCGGTTTCCGTAAACCTACCGGTGTGAATATTCACGGATTCGTGACAGTAAACGGCGCGAAAATGTCCAAGTCCCGCGGTACATTCATTAAAGGCCGTACCTATCTTGACCATCTGAACCCGGAATACCTGCGTTATTACTTCGCGTCCAAGCTGGGTGACGGTGTAACGGATATCGACCTGAATTTTGCTGATTTTGCCCAGAAAGTGAATTCAGATCTGGTGGGTAAAGTGGTCAATATCGCCAGCCGTTGTGCCAGCTTCATCACCAAACGTTTTGACGGCAAACTGTCAGATACGGTACTGGATAAAGAGCTGATGGCAGAATTCCATGCCGCATCAGAGAGTATCGCCACGCACTTTGAAAACCGTAAGTATCATCAGGCGGTACGTGAAATAATGGCGCTGGCTGACAAAGCGAACCAGTTCATTGATGCGAACGCGCCGTGGGTCACCATTAAAGACGAAAGCAAACAGCAGTTTACCCATGATGTGTGCTCACTGGGTATTAACATGTTCCGTATTCTGGTGGCTTACCTGAAGCCGGTATTGCCAGTGCTGGCAGAGAAAGCGGAAGCTTTCCTGAACGATACGCTGACCTGGGAAAGTACTCAAACTGTTCTGACCGGTCATGAAATCAATAAATTTAAAGCCATGATGCAACGCATCGAAATGGATAAGATTGACGCAATGGTAGAAGACTCAAAAGAAAGCCTGGCTGCAGCAAATGCACCGAAGTTAGATCCTGAAAGCCCGCTGGCGAAAGATCCCATAAGTGAAGAAATTACGTTTGATGATTTCGCGAAAGTGGATTTCCGCATTGCCCGCATCGCTAATGCCGAGCATGTGGAAAAAGCTGACAAACTGTTGCGCTTAGAGCTGGATTTAGGCGGCGAAACCCGTCAGGTATTTGCCGGTATCAAGTCAGCCTATGCCCCTGAAGACTTAATTGGCAAACACACCGTGATGGTTGCCAACCTGGCTCCGCGCAAGATGCGTTTCGGTATGTCTGAAGGCATGGTACTGGCGGCAGGTCCGGGTGGTAAGGACTTGTATATCCTTGAGCCACACGAAGGTGCCAAACCGGGTATGCGCGTCAAATAATGCGCTGCGCTATGGTCAACTGAAAAGGTGACGTCGACAGTAAACGAAAAACGGTGTTCAGATGAGCACCGTTTTTTTATGAATAAAATTCACAGGTCATTGCTTTTCAAAAAGGTATACAGCAAAGGCAGCAGATAATATGCTTTGTGCAAACCCCTTCTGCCTCAGTCACAATGATTTTTGTAAAACCACGGGCCGGGATTTCAGTCAACGTACTGGCCGGCGCAGCATGTCTTCTCACATTTCTTTTAAGCGGCTGCAGTACAGTGCCGTCCTCTCCCGCCACTTCCGTTGATGCCGGACTAAAAGTTTCAGCTCCGGCATTTGAAGTGATCCCGCTGGGTACGGCAGGCGGACTGGATGAAAGCAACTTATCGTCCTATCTGATATCGCGCGGTTACAGCCACCGTTATATCGCGTTCGATGCCGGTTCGGTAATGACCGGCCTGAAAGTGGCTGCGGCAAACGGTGCTTTTGCGACTTTGCCTGTACAAACGAATTTAACTGTTGAGGGAAATGTGCTCACCCGTCATATCACCGGTTATGCACTTTCCCATGCTCACCTCGACCACGTAGCCGGCCTGGTGATTAACGCAACGGATGATACGCCGAAACCGGTTTATGCCATGCCCTCCACTATTAAAACGCTGAAAGAAAATGTATTTAACTGGGCGCTGTGGCCGAACTTTGCCAATGAGGGAAGCGGCTACAAACTGAACCGCTACCGTTATACCTACATGCAGGCCGGTGAAGCGCAAACACTGGGTGACACAGGCTGCTCGCTTACCGCCTATCCGCTGTCCCATGCCGGTGCTGACAAGTCTTCAGCGTTTTTATACCAGTGTGATGACAATGCTGTGCTGTATCTGGGAGATACCGGGCCTGATGCAGTGGAAGGTACCGGCCAGTTAGCCCCCTTGTGGAAATCCGCGGCACCACTTATAAAGAATGGCCGGTTAAAAGGCGTGTTTATTGAAGCGTCCTATCCTTCAGACAGAGCGGACAACGCGCTGTTCGGTCATTTAACACCGGCATGGCTGATGCGGGAACTGGACACACTGGCAGCACTTACCGACAGTGAAAATCCGGCAAGCGCATTGCGGGGATTAAAGGTCATTATCACCCACATAAAGCCGTCTCTGAACAAACAGGAAAACACCCTGTTGAAAATAAAATCCGAACTGGAAGCGCTTAATTCGCATGGTCTAACGCTGATTTTTCCACAGCAGGGAGAACCCTTCTACCTCTGACAACTGCCGGTCAGCCCCGGCTTCCGTCGCGGCCTGCAGGGGTTGCATTCTGCACCCGCATACTGGCACCCACGGCGGAGAACCGGGGCTTGAGTTTCCACGCGGGCTTGATGGTGGTCATCGGGATCACCCGTTTACGGGCAAGGATCACATACACCGAGCTGCACCAGGGAAAATAGCGGGTAATGCGGTTATGCCAGCTGGCAGGTAAAGAAAACTGCTTTTTAATAAACAGCATGGAAAACAGAATATGGCGGGTTTCAATAATTTCGTAGCCCAGTAACTGTAACCAGTCTTTTACCCGGCTTGACGAGAAGAAACGTGCATCATGCAGCAGGTTACCCCGTTTCAGTGGCAGATATTTGCCGATGCCGGTGAGGCTGTAAGGGTTAAAACCGCTCAGAATAATGTAACCGTCCTGAGTGATACAGCGGTCAACTTCCCGTAATAACTGATGAGGATCCTGGCAAAAGTCCAGTTCGTTAGCCAGCAGAAAGCCGTCGATGCTGTTCTCAACGTAAGGCAGTTCGGTAGACAGACTCAGCACAGATGTCGCGTCGATCTGAACGGGTGTCTGACGGATTTGGTGTTTGACGTTGCACTTGCTTAACGCAATTTCACTGCTGAGTGTTCCCAGCTTTACCAGATGATAGCCGAAGATACGGCCAGAAAAGCTGTTACTGACAGTCTGCACAGCATCTTTAATTGCCTCACCTGCCGGTAGCTGAGCCCAGGATTCAGGGTAACCGGGCGGTTTAGAACGGTATGCCAGTCTCATTAATATTCAGGCTGATCCAATTAGTTGCGACACTGCTATCTAATTTCTATAGTATCGCATTAATACTGATAAACAAGCAGGATTCCCCATGAACAGGATGTCTGACGCCCTTCCCGACGGTGTACAAATCAGCGCTATTCCCGCCTTTACTGACAATTATATCTGGTGTTTGCACAATCAAACCCATGCAGTGGTTGTGGATCCGGGCGATGCAGAACCTGTACTGGCATTTTGTAAGCAGAACGGACTCAGTCTGGAAGCCGTGTTGATCACCCATCACCACCGCGACCATACCGGCGGCATCGCCAGACTGGCCTCCGCCAATCCTTCATTACCGGTTATCGGCCCGGCTGGCGGACATATTCGCGGCATTACCCGCTCTGTGGATGAAGGTGATGATATTCATCTGAATGTGGTGAACTGTGCGTTTACGGTCATGGAGCTGCCAGGCCATACCCTCGATCATATTGCATTTTATGGTCACGGACTGGTGTTATGCGGAGACACATTATTCTCCGGTGGCTGCGGACGTCTGTTCGAAGGCTCGCCGGCGCAAATGCACCATTCACTGAACAAACTGAAACGCTTGCCCGATAACACCCGTGTGTTCTGTACCCATGAATACACACAGGCCAACATGCAGTTTGCCCTCGCTGTAGAGCCTGACAACGAAGAATTACAGCAACATGCGAACCTCGTAGAAAAGTTGCGGTCTGAAGACAACATTACCCTGCCCTCCAGCATGCAAAAAGAAAAGGCCATCAACCCCTTTCTGCGCAGTCACAAAGCTTCTGTGGCAGCCGCTGCATCACAGTGGCAGGGAGAAGAATTAGATGACGATACTGCGGTATTTGCTGCGCTGCGGCGCTGGAAAGATGAGTTTTGATGCAATTGACGGCAACAATCGTTACACTATCACGTTCGAAGTTTATTTGCGGGGCACTTAATTAATGAAATCAGCACTGGGCCTGATTGCCAGTATCGCGCTTGCTGGCATGCTGAGTGGTTGTGAAACCACCGGTGAGAATGACATTGCCAGTGAGCAACCGCCTGAGTATACCGAACCTCAGGACTCAGACACCTGTGAAGTAGGCCAGACGACCATTGACGACGAGCAGGACTGTCAAATCGCCAAAGAAGGTGTCATTGAAGTTGTGCACCCTGTTGAAGATGTGGACGAGGCGCTGGATGAAGCGGTTGAACCGGAAGAACCTGAAGACGTTGTCATTGATGATGTGTGGACCCGCGCGGCTGCACAAATGGCCTTTGAGATCCCCGACGACAAGCGGGTAACCAGCCAGCGTAACTGGTATCTGAAACACCCTGAGTACATGGCCCGTGTGGTTAACCGTGCACGTCCATTCCTGTACTACATCACTGAAGAAATTGAAAAGCGGGATATGCCGCTGGAAATCGCACTGCTTCCTGTCGTGGAAAGTGCTTTTGACCCCTTCGCATACAGCCATGGCCGCGCTGCCGGTATGTGGCAGTTTATTCCGGGCACAGCGAAACGTTTCGGGATCCGCCAGACCTGGTGGTACGACGGCCGCCGGGATGTGGTGGCATCCACACAGGGCGCGCTGGATTACCTTACCTACCTGAATAACATGTTCGACGGCAACTGGTTACATGCCCTTGCGGCGTATAACAGCGGTGAAGGCCGCGTACTCAGAGCCATCAAACAAAACCGTAAAGCCGGTAAACCTACAGATTTCTGGTCGCTGGATTTACCCCGCGAGACACGCGCCTACGTACCGAAACTTCTCGCTCTTGCTGACATTCTTAAAAACAAAGAGCACTTCGGCTTTGCCTGGCCTGCTGTTGATAATGTTGAAGTGGTAAAATTGGTGGATATCGGCTCACAGGTAGATTTGGCGTTTGCTGCCGATCTTGCAGACATGGAACTGGAAGACTTGCATGCCCTGAATCCCGGCTTTAACCGCTGGGCAACCGATCCTGATGGCCCTCATCAGTTGTTGCTTCCGGTAGAGAAAGCAGAACAATTTACTACAGAACTGGCGTCCGTTGACCGTCATGACCGTCTGAACTGGGTGCGTCATAAAGTGAAAAGCGGAGACAGCCTGCTACGCCTGGCAAAGAAGTATCATACGACAGCTGACATCATCAGAAGGGTCAACAGTCTGTCGGGGAACATGATCCGCGCCGGTGACTATGTCATGGTACCGGTTGCTTTAAAAGAACTGGATTCTTATTCTTTGTCACAGGATCAGCGTCTGGCTTCGTTACAGAACAAGCCCCGTTCGTCTGTGAAAGTGACACATAAAGTCACTTCCGGCGATACCCTGTGGGATTTAGCTGTTAAATACAAAGTCAGCACCCGTGACCTGGCGAAGTGGAATGGCATGGCGCCGGCAGATCCGCTGATGCCCGGTAAAACCCTGGTGATCTGGCAAGGTGGCGATGCGCCGGAGAAGTCCTCCGCTTCCATCATCCGCTCTCTGACTTACACAGTTAAACCGGGAGACAGTCTTTCCCGTATAGCCAGTAAGTTCAATGTTAAAATCTCAGACATCACCAACTGGAATAATTTGAGCAAAAACCGCTATTTGCAGCCTGGTCAGAAACTCAAATTACACGTGGATGTGACGAGACTGAAAAATGTAGGATAAGCCACCATGCTGAGAATTAACTGGGACAACTTACGGAAAAGTCATGAAACGCCCTGGTTAATTCTTGATTTGGTTATGCTGGGTTTATTGCTGGTAAACCTGGCCTGGCTGCTCTTCGATGCTCTCTACGGCACTGCCGTCATCCACCAGCAACTGGAAATTCTGCTGCCGGGATTTACCGGCACCTACGACCCCATCCATAAAAATTTCATTCTTGTCGACCTGGTATTCATTGGTATTTTCTTTGTTGAGTTTTGCTTTCGCTGGGTTGTGTCAGTGGTACGGAAAGAGCATCTGCGCTGGTATTTTTTCCCCTTTCTGCACTGGTACGATATCGTCGGCCTCATTCCTCTCGGGGCAACCCGCATTTTCCGTTTCCTGCGTATCTTTTCGATTTTGCACCGGCTGCATAAATTCGACATCATCGACTTAAACCGTACTGCTATTTTTCGTTTCTTCCGCTTTTATTACGATGTTTTTGTGGAAGAGCTGTCTGACCGCATTGTCGTTAAAGTGCTCAGCGATGCACAAAAAGACATTTCTGCAGGGTCACCACTGGTTGACGATATCACCCGTCAGGTGCTCGCCCCCCGCCGCCCTGTTCTGACTGAATGGGTTGCCGGTGTGCTGAATCATTTCGGTCAGTCCATCAGTGACGGCCATTATGGTGAAGCGATCCGCGAACACGTCAGACGGTCGGTAGGCAAAGCGGTGAAAAGTAACGAGCAGGTATCGACTCTGCACTATATTCCGGTGGTGGGAAAAACCATTGAAAGCACACTGGAGTCGGCTGTTACAGACATCGTGACCACATCCATTATTAACTTACTTTCTGACATCGACGCCCACAAGATTGATCATTTTGTAGAAGCCGGTTTACACGATTACACACCGGTCACAGATGATTTGGATAAAGAGGTGCTGGGAGTGATTAACGAGTGTCTGGAGTTGGTGAAAGCCCATGTGGCTCAGCAGCGCTGGAAAACCGAACTGGCTGAAAAGAACCGGCCGGTGCCTGATGCCGGCATTGAAAATCAAACAAAAGGCCCGTTGGAATAATCCGACGGGCCCTTTCATTCAGCACATATTGCAAGGTGCTGTAGCTTGTCAGCCTTTCCGCCAGGTCGTTCCGGACGGCCCGTCTTCAAGGACAACATTCATTGCTGCTAATGCATCACGGGCAGCGTCCGCGGCCGGCCAGTCTTTCGCAGCACGGGCATCGTTACGTTGTTTGATAAGTGCTTCAATTTCGGCGCTCTCATCATCATTGCTGCCGCCCTGTAACCAGGTTTCCGGCGCGGTTTGCAAAATACCCAAAATCGCTCCCAGGCCTTTCAGTACAGCAGCCAGTTTGCCGGCTTCTTCCGCACCGGCTTTTTGCTTATTGAGATCGCGGGCAAGATCAAACAGGACAGACATCGCTTCAGGCACATTCAAATCGTCGTTCATTGCCGTTTCAAAGCGCTCGAGGTAACCGCCGTAAGACAAATCAGTGGCAGAGTTTATATCCACACCGCGCAGGGCTGTGTACAAACGTTCCAGTGCTGATTTTGCCTGAGTGATATTGTCCTGCGAGTAGCTCAGCTGACTGCGGTAATGGGCTGACATCAGGAAGAAACGCAGGGATTCTGCATCGTGTTCCTGCAATACATCACGCAGGGTAAAGAAGTTGCCCAGCGACTTGGACATCTTCTCATTATCAACCTGCACCATACCGGTATGCATCCATGTGTTTACATACGGCGTATCAAAGGCGCAGCAGGATTGAGCCACTTCATTTTCGTGATGAGGGAAGGTTAAGTCAGAGCCGCCTCCGTGAATATCAAAGTGTGCACCCAGGTGCTTGTGATTCATGGCAGAACATTCAATGTGCCAGCCGGGACGGCCGTCGCCCCAGGGCGAAGTCCAGAAAGGCTCTCCGGCTTTGGCTTTTTTCCACAGCACAAAATCCAGCGGATCATCTTTACCCGCCGCCACTTCAACGCGGGCACCGGCCTGTAACTGTTCCAGGTTTTGCTTGCTCAGTTTGCCGTAGTCACCAAACTTACTGACATCAAACAGCACATCACCGCTTTCTGCTACATAAGCAAAGCCTTTATCCAGCAGCTTTTCAATGATATCCACAATTTCAGCCATGTGCGTGGTTACACGGGGCTCGATATCCGGCTCAAGTAAATTAATGGCAGCGAAATCTTCGTGCATCATGGCGATGGTACGGGCAGTCAGTTCACCGGTTGTTTCGCCATTCTCATTCGCTCTGGCAATAATCTTGTCATCTACGTCAGTAATGTTACGCACATAGTTCACATCAAATCCAAGATGGCGCAGATAACGCACCAGCACATCAAAGCTTAAATAGGTACGGGCATGCCCCATGTGGCTGAGATCGTACACCGTGATACCACACACATATAAACCCACGCATCCTTCTTTCAGCGGTACAAAAGGGGCTTTTTCCCGGGTCAGTGTGTTGTAAAGGTGTAGCATGGTTGTCCTCGTTTTTTAGCTCAGGATTCAAATTCGGGGCGAAAGTGTAGCACTACCCGTTGCGGTCGCACAGGTTTTGCCGCCTTTTAACAGTGATTAATTTAACTCACGGAGGAAATCAGCTACCATTACCCCACTTTAACCGCCGGGACACAAGATAAGGGGCGAATTCATGGTTACGTTAAAAACAAATTACGGTGACATCACACTGGAGCTTTTTGCAGATAAGGCACCGGCAACCGTTGAAAACTTCTTAAACTATGTAAAAGAAGGCTTTTACGACAACACGATTTTCCACCGTGTTATCGACGGTTTCATGATCCAGGGCGGTGGTTTCACACCGGATATGGATCAGAAATCGACCAACGCACCTATTGCCAATGAAGCGAACAATGGCGTTGCCAATGAAAAAGGCACAATTGCCATGGCACGTACAAATGATCCGCACTCAGCAACAGCGCAGTTCTTCATTAACGTGAACAACAACGACTTCCTGAACTTCTCCAGCGAATCAGTAAACGGCTGGGGCTACTGTGCATTCGGTAAAGTGTCTGAAGGCATGGATGTGGTTGAGAAAATCAAAGCTGTGAAAACCGGCACCAGCGGCTTCCACCAGGACGTACCTGCAGAGCCTGTTGTTATTGAAAAAGCGGTTATTGCTGAGTAATCCGGCGATACCTTTGTTCAGAGACAGTTCCTGCTGTCTCTGATCCCTCTTCCCCCATATTGTCACACTTAGCTGCATGCCATTTACTTACTTCATTGCCGATATTCACCTGAGCGAAGACCGTCCTGACATTACTCAGTGTCTGATGACATTTTTAGAAAACGAAGCGCCACAGGCGGATGCACTCTACGTGCTGGGTGATTTGTTTGAAGTGTGGATAGGTGATGACAACAAAACGCCTTTCAATGACGCGATTGCAGCCGCATTTAAACAGGTCAGTAAAACCACACCGGTATTTTTCATACACGGCAACCGTGACTTCGCAATCCGTCAGGAATGGGCAACGCAGGCCGGTATGACATTACTGCCCGAACAGGCTGTCATTGATTTATACGGCACCCCTACCCTCATCAGCCACGGTGATGAGTTGTGCACAAAAGACATTGCCTACCAGAAATTCCGTAAGAAAAGCCGCAGCTGGTGGTGGCCACGGCTTATGCTGGCATTGCCACTTTCATACCGCCGTAAGGTCGCCGAGAACGGACGTAAGCAAAGCAAGTTAAACCAGCAGGGTTTGAAACCTGAAATCATGGATGTAACGCCACAAGAGGTAGTGAAAGCCATGGAACACTTCAACGTACAGCGAGTGATACACGGTCACACCCACCGCCCTGCCATCCACGCCCTGAAAGCTAACGGCAAACCCGCTACCCGTATCGTGCTGGGCGATTGGTACGATCAAGGATCGGTTTTAAAAATCAGTGAAACAGAAGTTGCGTTGCAGCAGCGGGATTTTCTTATTTCTGGACAGTGATGAGTGAATTACTGTATTCAGTAGACTGAAATGGAATCGTCGGCTAGAGACAAGGAGCGGACGGTCAACAATGTCATTTCCTACTTCTAATTTTGGTCAAAAACGGATATCACCGAGATACTTGGTAAAGGACTGCTTCGTACGTTAAGCGGACATTTCAATTTCTATCCCATGAAAACACAGAATATAGTTTTTAAGAGGAAACGGGTGTTACTATGACGTCTCAGTTGTGAGCTGTTATACGTCGGAGGTATTGTGCAATTAGTTATCAAAGTCTTTTCAGTTTTTGCCTTGTTGGTTTCTCTATGCTGGCTGTATTTCGAGCCAAATTTCGAACCTCTATTAACGACTGTTGTTTCGTTTTCGGCTTTAATTTCGTCATTTGTGTTTGGCAATAGCAATAAAGACCAGAGTGAAAGCCAAAATCAGGAAGTGTCTTCGAATTCATCAGGAATACAAGCTGGCGGAAATGTGACGATAAATAATTCAATCAAGGAAGACTAATGTTGGGGAAAAACCAAGATCAGAAAGTTGCTGAAAATTCTTCTGCTATACAGGCAGGTGGAAACGTCACAGTTAACAATGGGTTATCTGTCGCTGAGGTTAGAGAACTATGTTTATTGTTCTTGAGAGATAACTTTCCAGCATTACGAGAAGAAGCTATTCGCGAAGCTGAGGATAATGTTCGAGAGTTTGCACAAGAGTTGGAACGAAAAATCGTTCAAAATTCCCAATTTATCACATTGGAAAAATTTAAAGACCCTGACGTACAAGCAGCAATCAATGATGCGGTGCAATCGAGTGCAAGACGCGGAAAAAAAGCAAATACGAATGTTCTTGTCGATTTGATTTCAGAGAGAGCTTCGGTTTCATCTTCGGACTTTAAAGACATCGTAATGTCTGAAGCAGTTAATGTGGTTCCCAAGCTAACACAGGAGCAGATCTCATATTTATCTTTTATCCATTTTATGACGCATTGCGGTCGTGATGGATTACGACATGTATCTCAACTAGAACCTTTTTCATTAATGGCATTGAATGCTGTTTCAGCAGGCTTTGGTATATCAGATTCACAAAAACGTCATATTCAGTTTGCAGGAACTTGTTCCATTATGTCGATGATGCATATTGATATTTACGATGGTTGGATAAATTCCTTATTTAAAGGCCTAGGATACACGGACAAAGAAAAGTTTAAGTCTGATGTTGCTCAGTTCAGTCCATCAACAAAGAGGCTACTTGAAGAGTTTGATAAAGACAGCAAAGGCGGGCAGGTGAATCTTACAAGTGTCGGTCAAGCCATCGCTATTGCAAACCTTTCAAAAAGCTTAGGTCGTCTAGATTACTCAATCTGGATTAAATAGACATACAATAAGTTGCTTAAAAGCTCCTATAACGATTGACTTGCGTTTCTTCGTCACTAATTTTAGACAAGCACTTTACGCCTCTTAGCAAGGCGTTAAACGTCCGCTCCTTGTCTATTTCTTTCGGAAGATAATGCAAAACTAATTGCTACAAGGCTTAGCTTCATTCAAGGCTTTAGTTATATTTGCAATAGAGTGCTGAGCAACAAAGCCTCCATTCTGAGTATTTAGACGATACTCTATAAAATATGGATGAATATTAGGCTCAGGACTCAGCACATATCCCAAATTTGTTAGATATCTTAAAAACTGTAAGCCATCTCCATACTCATTAATTCGATATACTTTTGTATTTTTAACTCTCGGGTCTCGATACCTATCCTCGTAAAGAATTCCTAGATCATGCCATCCTGTTACGGAAGTTGTATTGAACACAAATGCGGTACTTATTTTTTCAGAGGAATATAAAGCAAGTTGAGCAAGGCCACCGCCTAACGAATGCCCTGTCGAAATTATTCTATAGCCTTCGGGAAACAGTGGCTCAACAGTTCTTAAAATATCTGGTATTTGTTCATACTGCGACTTGAAAAAAGGTAAATACTTGGTTATCCAAAATAGGTTTGCGTGCATATCATCAGGGGCGTTTGTACCTCGAAATACTAATACGGCAAGCTTCTCTTTATCATTTGTCCAAACAGAATAATACAACCCTGAATAATTATCGGCTGCGGCAAAAAAGCTGCCATCATCGTTAAAGATATTTTTCCACTCATGGTAGTCTTCATTAGCGTTTGGTTGCGAATATATTCTCTTGCTAAGAGTAGCCATTATTCCGAAATATTCTGTGTCGGGATCGTTGGTCTTGCCGGTCACAACGTCATATAAACATGCTTTTCTAGTGTCATCTCTAATAAAAACATATGCCTGGTTCTGTTCAAACACAATGAATCGAATGAAGAGGTAAGAAAGCACCAAAGTGATAGTACTTGATACCAAAATGAACGCTTTACTCAGTTTCGAATTACTAAAGTCCACTGTGATTTCCTTGTGCAGTTTTTATTCGGTACAGATTTACATCATTTCACTATGGACAGGTCGTTAGCAATATGAACGTTCGCTCCTTGTCTAAGTGCGCCAATCAAGCTGACTGGCATACTCATGTTTCCTATTTAACAGGAGACAACTCATGGCAATTCAAGTCCATACACCTTGGAATAAAGATCTTATTATCGGGCTGAAAAAGCCCCTCCAAATATCAAATATACGGGGTATCCGAATTCGTTTAGAGTTTGAAGGGCGGACGCGTGCTCTCGCACTGTTCAATCTTGGTCTTGATAGCAAGCTGCGAGGTTGTGACCTCATTAAACTCAAAGTGTCGTTTGCGGACGTCCAGTGCTGAGGCGCACGCATGTCGATAAGCAAAAAACAAGCAGTCCTGCCCAATTTGAGATAACACCGGAGAATCGATTTTGGCTTGGGTAAAGAAAGCTGCGCGAATTTAAAGCCTTCGCCCAATGCATTTTCAATTTCAGCAATCATATGTATCCTTTTAAGGCATCACGCATCAAGAACCTACGCAGTTTACTACGTCTGATTGCTTGACTTGTTCTACAATCACATCAGTTTAAGGATGTCCTTTATTGACTTCCGAAATAAATTAAGTTGTGATCTCATGCTATTAACCTCGAGATCGAGTCTCTGAATTGCTTCCAATTTCTTACTGTCGAAATCAACACCAGATAGATTTCTGAGTTCGTTTCCATAGTCATACATTTTTTCGGTGATCCCCCTCAGTCCATCTATCATCAAACTTTCACCGTTGCCTAAGTTCCTTATAAGATCTTCCACAGCATTTATCTGCCCTACGTTTATTGCGCCTTTGATGGAAGAAAACACCTCATCGAATCGATCTGCTAAACCATAGAGGCCGGCGCAGATTTTAAATTCATTGTAGGAACTCATTAGATTACTTGATGCCCCTTGCAGATGATCGATTAGCTCTTGATCAGAAATAATTCTTTTAGTGCCATCGATATACAATATCGCTAGCTCGATTGCTCTCTCCATCTCGGTTTGAACCAAAAGTAATACTTCCCGTATTTCTTTTCGGTTTTTTCTATTCTTCTTAGGAAGGATAACAACAAGATCGGAAAGCGCATTAATAATCTTATCTAGTAGCAACATAGAACCTCCATATTTAATGTTGTAGAACGCCGCATTCAGCGGTTTGTCCACTGCTATTCTTTGTTATGCATTTACTTTTTCGCAGCGAATAGATACCCAATGATGCCACCTGCAACTGGGGTCAATGCTGTGAGTATAGTTTTAAATACATCCATACCTCTTCCTGACTCATCCACTATTCCCATAATTCCAGATAGGAGAACCAATACTAAGATGCCCGTAAACGTAACTGCTGCAAATCTAACTTTTTGCTTATCAAAGTCCTCTGTCTCCGGTGTATTTTTAATTACGTATCCGGTTATAAGCATTGCGATTGTGAAAACCACAAGAATAGCTATGACTATCGTGGTACTCATTGTTGCCTCCATGTTTCCGCATAACGCTAATTAACGAGCATCTCGCTTTTACAATTGCTCATTTTATTAGTTTTCCTCATCAATATTTAGCTTACCTTATGATTTAAATGCGTATTTCAAATTTTAACTCGACTTGAAATGATGCAGATCTAAAAATCAAAAGGAGCCTGACTTTAACGAGACGTTTTTCGCTTCCTATTAAAAGCCATGAGCAAATTATTTTCCATTGTTAAATTATAAAGACTTAGCAGACTGGCGAAAAACAAAGTGAGACCAGAGATTTTTATTCAACAGGAAAAAAGCCGATGTTGAAAAAACCTCATTACACCTGTATAAATATCAGTATTTTTAGGGCAAAAGAAGTATCAGATTTGTGTGGAACTCAATCTTTTAGGATCGTTTTGTTCAATGTCCGCTTATTGTCTTTAGCAGACGATTCTCATCAGACCACCTTATGTCCGCTATTCTCTGAATACTAAGAACGATTCTATTTATCTCTCATATACAAGGTGCTGTTAGCTACATCAATTATACTATTAACGGAAGCCAACTCTTTATTCCCGACTATTCCTATAACAGTTCCATATTTCGAACCGACAGCCTGTCTCAGAGCACCCAGTTCAGTGACAAGAAAATCATCATTAACTTCTGCACTACCGATTTTTATTGTTTTATTCATTAGGACTTTCATAGGTGTTTCAGCCCCGTTTTCGCTGACAGATTTTGCTTTCGGATGATCATCCAATTTAAATCCTAAGTTTCCGGATAATACAGACCTGTCCAAGACGGTTTGCTGTGCACCTGAATCGACCAGTAAAACAACATCATGCTGCTCAAGCTTTGCTTTGATCAGGGTAAACCCTATTTCAGTTTGCAACAGAGGAATGGCGGTATACTTCGAATCAGCTCCTGAAAAAAATTCTTTTGTCTCACTTTCGTCTTCCGGAACTAAAAGTCTGCCTTTATTGATATCAACTAATGCGTGTAATTCAACAATTGCATCGTGACCAATGATCCCATCTATATCAGGCCCTAATTGACCTATTGAATTTGTATAGATGTTCCTGAGCGTCAGCTCGTAACTCCCTATGACCATTGACTGGATACTGACAGGGAATGTTTGGGTTGTACCTTCTTTCTCATCGCCGGCAGTGACGCCATCAATACCACTTGAGGCTATTTTGATACCGAAATGTTCAAGCTTACCCATACCTACAACAGAACCCGTTGAGCCTGTATCAAGGATGAATTTCCCTTCCTTCCCATTGACAGCAGCTTTGAGGCTGAAGTGCCCGTCATCTGTAACTTGTAGAGGGATTTCATCCATAGCGGCATGCACGGAAGTCACACTGATTAGAAGATAAAATAAAGCAATAAATTTCATTCAACATCCTTGTTTTGGCAAACGATGGTTTCTCTAAATTCCCTACGGAAAGGTATACTTTTACTTTTTGCGATGTCTTGATTGTCGCTGATTGAAGAATTTCATTATCGTTATACCAAACCGGCGGACTGCCCAGAATATAATTATCGAACATATCAGGATGTTTGAATAACGCGTAAGCGCCGGGCAACCCTCCTAAAGAATGACCCGCAAAAGTCCGGTTTGAAGAATTCGCCCTGAAATTTTTCCGCAAATGAATAACTGTCATCGCCGCTTTTCCCTGCTTGACCTGTCTGTGGATATATACAAAGCTGACAATATGGAGAGTCAAAAGGATTTTGATCGTGGGTAAGCGCGCTGGTTTCATTGAGTTTGTGAAAAATCACTGGGAGTTTCTGGCCGTGGGCAGTCTGATTGCCATTTACCTTTTACACGGTCAGTACCTGCAGGCTGTCGCCTCTACGATTATCTCCCAGCCGAGGAAAAGCGACTTTTTGTTTGTTGATTATTATGAACTGGATAGATCCAGTGACATTAAATATCGTTTTGTGCCCTTAAAAGTCATTGCAACAGATGAGCAAAATATTACGGTAGCGGTAGGAAATATTGGTTTCAGTGAACCCGTATCGCCTGAAACTCACATCAAATTTGATAAACCACTCCTGCTCAGAAACTACTACCGGAAAAATCATCTTCGGTTCAGTCGCAAAGAACTGAGTTCCATGTACGAGAACGGGATTATTTACGACGCACGCCGCCCTCAAAACATCTACATCAGCGGATGGATCGTGATTAAATTAAGTGAAGTGTACACAGACTGAAAATAAGCAGAGGTAATTGCCTGATACCAGTCATTTCTTTACTGCGCCCCTCAAATAATCAGTTAAAACAATGTGTTATGTTATAACATTTTTCATAAAACCGACATCAATCCGACATAAATCATTCATCTCAGATTAACCTGTTCGTCATACAGGCCGCCTACTCTGTTTCACCGTCCGGTCAGGGAACCGAAACTTTCAGGGAAGAGAGGTTACACACATCACCTGCCTGCTTCCCGCCCCCTGCCGCAGACACACGGCTGCTTCTGTCTACAGCGCCGGTAATCAAAAACATAATTAGGAATGTCATAATGAAATTTAACTGGAAAGCTTCTGTCAGCGCTCTGGCTCTGGCGGTTTCAACTGGTTTGCAGGCGGATGTGCTTCCTGCTTATCAGTCTGAAAGTGCCTGGTTCACCGACGCACAAACCAAACTCACTGAGAAACTGGAAACCACCAATAATTTTAAAGCCAAAAACGTGATCCTGTTTGTGGGTGACGGTATGGGTATTTCAACGCTGACTGCGTCACGTATCCGTAAAGGCCAGTTGGCGGGCAACCCCGGTGAAGAAGGTTACTTAACGTGGGAACGCTTTCCCGGTACTGCACTGGTAAAAACCTATAACGTAGATGCCCAGACTCCGGATTCAGCTGGTACGATGACAGCCATGATGTCAGGACTGAAAACAGACGTGGGTGTAATCGGTGTAGATGAAGACATCGAACGTGGCGAATGTTCAACAGTTGCCGGCAATGAAGTGATTACCGCACTGGAACTGGCTGAAATAAAAGGACTGTCTACCGGTGTGGTATCAACTGCCCGCCTGACTCACGCGACGCCTGCAGCCACTTATGCCAAATCAGCAGACCGCAACTGGGAAGACGTATCTGATATGCCGGAAGCGGCAGTCACAGCCGGTTGTGCTGACATTGCCGACCAGCTGGTACATTTTGAAGATTATCTGGAAAGCCGTTACACCGGTATAGACGTTGACGGTATTGATGTTGCCATGGGCGGCGGCCGCCGTCACTTCCTGCCGAATGATGCTGCGTTTAACAGCAATGACGCGGTAAGTGAAACAGAAGGCGACCGTACTGACAGCCGTGATTTGACTGCTGAGTGGCAGGAAATGTACAGCGATGGTGTTTACGTAACCGATCAGGCCGGATTCGATGCGGTGGATGCCGCTTCCACGACCCGTCTGTTTGGTCTGTTCAACGAATCTCACATGCAGTACGAGGCAGACCGCGCCAACGATGTTGCCGGTGAGCCTTCCATTGCAGAGATGACTTCTAAAGCAATCGACATTCTCGATAACAACGACAAAGGCTTCTTCCTGATGGTGGAATCAGGTCGTATCGACCACGCTCACCATGCAGGCAATGCCTCCGGTGCACTGTCTGAAACACTGGCGTTTGAGCAGGCTATCGAAGCTGCGGTAGCGAATACCGATCCATCAGAAACACTGATTCTGGTCACGGCTGACCACGGCCACGTGTTTACTATTGCCGGCTATCCTAAGCGCGGTAACCCGATCCTGGGCAAAGTGGTTAACGTAGGTGCTGATGAAGCGGCTACTGCTGCTGACGGCATGCCTTATACCACTGTGGGCTACATGAATGGTTTCGGCTTTAACGATTTAGGTACAGAAACCGATTCTGACGCTATCTACAGCGAAGAAATCAATGCTGGCCGTATGGATATTACCAGCGTGGATACCACTGCTGCAGGCTACCACCAGGAAGCGCTTATCCCGCTGTCTTCAGAAACTCACTCCGGTGAAGACATTGCCCTGCACGGCACAGGCCCAGGCAGCCAGTTAATTCAGGGTGTCATTGAGCAAAGCGTTGTATTCCACCTGATTAACCAGTCTCTCGGACTGATTGAAGAATAAGAAGAGGACATCATGAAAGTATTTAAATATAGCCTTTTAGCCATGGCCATGGCCGGCCTGACCGCTTGTTCTCTTGACGGTGATGATGGCGCTGACGGTACTGACGGCAGTAACGGATTAAACAGCCTGACGGTACAAACTGAACTGGCCACCGGCGATGCAAACTGCCCGAACAGTGGCGTACGTTTTGATTCAGGCCTTGATGCCGACGGTGACGGCGCGTTAAGCGACAGCGAAATTTCTGAAACCAGTTATGTGTGTGTACCGGCTAATGCAGAAGTGGCAACCAGTGAGTTGCTGACCAGCCTGAACAACGAATATTTCGTAGCCGGTCAGGCGGAAGTTGAAGCGGCCAAGACCACCTGGCTGAATGCCACCGGCACAACCTCTGTGGACGGCGTTCAGACTATTACCAGCAATACCACCGTGACCAAACATGCTTCTGTGGAAGCGGCTGTTGCATCGCTGAAAGGTAAAGCGAAAAACGTTATCCTGTTCGTCGGTGACGGTATGGGCGTGTCTACTGTGACAGCAGCACGTATCATGGAAGGCCAGATGAACGGTGACAACGGTGAAGAGAACCAGTTGAGTTTCGACCGCTTCCCTTTCGCCGGTTTATCAAAAACCTATAACGTTGATGCACAAACACCAGACTCAGCGGGTACCATGACCGCAATGATGAGCGGCGTGAAAACCGATGTTGGCGTAATTGGTGTAAACGAAAATATTGTTCGCGGTGACTGCAGCACCGTTGCCGGTAATGAGCTGGTAACGGCGCTGGAACTGGCGGAACTGGCCGGGAAATCTACCGGTATCGTGTCTACTGCACGTATCACTCACGCTACACCTGCAGCGACTTACGCCAAATCAGCTGACCGTAACTGGGAAGACGATGGCGACATGCCTGCTGAGGCCATTACTGCCGGTTGTACCGACATTGCTGCGCAGCTGGTTGGTTTTGAAGCAGCTACAGAAGCACGTTTCGGTGCTGACATTGACGGTATCGAAGTCGTTATGGGCGGCGGCCGCCGCTCATTCCTGCCTAAAGATGCTGCGTTTAACAGCCCTGACGCTGTCAGCGCTGTTGAAGGTGACCGTACAGACGGACGTGATCTGACCGCAGAATGGTCAGCGCAATATCCCAATGGTGTTTACCTGTACGACCAGGCCGGTTTTGACGGACTCGACACAGAAACCACTGAACGTGTTTTCGGCCTGTTCAATGAGTCGCACATGCAATACGACGCAGACCGCGGTAACGATGTAGCCGGTGAACCGTCAATCAGTGAAATGACAGAAGCAGCTATTAAGATTCTGGATAACAACGATGACGGCTTCTTCCTGATGGTGGAATCCGGTCGTATTGACCATGCCCACCACGCCGGTAACGCCTACGGTGCACTGACCGATACAATTGCCCTTGCTGATGCGGTAGCTGTAGCTGATGAGTTAACGGATGATGAAGATACATTAATCATTGTCACTGCCGACCACGGCCACGTATTTACCATTGCCGGTTATCCAAAACGAGGGAATCCGATTCTGGGCAAAGTGGTTAACGTAGGCGCAGACGAAGCAGCAACTGCAGCTGACGGTATGCCATACACCACGGTTGGTTACATGAACGGTAACGGCTTCCGTGACCTGGGTACCGAAACCGATGCAGACGAAATCTACAACTATGATGTCAACGCCGGCCGTCAGGATCTGGCAGATGTTGATACCACTGCTGCCGGTTTCCACCAGGAGTCTTTAATCCCGCTTTCATCTGAAACTCACTCAGGTGAAGACGTTGGCATTTATGCAAAAGGCCCTGGCGCATTCCTCGTCAACAGCACTAACGAGCAAAGCGTTATCTTCCATGTGATGGATTTTGCCGGAAGTCTGATTGATGACGCAGAAGCGGCTATCGAGTAACAATAAGCTCTGAATACAGGGACGTCCGTCTGGTCGTCCCTTTTTTGCTGGTAATAAATAATGAAACAATCTCACACTCTTCTCTGCGGACTGCTCTTATCCGCATCCACTCTGTTTACTTCAGCGGTAACTGCCGCAACGTCTGAAGAACCGGCTCAGTGTGATGCTGAAAAGAACTGGGTGAAAGCAGACTATACCCTTACTGAGACGACCAACGACAAAGTTCGAAGCCGTTCACTGACCTTATGGCGAAAACCTGATGTGGTAGCACACCAGTATCCTGCCAGCGACATCACGCAGGTTTGGGAACATGTGCATGAACGGGTAAAACAAACGCGCTTTTTTGATGCTCACAAACGGGGCATTGAATATCAGCCCGGCGAAAATATTCATGGTCGCGTTGATAACGACTGGGAATACCGCAATCAACTGGTTAAGCAGGCCTTTATCGACGGGCTGGAGAAACAGGATTCACAAGGGTCAGGCTGCGATATCCGTACCCGTTATACTGCCGGCAGTGAAAACGGGTATATCGAGCTGGTATGGGCAGACAACCTGCAACTGATTGTCTCGTTCACTGTGACTAAAGGCGAACAGAAAATGCACTGGCAACAGCAATCGCTGTCTCATGAACAGGCAGGCATCAACGCATTTTTTGCAAGTCGCTACGGATATCAGACAACTGATTATGCCGATATTGGCGATGATCATACCGATCCGTTTCTCACCAACATGGTACACCAGGGCTTTATAGAAGCCGGTGCCAGTGGTTTTTACAATGCCAGCGGTGAAGCCCTTGAGGGATCTCACCTGCACTAAAGATCGTTGTAAACTCCTCGCAATTTGATAAGAATGTGTTATAAAAATAGCAATCAGGATTCATCAAGGATGGTGAAAAAATGTCCACATTCTTCTTTCATGATGCCAACTTTCTGTTCAGTGCAGCAGTTGGCATTGTCATCTTACTGTTCATTATTGAACTACTCGGCATGGCACTGGGGATCAGTTTATTAGGCATTTTCGACGATATGCCTGAACCCGACCTTGGCGGTGGTGAGTCTGTGTCAGGGCTGGCCGCCCTTACCAACTGGCTGTCGCTGGACAAATTACCGGTGATGATCTGGTTCATTCTGCTTCTTACCCTGTTCGGACTCACCGGCTACATACTGAATCTGTCTTACGCCAGCTTTCTGGGTGGACGCTTCTTACCGCCGGCGGCTGGTGTTCCAATCGCTATTTTCGTTTCCCTGCCCCTCACCGGCCGGCTTGGCAGCGCACTGGCAGGTCTGTTACCAAAAAATGAAAGCAGTGCCATCGACAATGATGAATTTGTTGGCGCTGTAGGAGAAATCACCATAGGCGTTGCCCGTAACGGCAGTCCGGCGGAAGCGAAATTTACTGATCGTTACCGCCAGGTTCACTATGTACTGGTTGAGCCTTTTGAAAGTGATGAAACCTTCACCCGCGGAGAAAAAATCATCCTCGTAAAGAAAAGCCTGCATAGTTGGCTTGCTACCCGATATAAATAACCCTGCAGCAATAAGGAAGTTGTAAATATGGAAACCTACTCTGCTAATAATCTGCCCGCCGTTCTCATTATCGGGCTTGTTGTCGTTATCGCCCTGCTGGCCATTGGTCTTATTTTCGCCAAGCTTTATAAACGGGCCACTAAAGAAACTGCCTTCGTCAGAACCGGTCTGGGCGGTGAAAAAGTCATTAAAGATGGCGGCGCGATTGTGCTGCCGGTGGTGCACGAAATCATTCCCGTGAACATGAACACCCTGCGTATCGAGGTAGAAAAAACCCAGAAAGATGCGCTGATCACCAAAGATCGCATGCGGGTGGATGTAAAAGCCGACTTTTATTTACGTGTAGCGCCCAGTGCCAGCGGCATTTCCATGGCGGCACAAACTTTAGGTACCCGTACAACCCGGGCCGAAGAAGTGAAAAAGCTGATGGAGTCTAAGTTTGTAGACGTACTTCGCGCCGTGGCTGCAGAAATGACAATGACGGAAATGCATGAACAGCGTGCAGATTTCGTCCAGAAAGTGCAGCAGAGTGTTGCAAACGATCTTGAGAAAAATGGTCTGGAACTGGAATCGGTAAGTTTAACCGGCTTCGATCAGACCGACCTGGATTTCTTCAATGAGAACAATGCCTTTGATGCTGAAGGTCGTGCCCGTCTTGCAAAAATCATTGAAGAGAAGCGTAAAGAAACCAACGATATCCAGCAGGAAAACCGCGTCAAGATTGAAACCCGCAATCTGGAAGCGGAAAAAGAGTCGCTGAATATTAAACGGGAAGAAGAAGAAGCCCGACTGATGCAGGAGCAGGTTTTGCAGTTTAAGCGTCAGGAGCAAAAAGCTGAAATCGCTAAACAGCGGGAGCAAAAAGAACGGGAAGAACGTGAAGCCGGCATTGCCAAAGAAAAAGCCGTTGAAGCAGCTGAAATTGACAAGTCCCGTGAGCTGGAAACCCGTGAAATTGCCAAGCGCAAAGCACTGGAAGAAGCCCGTATTGCCCAGCAGCAGGACGTCGAAGTAGCCGAACAGGTTAAACAAATTGCGGTTGCTACCAAATCAGAAGAAGAGTCTGCCGCACGAGCTAAAGCAGCAGAAGCTGAAAAGGCTAAGGTAGAGAAAGAAGAAGCGGTAACCACAGCCCGTCAGGTTGCAGAAGCTAAGCGTCGCATGGAAATTGAAGTGATTGACGCCCGTAAAGAAGCGGAACGGGAAGCAGTGGGCATTACCGTAGAAGCTCAGGCGAAAAAAGAAGCGGCGGAGAATGCGGCTGAAGCCATTTTAACTGAAGCCAAAGCCACAGCAGATGCGAAAATGCTGCAGGCGCAGGCAGATGAAAAAGTACTGGCAGTAGAAGCGGCGGGTAAACAGGCGCTGTACGATGCTGAAAACACTCTGAAAAACGAACAGATTGAGCTGCAAAAAGCACTGGCAATTCTGAAAGTCCTGCCTGAAATAATCGCCAGCGCCGTGAAGCCACTGGAAAATATTGAAGGCATTAAAATTCTGCAGGGCTACGGGATCAGTAATGCCGCCGGGGGTGCAGAAGGCACAGTAAGTACCGGAAATGGCAGTATGGCCGATCAGGTCACGCAGGCAGCGTTGAATTACCGTGCCAACGCACCGGTTGTCGATGCTCTGTTACGGGAAGTCGGTCTGGTAGATAAAGCCGGTGGTTCACTCACCGATTTATTAAAAGGCGACAATGCTATGGTTGCAGCCCTTACCTCTCAACCCGGCACGACCACTGAAACGAAATCAAATGGTGCCGGCCCTGCCCCGCAATAAATCCGGTATCCGGCGGGGTCAATCCCACTACATATGAAAGGAGCGCATCGCGCTCCTTTTTTGTTGTCCTTAATCCGGCTCTGAAGCATTTCCTACCAAAGTACTATAAATCTGTAGCTAAAGTGGCAAGGCAATTTTGACCTGATACTGACTAAAATACATTATGGCTTCAGGTACGAAAGAACGATGAAAGCAACCAGCAGAATTACACTTACAATCACAGGTATCTATTTGATATCAGGAATAGTGCTGGCTTTCATCATGTACAGTCAGGCAACAAAAGATGTTGCCACCGAAATTAACGCATCACTGGCACTGGCTGATGCGCTGGTTGAACAAAACGTTGACTTTGCAACCATAGAAGCAGCCTTGCAGCAAAGCCGTCACCTTACAGCCCTCGCAATCGATTCTCCGGCCGGTTCAACACTTAATTCTCCGGATGTTTCATTTTTTCCCGTAGAACCTGTAAGTGTGTTCAGTCATCCGGAAGATCCCCGCCGGCAACTATTTCTGTTTGCTAACCCCGCTGCTGAACGGGAAGAGATCCTGACCACGGTCTATCAGGTTTTCGGTTTACTGGCGATTTCACTTTTATTCACTCTCAGCGTAATGCACATCGTGGTTCAGTCAAGAATGAAGCCTTTACAGGCACTGAGTTCAGCTCTCAGTAAAGTAGCGAATGGCAATTATCGTGTTGACGTTGAACACAGCGATATTGAAGAAATTGACAGTGTGGTTACCCATACCCAGCTGATGGCTTCTGCACTTGAAGAAAGAGAAAACAAAGTACAGCAACTGAGAAATAAACTGGCTTCCCTGCAAGAGCACGAACGCCAGAATCTCGCCCGTGAATTACACGATAATCTGGGCCAGCTGGTAACCGGAATCCGTGTACAAAGCTACATGTTGCGCCAGCAAACACAAAGCCCGAAATTCATAGAACGCACAGCCACTTTACTTGGCGAGCAATGTGCAGAAATACAGTCCGGCATACGGCAACTGGTTAATAAACTCTACCCCGTCACACTGAATAAAATGGGCCTGGTTTCCGCCCTGCGGGAAATGCTGGAACGCTGGTCAGAAATTCACAATATTGATGTTACTTGCTCCCTTCCCGACCTCAGCCCGGAAAAAAATATTGAGAGGGACATGCATCTGTACCGCATCACCCAGGAAGCGCTGAGCAACGTTGCACGACATGCCCATGCTTCAAAAGTGCACGTTTCGCTCACCCTGACGCAAAACGTCATGACATTGAATATCACCGACAACGGTACCGGATTTGCTGAACAATCAGAATGTTCCGACGGACTGGGACTGGCATCCATGCGTGACAGAGCCCGTCTTACGGGTGGGCATTTTGCAAAAGACAATTTCGAAGAAGGAGCACGTATTCAGGTTGTTGTTCCTTTGACGGCCGGAACGGAGAAGAGCAGTCATGCACATATTACTTGTTGATGATCACGCTGTTGTACGCCAGGGATACGGTGCCCTGCTGTCAATGATGCTGCCGGAAGCCACGATTCACGAGGCGGAAAATGCCCGCCAGGCGATGACATGTATGACGCAGAATGATGTGGACGTAATGATTCTGGACATTAACCTGGAGCAGGCTAGTGGTCTGAACCTGGCTCCACGCTTCCTCAGCCGTTGGCCGGGACTGAAAATCATATTTTTCAGTATGTTTGACGAGGCCTCTATTGTTAACCGGGCAATGCATACCGGTGCCAGCGGTTATATCAGTAAACGTTGCAGACCGGAAATAATGCTTGATGCGGTAAAAACTGTAATGGCCGGACGCACTTATATTGAACACGAACTGGCCATTAATCTTGCGTCATATGCTTACAGTGAGAAGAAAGATATTTTCGACCAGCTCACCCGCCGTGAATTCGATGTGTTCATGGGCGTAGCAAAGGGCCAGAAACGGACACGGATTGCAGAAGATTTGAATATTTCAGACAAAACGGTTTCCAATGCCATCACCCAGCTTAAAAGTAAACTTCAGGTAAAAACCAGTACTGAACTGGTTCATCTCGCCATCGACAACGGTTATGTAAAGGTGGCGTCATGAACCCGTAAAGTTCGGGAATTGCTCCTGCCAAAACCGGGAAAAGTTCCGTGGTTACCAGACGCCATTTACGTCACACTTACTCTAAATCGAAGGCTGCATTGTTCGACCAACCTTTCGGTTTAGTGAGGTTCAACAGCTCACACCCTATTCCGGCTAACCCTTTGTGGTTAGCCTTTTTTTTACTTATTTCGTGACAGATATCAGCTTCTGTAACCTTGTTTCTCTGACGGGATAAATCCCGCTTCAAATCGGGAATTATTCCCGCCTTACTTCGGGCAAAAGTCTATTCTCCCTGCCCCCTGCTGCTCGCATACTGTTAACACTTCATAAACAAATAGCAAAGGTACGCTATGACTATTACACCTAAGAACACCACTAAAAAACTGTTGCTGTCTGCTATTCTCGTGAGCAGCGCACTTGCCAGTCAATATACTCAGGCTAAAGGCGTCACCTGGGATGATATTGAGAACGATGCCAGTACCACAGAAGATGTACTGATGTACGGTATGGGTCCGGAAGCACAGCGATTCAGTTCACTGGACAAGATTAACAAAGACAACGTGCACATGCTGACACCGGCATGGACCATGAGCTTTGGTGACGAAAAGCAGCGGGGCCAGGAGTCTCAGGCACTGGTTTATGACGGCGTTGTTTATGTGACCGCCAGTTATTCCCGTATTTTCGCCTTTGATGCCAGAACCGGCGAAAGAAAGTGGACTTATTCTCACCGTTTGCCTGAAGGGATCCGCCCCTGCTGTGACGTGATTAACCGTGGTGCAGCCATTTACGGCGACATGGTGTATTTCGGTACGCTGGATGCCGGTATCGTGGCACTGAACCGTCACACCGGTAAAGTGGAATGGAAAAAACGTTTTGAAGACTACCGCGCCGGTTACACCATGACAGGTGCGCCGACACTGGTAAAAGATCAGAAAACTGGCAAAGTCCTGCTGATCCACGGCTCCTCCGGCGATGAATTCGGTGTGGTAGGCAAACTGTTCGCCCGTGACCCGCTGACCGGCGAAGAAGTGTGGATGCGCCCCTTTGTTGAAGGTCACATGGGCCGGCTGAACGGTAAAGACAGTACCCCCACCGGTGATGAAAATGCGCCTACCTGGCCACGTGATGAAAACGGCGAACTGGTTGAAGCCTGGCATCACGGTGGCGGTGCGCCATGGCAGAGTGCCAGCTTCGATGTAGAAACAAACACCATTATTATCGGTGCAGGTAACCCGGCCCCCTGGAATACATGGAAGCGTACAGCAAAAGGCGATGATCCGCGCAACTGGGATAACCTGTACACCTCAGGTCAGGTTGGTGTAGACCCTACTACCGGTGAAGTGAAATGGTTCTATCAGCATACGCCAAATGATGCCTGGGATTTCTCCGGGAACAACGAGCTGGTACTGTTTGAATACGATGACAACGGCAAAACAGTTAAAGCAACTGCTCACGCCGACCGCAATGGCTTCTTCTATGTAGTAGACCGTGAGAACGGCGAATTCATCAAAGGCTTCCCGTTTGTAGACAAAATTACCTGGGCTACGCACATCGACCCCGATACAGGTCGCCCGGTTGAAGTAGAAGGACAACGTCCGCCTCTGCCGGAACCTGGCGAAGAGAAAGGAAAATCAATTGAAGTTTCCCCTCCATTCCTGGGCGGAAAGAACTGGAACCCTATGGCATACAGTCAGAACACCGGCTGGTTCTATCTGGGCGCAAACCACTGGAAAGAAGATTACTGGACAGAAGAAGTTAACTACGTAAAAGGTAATGCATACCTTGGTCAGGGCTTCAGAATTAAAACTCTGTTTGACGACCATGTAGGCGTGTTGCGTGCAGTAGACCCTGTATCCGGTGAAATAAAATGGACGCATAAAGAGAAACTGCCATTATGGGCCGGCGTTCTGGCCACGAAAGGCGGATTAATTTTCACAGGTACCGGCGATGGCTTCATCAAAGCGTTTGATGAGAAAACCGGTGAAGAACTGTGGAAGTTTCAGACAGGCTCAGGCATCGTTTCCTGCCCGATCACCTGGGAAATGGACGGTGAGCAATATATCGGTTTCGCTTCAGGTTACGGCGGTGCTGTACCACTGTGGGGTGGCGATATGGCAGAACTGACCAAGCCTGTCGCACAAGGCGGTTCATTCTGGGTATTCAAATTACCAAACTTCGACAAAGTCGCTAAACGTTAATCATACCCGGCGGGGCTGCGGCCCCGCTTCCATGGAGTGACTTATGAAACCCTTGTATTTTCTGTTCTGCTTTGCTGCCACTCTGAGCCACGCAGAGCCTTTGCCTTTTGATGATGACGTGGCCGAAATTGACGGTTGCAAACTGACTCAGGGAACACAATGCAATAATGCTGATTTGTCCGGTGCTGATTTGCGCCATATGGATTTGTCCGGCTCCGTGTTCACAAATGTCAATTTCAGCGGTGCAGATCTGCGTCATGCTGATCTCAGCTACGTAACCTTCAAAAAGAGTAAACTGGACAAAGCAAACCTGGCGATGGTGTCGTTGAATCACAGTGATCTACGTACTTCCACCTTAACCGGGGCCAATCTTGAAGGAGCCACCGGCTTCTCCCTGTTCGCTCAGGGCGTTAATTTCAACGGCGCTGACCTGACCGGCGTCAATTTCGACCAGGCGAGAATGTCGGGCGCAAAACTCAACGGAGTGACCCTGCGGAATGCCCGCATGGAAAGGGTCTGGATGAATAAGATTCAACTCGCAGGCGCCGATCTGACGAACGCAAACATTCAGGAAGCCAAGCTGAATGACGCCAATTTGTCCCGCGCTGACTTAACCGGAACACGTATTCATTTCGCCACTTTTCAGGGAACATACATGGCAGACTGCACAAATTGCCCCGTAGACTGGTGAAGGTATTCTTGCTACTGAAGCCAGCAGTCGGGGTTTCTCTATACGGGTAAACCGCTGTGGAATTTAAAATCCTCATCCGGTGAGGTTATCAGTTCACCTTCGACCTCACCGAAAAAAGCAATACGTTCAGCAATATCCTCACCGGCAATCTCTTCTGCCAGTGTCAGATAATCCTGATAATGTCGGGCTTCCGAGCGAAGTAACGAAATATAGAAATCGCCCAGACGCTTATCAACATGGGGGGCCAATTTTGCAAAACGCTCACAGGAACGGGCTTCAATGTACGCGCCGCAAATGAGTTTATCTGTGAGGGCTGCCGGCTCATGAGTACGCACGTGACGCAGTAATCCTTTTGCATAGCGGCTTGACGCGATATTTTCATAAGGAATGTCGTACTCATTCATGATTTCCAGTACCTGGAAAAAATGATGCAGTTCCTCTTTGATAAGCAGCACCATTTTATCAATGAGATCCTGGCCGTAAGGTGTGCCGGACTTGGGAATGATCGATTTCGACAATTTGTTATGTTTAAGCAGTGACTGCCAGTCGCCTTCTTTCCGGTACGCAAAGTCTTCAAAAGGCTTCAGCCATGCCAGTAAGGCATCGCCGCTTTCCTTATCTACCGCATAGCGACGGATAAGAAACATGGCACTTTGCGCGGCTTTTAGCTCGCAAATCAAATGATCAGTCAGTACCACCGCCAGATTGTCTTTTTCCGCGGCTTTTTCAACCCAGGCATCAGGGGTTTCACACTGTAAAAATGAATGGATAGGTGCGAGTAATTCGTTCATCTGCGGCCAGCACTGCTTTTTAAGGTTAATATATATCAGTTAAATAAAGACAGCGCCCTTCAGGGCGCCGCCGGGCGCGGATCCTATCACAAATCCGCCGGGTATTTTTAGTCGATCCACTGCTGCCAGTGCAGTTTACCATTTTGCCAACCCAGCAACATGCCGCCACAATTATCAATAGTACGGCCTTCACCGAAACTGCGGGCGATACAGGCCATCGCATCACCATGACTGACAATAAGAATACGGGAAGCCGTTTCGCTGTTCACCAGTGAGTGAAAAGTTGTCATAAAACGTTCGGTTACCATGTTGGCACTTTCACCGCCGTTGTCAGGCATAAGATCAGGACGGGTATACCGGTGTTCTTTAAATGCCTGATAGGCTGCAAGTCCGCTGGTTTCCTTTCCCTGCCATTCACCAAAGTTACGTTCGCAGAAACCTTCGTACACTTTATGGGTCTGCCCCAGCGAGGTGGCACAAATTGCAGCGGTATCTTTCGCGCGGCCAAGGTGTGAGCTGACGACAAGATCGATATCCCAGTTCCCGGCTTTTGCCGCCAGTTCAGCCGCCTGTGCCCGTCCTTTTTCTGTCAACGGGCTGTCCAGCTGCCCCTGCAATTTCTTGTCACGGTTCCATTCAGTCTGACCATGACGGCACAAGAAAATGTGTTTTTCCATGTTTATCCTTAGCATTCATTGAAGTATCAGACTTGTGGGAAAGCGCTGTTTCAAGTAGCGTTGATGCCTGCCACTCCCTGCTGATCACCAACAGATTGACTGCCGGTATTTGAAAGGGTTTTCGTTATTCTACATCATGAGATAAGCCGTTGAAATTAAGTGTGTCCATCATTGCAATCTTGTCAGGTTGTTTACTGTCTTTTGCTGCGCTGGCAAAAAGTGTGTCTGTTAATGTTTTTGCTGTACTGTCTACGAACATAGAAAAGACGGTTGCCTCTGTAAGCGATAAACTGAAGCAGAACGGTATGGAGAGCTTTTACGAACAGGGGTTTCCTGTTCATATTACGTTGTACCTTACCACTTACGACGAAGCCGCGATTCCCGGTTTACTGGCGAAAGTGGAAATGCTCACAACCACACAACTGGCTGTGCCCCTGAAAGCTGAGGGATTTACGGTAACCGCAGGGAACTGGGTATTTGTCGATGCGGTGAAAGAAACTAAACTTCAACATCTGGCAGATAAACTGACAAATGCCTTGTCCCCTTTAAGAGATCTTTCAGCGCCACTGCCTGCGTGGGTTAATGCCTATCCGCAAAAGAAGGCGGTGTTCGAACAATATGGCAGCCCTAATGTTTTTGCACAATTTGAGCCGCATATGACATTGCTGGCCGCAGAAGCATCACCCGCCCTGCCAGCGATGAAAAAGCACTTTGCTGCCTCTCCCCCCTCTGCAACCGGTTATGTAAAAGCTGTGGGCGTGGGGCTGGCGGATGAAAAAGGCCAGATAACCAAAGTTCTCGGACATTTTCCGCTCAAGCAACCGTAAACAACGTCTGTTTCTTCCCTTCTAACTAATTCGGGCCGGATATTTCCTTACGGCCCCGATTTTCTGCGCTTTAATATCTTCAGTAAATTCAACCACTCACAAAACTGAACATTTTTTAAGCAAAAAATATTTGACCCTGCACCAAACATGATCAACACTAATTGTAAAATTAATGTTAATTATATTAACCATAAACAAACATAAATATGATCAACGCTGCATGCAGCGCCGGTAACAATAAGGTGAAAATATGATATTGAATCACTTGCTCGGCATATACACTCATCCCCGCGAAGAATGGCAGGACATAGACAGACGACATGAAAGTTGTGTATATGCCCTTAGTCATATCGGGGTTATTGCGTTGATACCTTCACTGGTCACGTATTATTCCGGCGCACACCTTGGCTGGAGTATCGGTGCCGGTGATCTAATAAAACTGACCGAGCAAAGCGCAGCAATGCTGGCAGTGGGCATGTATTTTGGCCTGATAGCCGGTGTGCTTATTCTTACCTACATGATTCATGAGCTTGCTAATGCGTTTGACGCCAAGCCCAATTATACAGAGTCTTTAGATCTTGCAGCATATACGGCGACACCATTATTTATGACCGGGTTTGCTGGTCTTTATCCGGAACTCTGGTTCGTGATGACAGTAGGTCTGGTCGGACTCGCCTACTCTGTATACCTGCTTTATTCAGGTACGCCAATCATGATGCATATACCGGATGGTAAAGGTTTCATTTATGCCAGCTCTGTAGTGACGTGCGGGCTGGTACTTCTGGCTATTTTAATGGCCAGCACCGTGATCATGTGGAGTATGGGCTTCGGTCCGGTATACGTGCACTGATCATTAAATTTCATCCATATCCGAAAGCAAAAGACCGCTCTGAGAGCGGTCTTTTTATTTGGTGCGCGGATTCCCGGCTTAGTTGTCAGAATCCATATTGTGCATTTCCAGATTAGACAATTCTGCCTGCACCACAGGACCGCTCTTAGACGCTTCACCACGGGCAATATCGATACGCTCAAGGTAATCCTGGTCAATATCAGCAGTAATGTAATTACCGTCGAATACTGATGTTTCAAAGCGCTGAATTTCAGGATTCTCTTCCCGTACCGCTTCAACAAGATCTTCAATGTCCTGGAAAATCAGTCCGTCAGCCTGAATAAGATCAGCAATCTGGTCAATCTCACGGCCGTAGGCAATCAGTTCGTTGGCAGACGGCATATCGATACCATACACATTCGGGAAACGGATCTCAGGAGCAGCAGAAGCAAAGTAAACTTTCTTCGCACCTGACTCCCGGGCCATTTCGATGATTTGACCGGACGTGGTGCCCCGTACAATAGAGTCATCTACCAGCAGTACGTTTTTGCCTTTAAATTCTGAAGAAATTGCGTTCAGTTTACGGCGTACAGACTGCTTACGCATGGTCTGTCCCGGCATAATGAAGGTACGGCCGATATAACGGTTTTTCACGAAGCCCTGACGGTACGGTAACTCAAGGGTATTGGCGATTTGCAGCGCCACATCCATGGAGGTTTCCGGAATAGGAATAACCACATCGATATCGAGGTCTGCCCACTCGCGGGCAATTTTCTCACCCAGCTTACGCCCCATGTTGACGCGGGAAGCATAAACAGAAATACCATCGATGAATGAATCAGGACGGGCAAAGTAAACAAATTCAAAAATACACGGAGAAGTGGCCGGTACTTCAGCACACTGCCGGGTATGCAGTTCACCTTTTTCGGTGATGTATACACATTCGCCCGGCGCTACGTCACGGATGAAGGTAAAACCTACCGCATCCAGAGCCACGCTCTCAGAAGCAACCATGTATTCTTCGCCCATTTCTGTAATGCGCTTGCCCAGTGCCAGAGGACGGATACCGTTAGGGTCACGGAAAGCTACCAGGCCCTGTCCGATAATCGCAGCAACCACGGCATAGGCACCGCGGATCTTCTTATGGACGGTAGTGACCACTTTGAAAATATCTTTTGCAGTTACGGTTAAGTCGGCAACCTGCTGCAGCTCATGAGCCAGAATGTTTAATAACAGTTCAGAATCTGAAGAGGTATTAATGTGACGGCGGGCAATACGGAACACTTCGTCCTGCAGTTCGTGTGCATTGGTAAGGTTACCGTTATGCGCAAACGCGATACCGAAAGGTGAGTTCACGTAGAAAGGCTGTGCCTCAGCAGAGCTTGATGTGCCTGCGGTGGGATAACGGCAGTGACCGATACCCATATTTCCTGACAGACGCTTCATATGGCGCGTGTGGAAAACATCCCGCACCAGGCCATTTGCTTTTCTCAGATTAAATCGATTCTGTTCGATCGTAATGATACCAGCAGCGTCCTGTCCGCGATGCTGTAACACTGTCAGTCCATCATAGAGTGACTGAGCAACAGGTGTTTTACCAACAATTCCGACAATACCACACATTTGCTTTACCTATATCAAGCGGGTTTTAGAAAACTGGAGCTGCCTTTCACGAAGGTGAAAAACCACTCTATGATGACACCAAATTCCGGTATCAGCAGAGACTGGCTCCACCAAACGGCTTTTGCTGCATCGGTAAACGTATCCATAAAGAACAATAGTGCGCTTACAATCAGTACGCCACGTAAAGCGCCGAAAATTGCGCCTAACGCCCGGTCTGTGCCGGATAATCCTGAAGCTTGTACTAACTGGCCGACAACGTGGTTAAATAAACCACCCAGTACCAGAGTAACAATAAAGAGAACAACGATTGCAGCACCATTGCGCAGCACCTCGTCGTCTATTTGCGTGAAATAGACAGCAAGATCGGCATGAAATTCACTGGCAATAAAAAGTGCACCGAACCAGACAACCAGGGAAATGGCTTCTTTCACAAAGCCACGCATCAGACTTATCAGCGTTGAAACCGCGATAATACCGAGAATGGAAAAATCAACCCAATTCATGAAGCGTTATACTACCCGTCTGTCGTTAAGCACGCAGTGTGACTGCCCCGCTGCGAGATGGCGCGCATTCTAACAGAAGCCCCGGAGATTACCAATGTGTAATCTTAACGCGGACCGGGTAACTTCCCGCCTGAGTAAGAAAAACTTGCCACCTGCCGCCGGAAGCTATTCGGCGTTGAATGTAGCCACCTTCCCTTTCAGTCCGGTGATCTCCTGCAAATGCGGCACTGCTTTTTGTAATTTTGCTTTGTCGGTATCTGGTCCGACGAACACTTTCGTCAGCGGACCGGAACGGGTTTCCACAGGGCGGCTGAAGGCACGGTAGCCGGCCTGTTCAAGTTTTACGAGTAATTGCTTTACGTTTTTCTGGTGGCGGAAGCTGCCAAGCTGCACCACCCAGCTACCTTCAACGGCTTCCGGCGCAGGCTGCTCCACCACTGTCTGACGGGCCAGGTCGTCTTCAATAGCTTGCTGTGCTTTTTCTGACGATGCAGCAACCTGTGCAGCTTCATCATCAACCGCAGGCTCATCGACCACTTCCAGCGGACGTTGGGTGACACCCGCAACGCGGTCTACAGGAAACGGCTCGGGATCCACAATAGGCTTTTTCGCCGGCGTAGCCGGCACACTGACAAATTCGTCCTGATTCGTTTCTTTTTTTCTGTCGAGAAAATCTGGCAGGAAAATGACTGCCAGCGCGACCAGAATAACGGTGCCGACCAGTCTGTTATGTAACGCCGGGGTCACTGTTTACTCCTATTGGATACTACTGTCCTTGTGAAACGTTAATACATCCGCAACGGTAAGAAAAGAACCAAATACCAGGATGCGGTCATTCTCATTTGCTGCTTCACGGGCTGCTTTATAAGCTGCGGTTACCGAATCAAATGCATTGGCATGTACCCGCTGATGTGGCTGTAAGTGAGACATTAAAGTACTGCCACTTAAGCCTCTTGGCCCGCTGGTATTACCAAGGTACCACTTCGCCTTTACGCCCGCCAGTTCATCCAGCGTGGCGGCCAGTGATTTATCTGCCAGCATACCGGCAACAATATGCAGTTCACCGTCTAATCCGCTGTCAGCCCAGTCGCGCATTAATGCACAGGCTTGTGGATTATGGGCCACATCAACCAGCACTTCAGGGGATTGGGACAAGGTTTGTCTGCGTCCGGGTACATTCACAGTACTGACAAGCTGTTGCAGTGTGGTGTTGTCAGGAAACAACCCCAGCCGTTTCAATGTTGCCAGTGCTGTTGCCACGTTTTGCAGCGGAATTTGCGGCATGGACAACCAGGCAGTCTGCTCATCTTCATGATACCAGCGCCACATGTCACCCTGCTGCTCTGTACCGAACGTCCGGCCGGCCCACCAGGTATCAACCTGATGTTCACTGACGTACTCATCCAGCGTTGAAGGCGGCTCGCGCTCTCCTACTACCGCAATGCCGTTATTGCGCATGATACCGGCTTTCTCAATGGCGATGGCTTCACGGGTATCTCCCAGCCAGTCCATATGATCCAGACCGATGGTCGTGATAACAGCAACAGACGGTTTAACGATATTGGTTGCATCCAGCCGGCCACCAAGACCTACTTCAAGAATAGCAATGTCGACACCGGCATTCACCATCATCAGCATGGCGGCAAGCGTACCAAATTCAAAATAGGTCAGGCTGATATCACCTCTGGCCTGCTCAATTGCAGCGAAGGCTTCGCAGTACCGGCTTTCGGCTTCAATGTCGCCATTGATGCGTACACGCTCCCGGTAATCCAGCAGATGGGGAGAGGAATACACACCTGTAGTTTTACCCTGCGCCAGGCAGGCTTGTTCGATGAAGCGGCAAGTAGTGCCTTTGCCGTTTGTACCGGCAACGGTGATGACAGTCTGGTTTGAAAAATCTAAGGCGAGTTTGTCAGCGACCTGCTTCACCCGCGTCAGCCCCATATCGATGGCTGTGGGATGAATGGACTCAAGGTAAGCCAACCACTGCGTCAGAGAGTTATCCGCTGACGCAGTAAAAGAAGGTGATTGTTTATTCACTTAATTCAGGCGATGCATCTTTTCTAACAGGCCGTGTAATTTATCACGCATTTTACGACGGTCAACAATCATATCGATGGCACCTTTATCCAGCAGGAATTCACTGCGCTGGAAACCTTCAGGCAAGGTTTCACGAACTGTCTGTTCGATAACCCGCGGGCCTGCGAAACCGATAAGTGCTTTTGGCTCAGCAACGTTAACGTCACCCAGCATAGCCAGACTGGCCGAAACACCACCCATTGTAGGGTCGGTAAGCACAGAAATGTAAGGTAAACCCTTTTCGCTCATTTTTGCCAGTGCAGCAGAGGTTTTCGCCATCTGCATTAATGACATCAGCGCTTCCTGCATACGGGCACCGCCGGAAGCAGAGAAACAAATGAGTGGCATGTTGTGTTCAAGGCAGGCATTAACAGCAGCCACGAAACGGGCACCGACAACAGATGCCATGGAACCGCCCATGAAGGCAAATTCAAAGCTGGCAACCACAACCGGCATGCCTTTCAGTTTGCCCTGCATCACGATTAATGCGTCTTTCTCGCTGGTGCTTTTTTGTGCCGCAACGATGCGATCTTTATAGCGCTTGGAATCTTTGAATTTCAGAACGTCCTGAGGTTCTAAATCTCCGCCCAGCTCTTTACGGTCACCGGTATCCAGAAACGCATCAATACGCTTACGGGCGCTGATACGCATATGGTTGTCACACTTGGGACACACTTCCAGCAGCTTTTCCAGTTCCTGCTTGTACAGCACAGCCTGACAGCTTGAACATTTCGTCCACACACCTTCCGGTACGTTACCTTTCGTGGACGTTTGAGTTTTAGGCAGAATTTTTTGAATCCAGCTCATAGTAAGGAGAATCCTTGTTATCTGTAACTATGCTTCGTTGGTCTTTATTTGTGCACAGTGTTAAAAGAACGCGATTTAGCCATGTATTAGACCACATATCCGCACCCGGTAAAAAGTAAAACTGGTCTAAGAAGTCAAGCCACTCACCGACTGCTCATCAGGCTTTCAGGTTTCCGGCAGAAACAACGGCCCGGCCGGTTGGCGGGGAATGCCGAATGTGTCCGGGTAAGTCACATCGACCAGGTACAGTCCGTTCGGTTTTGCTGTTGCAGCCGCCTGTGTACGGTCTTTCGCGGATAACAGTTCTGCAATCCAGCTTACCGGCTGTTCGCCACACCCTACTTTAATGAGTGAACCGACAATATTGCGCACCATGTGGTGCAAAAATGCATTTGCACGAATTTCGACTATTACATAGCGGCCCTGACGAAACACAGATACACCGGTAACGTTACGAAAAGGCGTTTTTGACTGGCAGTGAGCAGCACGGAATGAGGTGAAATCCTGTTCGCCGATCACCGCCTGAGCAGCCTCGTGCATCAGTGATGCATCCAGTTCCTGGTATTCGTGGGTAACGCCGTTCAGCAGAATCGCCGGGCGCAGCGGCGAATTATAAATCACATAGCGGTAGCGACGGTGGGTTGCAGAGAAGCGGGCGTGAAAGTCATCACTGACGGTTTTTACCCAGCTCACAGCGACAGAATCAGGAAGGTTGGTATTCACACCCATTGTCCAGGCACGGTCCGGACGTTCACCGTCAAAGTCGAAATGCACCACCTGACCGGTGGCATGCACGCCGGCATCAGTACGACCGGCGCATTGCACATCAATGGGTTGATTGGCTACCACAGACAGTGCTTTTTCCAGATATCCCTGCACACTGGGTAATTCACGCTGACGCTGCCAGCCATAGTGTGCTGCGCCATCATACTCGACGCCCAGGGCGATTCTTGCCATGAAAATTCTGCTCCCGCTAAAAAACCGGCTAAGTGTAGTCAGCCACTTAGCCAGATGCAAGCGTTAGCACGCAGACACTAACTTAAACCGGCGAGGATTGTTTTGGCTTCTTCAATCTGATCTTCGCTACCCTTTTCAAGGACTTCATTCAGCAGTTCTCTGGCAGCGGTAAAGTCATCCATTTCGACATAAACACGGGCGAGGTCAAGATTTGCACTCTGACCGGCATCCTTGTCGATGTCGATAACATCATCATCTTCGCCAATCCCAGAGAAGTCAGACAGGCTGACATCCAGGTCCAGCGGGGCATCATCATCAATGGCACTGTCGTCATCACTGTCATTGATGAGAGTTTCCACATCAAGAAAGTCATTTTCTTCGGTGTCATCGTCAATGCTTTGTTGCGGATCAGACAACAACGCTTCAAGGTCAAGATCCGGGTTGCCCAGTGACATGTCCGGCTTTTCCTGAGGTGCCGGTTCATTGCCCCCGGCTGTGTCCGGAGCGACCGGTGAAGTGCCGGTCTGTGCTTCTTCGTCATCGCCCAATCCACCCAGCAGGTCATCAAAATCAGCCTGTTCAAGCTCATCAAGTAAATTGTGATCTTCGCTGTGATCCTGTGACAGCCAGTCATCCAGACCCGGCAAGTCAGACAATTCATTGTATTCTTCTGACACAGGTTTTTGTGGCAGTTCACCGTCCTGCTCCTGCTCGAGGCTGAAGTCATCGATACTGTCTTCTGTGTCACCGGCAGGTTCCTCCGGAGCTGAACGCTCAGAAGACGCAGGCGTGTCCATACTGGCGAAAGAAGGAATATCGTCCATCATCTGCCGGTCGAACTCTGCCAGTGCCTCATCAAGTGCACTGCCGTCATTCGACTCTTCCGGCTCTGGCTCTGGCTCTGGCTCTGGCTCTGGCTCTGGCTCTGGCTCTGGCTCTGGCTCTGGCTCTGGCTCTGGCTCTGGCTCTGGCTCTGGCACAAGGCTATCGTCATCGTCGATGCCGGCAAGTAATTCTTCTACATCCGCAGGCGTGGACTCTGCTTCTGCTTCTGCTTCTGCTTCTGCTTCTGCTTCTGCTTCTGCTTCTGCTTCTGCTTCTGCTTCTGCTTCTGCTTCTGCTTCTGCTTCTGCAGGCACATCGTTGTCAGTTCCTTCCAGTTCGGCAAGTAATTCGTCAGCTAATGCATCAACTTCTTCAGGCTGATATTTCTCTGCCTGTGCATCTTCCTGACCTGCTTCAGTAGACTCAAAAGCAGGCTCTTCTTCAACGTCATCTTCTGAAGGTTGAAGTTCTGCCTCATCGTCATTATCGATTTCAGCTTCTGCTTCCTGCTCATATTGCGCATTTTCAATTTCAGCAATAAGTGCGTCAGCATCTGACGATAAAGAATTCTCTTCTTCAGCAGGTTCCGGCTCTTCTGAGATCTCATCATCAGATAAAGTTACGCCTTCAACAGAATCTTTGTCGACTGACAACTCCTCGTCCTGTGAAGGAGCTTCTTCAGTAACTAATTCATCACCGGTAATCTCGCCGGATGCAGAGTGTTCTTCAGCATCCGGTAGAACTTCTTCCGGTGCAGACCCGTCTTCTCCGGTAACGGCTGCTTCTGCGAATTCTTCATCAACGGGCAGTTCTTCCGACTCCGCAATCTCTTCTTCTACAGGTTCATCCAACTCCGGCAGCGCATCAGAATCGTCCGGATCGTTTGTTTCAACGTCTGAAGTCAGTTCGCTTTCCGGTTCAGGCTCATCAGCGACGTCCTCTTCAACTGTTGTGTCTTCGTTCTCAATGGCTTCTTCTGGGAGGTTTTGCTCTTCCGCACTTTCATCTGTCAGGCTCTCTTCTGCCAGGTCATCTTCAGCTACGTCACCTTCTGCTGTGATATCTTCTGCAGGGTCCTCTGTTGCGCCCTCAGATTCCAGTTCAGCCAGCAAGTCATTGGTCAGATCGTCATCAATATCTGCCTCAAATTCACTGTCTTCGGAGTCTTCCTGCAATAGTGCTTCATCAGCAAGCGCATCCTGCTCACCGGATAATTCTTCGGCTTCCAGTTCGGCCAGTAATTCATCTGATAAGGTATCTACTTCATCATCTTCAGCTTCAAGCTCAGCCAGCAGTTCGTCGGCAAGTGCGTCGTTTGTATCGTCAACGCCGGCGTCATCCTCGTCACTGTCCTGCTCCCCCTGGAGCTCTGCGATGAGGTCATCAGAAAGCGGGTCAGTAAACTCGCCGGCATTTTCCATATCCTCAACGTCAATTTCGTCCAGGTCTTCGCTGAATGCGTCAAGATCCTGAATAGTCTGAGGTGAAGGCGCTGTTTCTGTAGTGATCTCGTCTTCTTCATCCTCATCGTCGCCCAGCATGTCCGCCATCTGGTCGAGTTGGTCCATTTCCGTGATGATATTGTCTGTGAGACGGTCCAGTTCCTGATTCTGATCATTGATTTCACGGTCAATTTTGCCGAGCATGTCATCATCAACATCGCCGTTATCACTGCCCATGACCGAATCAGACTGATGCTCGTCGAGCAAATCGTCGATATCAATTTCCGGCTTGTCTTCTTCGTCCGCTGACGGCGATTCAAATTCAGCCAGAATGTCGTCCGGGTCAATATCCCCGTCATCTTCCTCTTCCGTTGCAGGCTCTTCAGCTGAGCCTGAATTTGCATCCAGCAATGCATCGATATCAAAATCATCAACGTCTGCTGCACTGTCAACAGCATCTGTTTCTGCACTACTTTCTTCTGCCGCGTTATTATCAACAGAGTTTTGTGCCAGCAGCGCATCAATATCATCGTCAGCCACCATTTCAGCAGCCGGCTCCGCAGGTGCTTCCTCTGTGGAAGCGTCTGCACTGTCATCGTCATCACCGGACAGATCAATGCCGTCCAGATCGTCGACATCAGGCACCAGTGAATCATCAGATAACGGCTCATCATCGAACAAACTGTCCAGTTCATCCTGACCTAACTCGGAATCACCGTCTTCGAAAGCAAAATCGTCATCCGGCACCAGCATGTCATCATCAAGGTCAGCGAAGCTTTCGAGATCGTCGTCCAGTGACTCTTCCAGTTCGTTGGATAACACATCATCTAACAATTCATCGTCGTTAAAGAGTTCGTCATCTGACAATTCCGGCGTGTCATCCAGTTCAGGCACAATCGCTGCTGGGGCGGCGGCAACAACCGGTGCGGTGTCGGCGGTAGAGACCTGTGCCACAGGCTGCATGGGATCATCTTCTTCTTTCTTACCCCGTTTTAGGAACCAGGCCACCAGTCCGCCCACCAGTAATAACGTGAGGATACCCGACCCGATGATGAGGCTCATGGGTTGCATCAGCGTATTCATAAACGACGCGTCTTTTTCAGCCTGACGCTCCGCCTGTTCCTGCTGCATCATTTGCAATAACTGCTTTTGCAACGCAGTTTGCTCATCCATTTGATTCTGCACGTCCCCTTCCACCTGGGTACGCAGAGACGCTAAATCATCGTTAACCTGTTCAACACGGGTATATAGCTTGCGGTTTTCATCTAGAATGGCCTGCACGTTTTCCAGCGAGGCAGCAAATTGCTGTCGTAATTCATCAAATTGCTGAGTTTGCTGACTGTCCAGACGGGTAATTTTGTCTTCAATTGCGGAGCGGGTAGAACTGAGATCCTGCTGGTTTACCAGCGGTACCGGCGGTTTAAGATTATTCAGGCTGCTGCCGGGCTTGCTTTCCATACGGGCAAAGCTGTCATCATCCTGCTCGGCACGTTGTTTCGCTCTCACAGGATCAATGCGGGCAACATAACGCTCAGACGGCAGTTTCAGAACAGCGCCGTCAACCAGTAAATTAAGGTTTTGCTGCTCAAAAGAATCAGGGTTCAGTTCATAAATAGCTACCATCACCTGGTAGACAGAAAGGTTCTTATTTTGACGGTAGCGGTCGGCTATACGCCAGAGGGTATCGTTGTCGTCTATAGGACCATAAACATTGCCGGAGAACTGACTGGTGGCATCTTTCGGCCCGCGGATGGCAGTTTCCCGTTCCTGAGCCTGACCGGAATCAGGGGTTGCCGTCAGCAGCAATAAAAAAATAAGCAAGCCCGTAACATGCGATTTCATAGCGTTCCTATATGCCCTCAAGCGTCTACCATGACGGTGTCATGGTGGCCAGGCCATGTGGTGTAGCCAGTACACGGACAAGCCGGCACACCGCTGCCTGTTATTCTTATAATGCCGGAGCCTGATGCTCCGGGCGTGCCGGATTGCTTCCGGCGAGTCAGAAAACCGTCACTCACAGAATAAAACCTGTGGTTTCACGGGGTTATGCAAGCTTTAATCCATGATGACAAGCCCGCACAGGTTACTTACCAAAACTATAAACCAGTTAACGGTAACTATCTAGAAAAAGGCCGTTTTCTTCTGCCGATGACAGTCTGTAAAACAGCCTTTTCATTGTTTTATCGGCACAAAGGCGCAGAAGTTTACCTCTGCGCCGGGTGTTTACAGATAGTCTTTAATCAGGGTTTCAGCAATCTGAATGCTGTTCGTTGCCGCCCCTTTACGTACGTTATCAGACACCACCCACATATTCAGGCCGTTGGGATGAGAAATATCATCACGGATGCGGCCCACGTGTACCCAGTCATTGCCACTTGCACTGCTCACCTGGGTGGGGAACGCTTCTCTTTCTTCGTACACCTTCACGCCGGGCGCCTGCGCCAGCAACCCTTTCACTTGCAGAGCATCCACTGGCATGCGGGTTTCCAGATGGATGGCTTCACCGTGTCCGTAAAAAACCGGCACGCGCACAGCAGTAGCATTCACCAGCACACTGTCGTCACCGAGGATTTTTTGCGTTTCCCACACCATTTTCATCTCTTCTTTGGTGTAATCGTTGTCCATGAAGGCGTCGATTTGCGGGATGGCATTAAAGGCAATCTGACGGCTGAATGCTTCCGGTGTAACCGGCCGTGTGTTCAGCAGATTGGCGGTTTGCAGTGCCAGCTCTTCCATTGCACTTTTGCCGCCACCGGAAACAGACTGATAAGTGCACACATTAATACGTTCAATGCCGGCGATTTCATGGATGGGCTTCAGGGCCACCATCATCTGAATGGTTGAGCAATTCGGATTGGCAATAATATTCCGGTTGCGGAAGTCTGCCAGCGCATGGGGGTTCACTTCAGGCACAACCAGCGGTACATCAGGCTCGTACCGGAAATGTGAGGTATTATCGATAACGATACAACCGGCGTCCGCCGCAACCGGTGCAATACGGGCAGAAATATCGCCGCCTGCAGAGAAGAAACCGAACTGTACCAGCGTCCAGTCGAAGTCATCGGCGTTCAGTACTTCAATTTCTTCGCCTTTGAAGTTAATGGTTGTACCGGCAGAACGTTCACTGGCCAGCGGATACAGGGTTCCTACCGGAAATTTACGCTCTTCGAGCAACTCAATCATGGTTTGTCCGACCAGGCCTGTTGCACCCAGTACCGCCACATCAAAAACTTGTGACATTATTCTTTTCTCCTGTCGGTACGCTGAAAGTTTCAGCGCACAAAATTAAATTGAAAACCCAGGCCACTCAGTTGCTCTGTTATGCCTTCTGAAACCGGTGCTGCAAGTCGCAGAAAACCGGCACTGCATTCCCTTCTGGCAGGATAATGCTTACGTAAATTAAGAAACCCTTCTTTACCGGTATCACGGCGAAACAGCCCGTCGTCTTTGCTGACGTCGTATACAGACAAGATCAGGTCAGACAACGTAACCCAGTCCAGCGCTTCGGCTGTGGCATCAGGCACGTCAAAATGACGGGCTTCCGGCGCAGTTAAAAAATCTTCCATAGTGAGTTCTGGCGTTACACCCATGGCTTCACACACATGTTCATATGCCATTTGCGTTCCCCGCAGCTTACCTTCAACAGAGTGACCGGCAATGTGAGGTGTGGCAAACCACAAATACGGCAACAATGCCTGATTGATCTCAGGTTCATTGCGGAACACATCAAGAACCACCAGCGGTGCCTCAGGTTGTTGTAAACGTGTCAGCAACGCAGGTTCATCAATGACTTCACCGCGACAGGCATTGATCAGCAGCTGCCCTGCCCGCAGACCGCTTATACGTTCTGCATTAAGCAAATCCACGGTGGGATGAGGTCCGTCTTTGACAAAAGGCACATGCAGGGTAATGACATCACAGGTCATGATGGTGTCCATGCCGGTAAAATGCCGGCTGTCACCGGCGGCCTCAAGAGGCGGATCGCACAGTACATGAGCAATGTTAAGTGCATGCAGTCTTTCTGCCAGTGCACTGCCTACATGTCCGGCGCCGACTACACCAACAGTAATACGGCTTAAATCCAGCTTGCCCTGACGGTGAGCGTTCATCAGTACACTCACCACATACTCAGCTACGGCTACTGCATTGCATCCACCGGCAGAACGCCATGGCACACCCGCCTGTTCCAGTGCGGTTTTATCCAGATGATTTGTGCCCGCCGTTGCCGTAGTTACCAGCTTTAACTGCCCGGCACCGGACAGCAGCGCTTCGTTCACTTTGGTGGTAGATCTGACCGCCAGATAGTCAGTACCAAAAAGCGCTTTTGCATCCAGCGAAGGACCATGAAACGGTGAAGCCTCGCCGAGCGCTGAAAAATAGGCCATTCCCTGAGGGATACTTTCTTCGAACAAAATGCGGGTCATATCAAACACTGTCAGACTTGCTAAGGCCGGTATAATACTGGAACGTAACGTAATTCACAAAACGAAACGCCCGCAGCGGATAACCGGTGCGGGCGTTTATCATTTATAGCAGTATAAACAGTCTTCTGACTGCTTACTTATCCGTTGTAACGCTGCATAACCAGCGTAGCGTTTGTACCGCCGAAACCAAAGCTGTTAGACATAATGGTATTCAGGGTTGCTTCACGGGTGGCTGTCACAATGTCCAGGCCCGCCGCTGCATCGTCCAGCGTATCAATGTTGATAGACGGCGCGATGAAGTTGTTCTTCATCATCAGCAAGCTGTAAATCGCTTCATTCACACCGGCAGCACCCAGAGCATGACCAGTCAGAGACTTGGTTGCACTGATTGGCACACCGGACTGACCGAAGACTTCCTGAATAGCAGCCAGTTCCTTCACATCACCCACCGGCGTAGATGTGCCGTGAGTGTTCAGATAATCGATAGGTGCATTAACATTCTGCATCGCCATCTTCATACAACGTACCGCACCTTCACCGGAAGGCGCGACCATGTCGTAGCCGTCTGACGTGGCGCCGTAACCTACCACTTCACCGTAGATGGTTGCACCACGGGCCAGAGCATGTTCCAGCTCTTCTACAACAACCATACCGCCACCACCGGAGCTGACGAAACCATCGCGGTTAGCATCATAAGTACGGGAAGCAACAGACGGGTTGTCATTGTATTTCGACGACAACGCTCCCATGGCATCAAACTGGCTGGACAGTGACCAGTGCAGTTCTTCACCGCCACCGGCGAATACCACATCCTGTTTACCCAGCTGGATCAGTTCCAGGGCATTACCAATACAGTGAGCACTGGTCGCACACGCTGAAGCGATAGAATAGTTCACACCTTTAATTTTAAACGGTGTTGCCAGACAGGCTGAAACTGTAGAGGCCATACAACGGGGAACCATGTAAGGACCCATACGTTTTACGCCCTTCTCACGAAGAATGTCTGCTGAAGCAACCTGATTTAATGATGACGCACCGCCGGAGCCGGCGATAATACCAGTGCGTTCATTTGAAATATCTTTTTCTTCCAAACCGGAATCAGCGATTGCCTGTTGCATTGCCACATAAGCATAAGCAGCGGCATCACCCATAAAGCGCATAACTTTACGGTCGATGTGCTCTGATAAATCAATGTCCACGTTACCCCAGACCTGGCTGCGCAGACCCATTTCAGCGAATTGCTCTGAAAAAGTGATACCTGATTTGCCTGCTTTCAATGAAGCCAGCACTTCGTCCTGATTTACACCAATGCTGGACACGATGCCCAGACCGGTAATAACTGCTCTTCTCATAACTAACCCTTTATTTTGATGGGGCATATGGTAACGATTTTCATCCGTAAACTGGTCTGCTCTTTTTACTTAACGTTTTTCCCATACCGTTTACACGTACCCTGCCCCGTCATTTGTGTCTTATCTGCCCCTGCTATGATTACCAAAAGCCGAAAACGTTCAGCTTTTCATCAACACAGAGAAAACAGGCTTCAACCCCGCGTGTTTGCTTTGCTCAATGTATCATGCAAGGTATGATCACCCAATGTTTGTCTTGCAGAATATCAAAACGTGAAATCCCGCACTGCGCAAGTTTATTTTAATGACAGCGGCACTCCGGTTGCTGACGACTTCGATGACGTCTATTTTTCCAACGACAGTGGCATTGATGAAACCCATCATGTGTTTATTGCCGGTAACGATATTCCGGCGCGCTGGCTGGCACATACCCGCCGCGACTTTGTTATTGCGGAAACCGGTTTTGGCACCGGCCTGAATTGCCTGGTGGCAATGCAGGCCTTCGCTGCGTTCAGAGCAGAGCATCCTGAGCACCCGCTGAAACAGCTGTTTATCCTCTCAACAGAAAAATTCCCCATGGCCAGAGACGATCTGGCCAGGGCACTGACCGCATTTCCGGTATTAGAGGAGGCAGCAAAGGCGCTGTTGAATAACTATCCCCTATCCATTCAGGGTTGCCACAGACTTCACTTTGATGAATTTCACACCACGCTGGATTTATGGATTGGCGATGTACATGAATTACTGCCCCAATGGCACGTACCGCCCCGCGGGTTGATTGATGCCTGGTTTCTGGACGGTTTTGCGCCCGGTAAAAACCCGGACATGTGGACGGAAGCTTTGTTTTCACAAATGGCCAGAGTATCCAGACAAGGCGCAACCTTCGGCACGTTTACCGCAGCAGGGATTGTGAAACGGGGCCTGAGAGACGCCGGTTTTGTTGTTGAAAAACGTAAAGGTTTTGGCCGCAAGCGCGACATGCTGGGCGGATATTTTGATGGCCAGCACTCAGCTCCCGCCGCACCGCCTTACTCCCGTTTTAATAACGATGCAGTCACGGCAAACCACCGCCTGGCAATTATCGGCGGCGGACTGGCAGCAGCAACTCTGGCCCGGAGCCTGAGCCGTACAGGGATATCTGCCACAGTCTTGTGTGCAGATGAAACCCTTGCTCAGGGCGCATCGGGTAATCCTCAGGGTGGTTTTTATCCTCAGCTTCACAGTGAGGCGAGTATTGCCAGTCAAATTCAGGCTCACGGTTTTTTATACGCCAGCCGGGTGTACCGGCAGTTACCGGAGCCTTTTACACACGACTGGTGTGGCGTACTGCAACTTAATTTCAGCGAAACGGTAGGTGAACGACAGGCTAAATTGCTGGACAGCGAAGTCTGGCCTGAAGCACTTGTATGCGCCATATCTCAGCAGGATGCCAGTGATTTTGCCGGTGTTCCGTTGCCCGCCGGCGGACTGCACATACCGTTGGGTGGCTGGGTTTGCCCGCCGGAACTGGTCAGTGCGTTAATTGCCGGCTGCGACGAAAATATCCGGGTTCAAACCGGCGCAAAGGTCACTGCTGTTACTGAACAGGAAGATGGCGTCACCCTTTGTGTTAACGGAAAAGAACAGCACTTTGATTACGCGGTCATTGCCACCGGTGCTGACAGTATCCATATTCCGCAGATGACGGCATTGCCACTTCGTCCCGTGCGGGGTCAGGTAGAGGCTATTCCCGGCCAGCCATCAGTCAGTGCATTGCGTACCGTACTTTGTCATAAAGGCTACATGACACCACAAATGGATAACCGCCATGCTCTGGGGTCTACCTATGGAAAAGATGATACCCGGTGTGATGTGCGTGAAAGCGACACACAGACAAATCTGGCGACACATAAAAAAGCAATGGGGGCAGACAGCTGGGTAGCGCAGCTTCAACACGACGGAAAAGCCAGAGCAGCAATCCGTCTGACATTGCCGGATCACCAGCCCGCAAGCGGACAACTGTTGAGTAATGACGTGTTGTACGAAGAATACCGCGCCCTGAGCACCGGAAAGCCACTCAGCAGCCAGACACAGCCGCCTGCCGGCAGACTGTTCACTTTAACCGGACTCGGCTCAAGAGGGTTAACTACGGCGCCGTTAATGGCGCAAATTTTGACAGGCCAGTTAACTCATACACCGCTACCGGCACCGGAGTCTTTACTTCAGGCAACCGCACCGCAAAGGTTTGCTATCAGAAATTCAAACAGAGGAGTGGCGCCCTGAGCCGGGCAGAGTGCTATGGAGATGGTTGAGTCATAACACCATGCCGGCGCAGAGCGGCAATTTGAATGTGGCATTCAAACGCCAGTATGAATAATAATCCAGCCTGCCCCGATAGGAAAGTATTTATCGGTGGCCGGCGGGAAATCTCATACTAAAAGATGACTATTTTCCGGTTTGGCTGCCGCTGTTCAGCGCAGTAACCATAAAAGACGGAACAAGCAGACTGGTACTGGCGACAACCTGATGCTTATCAACGGACACAATACGTGCATTGACCCGCACACCTCTGGGCTCTTCGATAAGGGTACCGGTGAGAATATGATCCATCTGCATTGAGCGGCTCTGTATTTCGCCGGTCCGTGTCATGGCCAGATCGCCAAACGGCGTGACTGTCAACGCATCAGCCATTTTAAAATCGACAATACCCACACCAAAACTCTGCAATTCTGCGATGAGCAGTTCAGCCAGCTGATTTCCCATCACTGTGGTTTCCTGCAGCGACCGGTTCAGCCTTACGAAGCTTGCCACACCGATTAAATCGTTGCTGCTAAGCTCTGTAGCAGAGTCCATCAGTTGCATTGCCAGTTGGGATGCATAGTCTGCCAGCGCTTTGTGTGTTCTGTCCGGCTGATAGCCGGTTACAAGAGGATCGTGCCACTCAACCGCTACCGGCCCTGTCTGTTCACTGGCCTCCGGGTTACGGTCACGGGAATCAGGCCGGTATTGCCATTGTGCTGTCTCAGGCACCGCTGCCATGTTCACCGGTGCGTTGCTCTCAGGTGCAATGTCCTCTGGTGCAGCATGTGTCACCACATCAGCCTGCGGATAGGAAGTCGCTTCTGACGTTGAAGATGAAGCCGCACTGTCACCCGGCGGTTGCGCAGGCTGCGTGTGAGCATCACCCTCACCATCCATGTAAGCATGGTAGTGTTCATCAATGGTGGTACAGGCGGAGAGCCCGGCTACCAGCATAACAGCCAGTAAACGGCCTGATATTACTGTGATAGCCGGAACTGAAGGTTTGGCAAACGTCATCGTCTTAACCCCGTGTCAGCTTCACACCATCCCGGATGCCACTTTTACCGTTGCTGTCGCTGGGAATAAGCGCATCCACGACATAAAACGGTATAAGTAACTGGGCGGACGCCACCACAGCGCGGCTTTCTATGCCGAGAATACGCGCGTTTACCAGTACCCCGCCCTGATGCTTCGCCATCGTGCCGGTGAGAACGTAATCAATGGGCAGGCTGCTGTTTAAGTCGAGATAGTCACGGCTCAGCAGAAAATCACCGCTGTCTGTTACTCTGATGTAATCTGTTGCTTTAAAATCCACTACCGGAATGCGATATTTATGCAGTTCGTGCATAAACGATTCAGCCATCTGATGACCCAGTAAATTGGTGTGCTGGAGATCAGAGTCCAGCATAGCGAAATTGGTTACCGCCACCGGCGTTTTATTGGTGACGTACTCCATGTTGGAAACCAGGTCCTGAGTCATGTTCTTGACATAATCGCCAACATGACGGTTCAGAGGACGGCCCTGATAGGCTCCCTGCACACTGCTGTACAGAGGCGGCTGGCCAATAGCACCGAAACTGTCAGCTTCGTCTTCAGGCTCTGCGGCGACAACTTCAGCGCGATCTTCAGCACGCACATCAATGACATTCATCACCGGCTCAGCTGCACCCGGCTGCGCTTCTGCGGTCTCTTCATCGCTGAGCAGAGAGCAACCTGAAATACTGACCAGCATTGCTGCCATGGCAATCATATTGCGTTGAAAAATCATTGGCATTACCCCTTATCCTCAGTTCTGTACAGCCGCCCGTTCCGGGTCGTGATCTTTTCTTCTTCCCAGAACAAGCCTTCAGGAAAGAAACGTGTCGCAGCAGCCACGACATCTTTTGTTCTGGCGCTTATCACTCTGGCGTTAACCATAGCACCGGCCTGCTGGCGGACAATGGTGCCGGTGATATAAAAATCGACCCGTTCGATGCCGGGAAGTTGTTCGATATCCCGGGTGAGTACGCGGTCTGCATACTCTCCCATTATTATATCGTCCGTGAGCTTAAACTCTTGAGTGGTAAAGCCCCGTTTTGCGGCTTCAGTGATCAACCCCTCTTCAAGTTGATGGCCAAGCATCATCAGCGGGTCCTGCTGTTTGCTGTTCCAGCTCATGGTATCTGCCGGCACAAAACCGGTAACGGCATATTTCGCCTGACGTGAAGGACGCAGCTGCGCAAACAGCTCATTCGCCAGTACGTAAGTGTGGTACTCCATATTGCCTAATGCAGGTAACGCCATATTTTCTTCCTGCATCACCACCGAAGGACTCTCTCCGGCACAGCCTCCGAGCATTAAACTGCCTGCTGCCAGCCATGCTGCAGGGACTGTCTTTTTCAGATATTTAGTACTCATTACTCCGGCCCGTTAACCCGCCATTTATTGTCTGCTTAGGTATTCGCAATTTTCGTACCATGTGGGAACGTCAAAGATGTGGCGGGGCAGAGGGGAATTCAGTAACCGGTAAGCGGGTTTTAAGGCGGCGGGAAAGAGGTGAAGCGGCAAGAGTCTGCCGCTTCAGGGAAAAGCTGTCATCAGGTAGTAACTATTTTGCACTGGCAAGAAGACGTTGCCAGAGCGCCATGACCAGCCGCTGATCCTCATCTTCCAGTTCTTTATTATCAAAAGCAGCTTGTAAACTGCCCTGCATTGCTTCGTCCAGGGTGGCCAGGCTCGCATCAGGCTGCATTTCCTGTTGTCTGGCAATCACCGCAAAATGACCTTGCAGGTAGCTGGCAATAAACAGTTCATCGTCACTACCATGATCAACAACACCATCCAGCGCGTCTTCGATGTGTCCGGATTGCCCGATAAATTCAGTGGGGGCGGCGGCGGGAAATTCCATAAAGTCTCCTTATTTTGCAGGATACAGCACTTTGTCCCGGTATCCGGTGATCACCGGAAAATAGCCGGCAAGTGCGGTATCTAATTCAGCGTCACCGGTATCGAGCCGCAGAGGGCGGCCATCCAGAGACTGTAATTTGGTTTTTGTAGCGGTGATCAGCACATTTTCCTTCCCTGTACGGCGGATAAATGACGGTGAGAGTTGCTGGTTCCCACGGCCAAAAATATGCCCCTGACCACCAATCACTGTAATGACCAGTTTAACCGGCTGGCCGTCAGTAAGTTCAAGCAGCTGTACCGCTGTCACATCCGACGCCACCAGTTCTCCGTCTTTCACGACATCGACGCCCAGCAGCGTATTATCCAGACCCATTGAATCCATAATTGCGGCCACGGTGGAACCCGATCCCATCACGAAAAACGTGTCCGGCTCATCTTCAATGGTTTCACGGATAAAGGCCGCGATATCTTCCAGCACCAGTTCATCACTTTCCTTGCCGCCGGCTTTGACGGCCTGAACGTAGGTCAGTGAATCCGGGACCCGCATTTCACCGAAATGCTTTGCCAGTACTTTGCCCTGACGAAATGCCTCTTCGTCAATGTCACGGACTTCCGCCGGGGCTTCACTCACCAGCTCCCCGCGAACCATCATAGCCACCACTTCACCGGCAGCTACGGGGGTTACTGCATATACACCGGAGTGGATTTTACACCCGGCCGGTACGCCCAGCACAGGCGTTTGCAGCTCTGCAATCTGACACACATTTCGTGCAGTGCCGTCACCGCCGGCAAATAACAGTAAGTCGATCCCCTCAGCAAGTATGGCTTCCACCGCAGCTTCAGTGTCTTCAGCTTCAGTCTGTGCCTGTGCGGGTGTGTATACCACCTTTGCTGTCAGACCGGCCTCACGGGCACTGTTTCCACCCATTTCAGCGGAGGCGGTTATCACAGTTATCTGACCGGCAAGCGAACTGAGTACATTCAGCGCGCGGGTCATTTTAATACCCGCAAGTTGTTCCGCTCCGGCCGCCAGCGCCTGTTCACGTACCGCAGCACCGTCGCTGCCTTTGAGTGCCACCGCACCGCCAATGCCGGCAAACGGGTTAACCACCACGCCCAGACGAAATTTATCGCTCATGCTAATGCCTCTGCCCGTTCTGTAGTAACCGGCGCCGTATTAAAATGCGCCTGCAGTACTGTCATCAACATACCGGCACGGGGTGGAAACCCAGTACGGGTATATTGCACCAGTTGCTGATGCACAGCTGCGGTGAACGCTTCACGGTCAGGCTCTGCCCCGTTCAGATTATCCGTACTGACCCGGAATTGACGCCCGGCACTGAGCGTCAGAGCCCATTCCACTGCCTGCGGTTTAATTTCCACCTGTTCAAAAGCTTTCTGCTGACTGGCGTCACGGCCGTCAGGACAATACCAGTAACCATAATCTTCCAGCAGTCGCCGTTTATCACCGGCGATACACCAGTGCGCAATTTCATGCAACGCACTGGAGAAAAAACCGTGGGCAAAAACGATGCGGTGAAAAGGTACTTCATCACCCGCAGGCAAATACACCGGCTCATCATCGCCGCGCACAAGACGGGTATTCCAGTTTTCAGCGAAAGTGGCGTCAAACAGGCGGATGAGTTCGTCCACTTGCGGATCGGTATCGTCCTGCGGGGTAAACTGCATTTGTGGTTGCATCGTATTTAAGGCTGAATTTTGTTGCTGCATTCAACTCACTGACAAGCCTGAAAAGAGGTTGCGCATAGTACCAAATGCCGGTCATTCCGCCAAATCTGAGGATGAATGTGATATGTTGATGTGAACATAAGGAGAGCAGATTTGAACACCACGTCCGGTATTGTCAGGCACATCCACCGCGTGAATGCGTTGAAAAACATGGCAGAAAAAATGGGCCAGTTGCCGGCTATCCATGCCCTGCAAGAATGGCAGTGTGAACGTTTGCTGGTGACTCACGCAGATCTGGCGGCTCAGCCACAGTACCGCCAGGCTATGGCCTTTTTTACAGAAGAGCTCTACGGACCGAAAGATTTTTCACAGCGGGATGCTGATATCGTGCGGGTGATCCCGAAACTGGCAAAAGTATTGCCGGACAAAGCCATGCAGGCGCTGGATGACGCCCTTGCACTGAATGCCCTCTCTTTTGAACTGGATCAAAAGGTTGTTGAGGCACTACAGTGCCAGCCGCTTAACAACAATACCTATGCTCTGGCCTACCGTGAAGCGGGTGATAAAGCAGCAAGAACACAGCAAATTGACATCATCCGGCACCTGGGACAACAACTGGCCGCAATCATTAAAATACGGGGTATTGGTATGCTTATCTCGGTATCCCGCCGTCCGGCAAAACTGGCGGGACTTCTTTCTCTGCACGAATTTTTGCAGCGGGGATACGATACCTTCAGACAACTTGGCGATGTTGAGCGCTTTACCGGACCGGTTATTGCCCGTGAGCAACAATTAATGTTACAACTGTTTTCCGACGATTTTAGCCTTGAAAACAATCCTGTACCCCATGTACCCGAACGATGACTACCAGCCGGAATGGGCACTGCCTGCCCCTTTCGTTAAACCATGGCAAATAAACGACTCCCACATAGATCACTATCAGCACGTTAACAATGTGGCCTATCTGTCACAGCTGGAGTCGCTGGCCTGGTCACATTCAAATCATCTGGGACTGACATTCAATGATTACCGGGCATGCGGTAAAGGTATGGTGATCCACCGTCACGAACTGGACTATCTGTTACCCTGTCACGAAGGTGATACATTATTGTGTGCCACCTGGATTGTGGAATGCGACGGTAAGCTGAACCTTGAGCGACGCTTCCAGTTTGTTTGTCCCGTGCGCCGGAAAACGGTGTTTGCCGCCAGAACCCGTTTTGTTTGCGTCAATTTAAAAACCGGTGCCCCTGCGCGTATGCCTGCACCGTTTAAAAATACGTATACTGAAGCGGTGACAACGTCGTGAACAAATGGTTGCTGGCTGCCCTTGTGTTGTCTCTCACCCTTAACGGCATATTGCTGGTAACCCGCCGGGAAACCGTTACACAGCAGGTTGTGCCGCTGGCAGACAGTACTGAAGAAAGTATTCGCCCTGCTGTGCAAGCCCCCGCACCGACAAGCTTCCCCCTTTCAGCCTCAGATCCCATGCAGGAGGAAAGGCCTTCAGCGGCTACACTGCAAGCCTGGTTTAATAATGGCGATCCACGCTTTTTTCCTGCCCTCACTGCCGCCCTCAGAGACCAGCCCTATAACTGGGAATTGTTACTGCTGGAAGCAATGTGGGTAAAACGTGAGGAACCGTTAAGTGAAGCTATCATCCAGTACTACAAAATTCTTGAGCGAAACCCTCCGCCGCAGGTCGAACAGGACATCTCCGTATTGATTACCCAAATGGCAGATACCGCAGCAGAAAAGCTCCGGCTCGCCGGCGACTGGGACACCCTTGCGGCGTTTGTGGAGCCACTTTACCAGTACCGGCCGGAAGATCGTTTTTATACCCTGCAACTGGCAGAGGCGTATGGCAGACAGCAAAAATTTACGCTGATGGAAAATGTACTGGCTTCGCTGCCATCTGAAGACCGGCAGGCTGAAGCGCTTCGGCGTGTACTGTATCCTCAGGCCGCAGACGCACAAAGTGAAGATACCCCGCCCACGGAGGAAGAACGTGAGGTATCCGGTAACGCATTCAGGATGCCGCTGGAACAAACCGGCGATCATTATCTCGCGCCACTGACACTTAACGGCCGCCACTCAAGATTGCTGGTAGATACCGGTGCATCGGTTACAACGGTGACGACGGAGGTATTCAGACAAGTAGCCAGACGGGGAAATTACCGGGACCTGGGAAATTTTGCAGTCAATACCGCAGGCGGCCGGGTAGACGCCCGCATGGTAACATTAAAAGAAGTAGAGTTTGGTCCGTGGCGACTGGCGGATGTATCGGTGCTGGTGCTGCCACCGGGTACGCTTGATGGCACTGAGGGGCTGTTAGGCATGAATATTCTCAAGCGGTTTCATTTCCGCATTGACCAGGCCGGGAATGCGCTGCTGCTGGATCCCATTCACTAAGCCCGGTTTTATAAAACCGGGCTTAGCCTGCTTCGAACCGTTACAAAGCCGCTGCGACTTTTGTTCCTTGCTCAATGGCCCGTTTGGCATCGAGTTCACGGGCTTCATCTGCACCGCCGATAAGATGACACGGTTTCGTCAGGCCTTCCTGCAATGCCCGCAGCGGCTCCTGTCCGGCACAAATGATCACATTATCTACCGGTAGTACCATTGACTTGCCCTCTACTGTGCAGTGAAAACCTTCATCATCAATGCAGTCATAGGTTACGCCAGCGATCATTTTCACTCCTTTCATCATAAGATTGGCGCGGTGAGACCATCCGGTCGTTTTACCCAGACCCGCGCCCACTTTGGAAGTTTTCCGCTGGAGCAGGAAGATTTCTCTGGATGACGGCTCTGGTGCAGGTTTAACCCCTTCCACACCAGCCCTTGCTGTCAGTGTCATATCCACGCCCCACTCTTTCATGAAAACGGGAATATCCAGGCTTGGCGCATTCTTCCCGTGTGACAGATACTCAGACACATCAAAACCGATCCCACCGGCACCGATTACCGCTACACGTTTGCCCACCGGTTTTTTATCTCTGATCACGTCCAGATAGGTGAGAACTTTACTGTGTTCAATGCCCTCAATGTCGGGCACTCTCGGGGTAATACCAGTCGCCAGAATAACGTCATCAAAGTTGCCGTTATTCAGCGTGTCTGCGGTCACTCTGGTGTTCAGCTGAACATCTACGCCGGTAAGCTCAAGCTGACGGGCGAAATAGCGCAGGGTTTCATTAAACTCTTCTTTGCCCGGGATCTGTCTGGCGATATTGAACTGACCGCCAATCTCAGATGCACTGTCAAACAGCGTGACTTTATGCCCCCGCCGTGCAGCGGTAGTCGCCGCCGCCAGCCCTGCAGGACCGGCCCCGACCACAGCAATATGCTTCACTGACTGCGCCGGCGCAATTTGCAGTTGCAGTTCATGACAGGCCCGCGGGTTAACCAGACAACTGGTGAGTTTGCCGTTAAAAATATGGTCCAGACACGCCTGATTGCAGCCAATACAGGTATTTATTTCATCACTGCGGTTTTGTTCAGCTTTAATAACGAACTCAGCGTCTGCCAGAAATGGCCGCGCCATGGAAACCATGTCCGCATCTCCCCGAGCCAGCACGGCTTCTGCGACCTCCGGTGTATTGATGCGGTTACAGGTGATCAGCGGCACATTGAGCGCCGCTTTAAACTTCGCAGTCACCCAGGTGAAAGCAGCCCGCGGCACCCGTGTTGAAATGGTAGGAATTCGCGCTTCATGCCAGCCGATCCCGGTATTGATAAGATTCGCGCCGGCTTCCTCAATAGCCAGCCCCAGCTTCACCACTTCATCGTATGTAGAGCCGCCTTCGACTAAGTCCAGCATGGAAAGCCGGTAAATAATGATGAAGTTATCACCGGTGGCTTCACGGACCCGGCGCACCACTTCAACCGGCAGACGCATTCTGTTCTCATAACTGCCTCCCCAGTCATCATCACGCTGATTCGTGCGGGCTGCAATAAACTGATTCAGGAAATAACCTTCAGAACCCATGATTTCCACACCGTCATAACCGGCTTTCTGCGCCTGAGTGGCAGCAAAAATAAAGTCACTGATCTGTTGTTCGATTTCTTCTTCTGTCAGCGCTTTGGGTTTGTACGGATTAATCGGCGCCTGAATAGCCGATGGCGCCACCAGCTTCTCCGAGTAGGCATAACGGCCGGTATGCAGGATTTGCATACAAATTTTCCCGCCTTCGGCATGGACCGCATCCGTCACTTCACGATGATGGGCAACGGCCTTATCTGAATCCAGGCGCCGTGTGGCAGGATGGGTAGAGCCTTCTTCATTAGGTCCGATCCCACCAGTTACAATTAACGCCACACCGCCCCGGGCTCGTTCGGCATAGAATGCGGCCATGTGTTTGTGCCCGCCCGGCATTTCTTCAAGCCCGGTGTGCATAGAGCCCATGATGACGCGGTTCTTTAACTGAGTGAATCCCAAATCAAGGGGGCGAAACAGATGCGGATACGTGGTGGTGCTCATGTTTAGTCCTGATGGTTGCCTGTCATTGAATTTGTAGCCAGGTTTGGTGAACAACGCAAACTTGACACCGTCAAGATAACACCAATGTTGACAGTGTCAAGATTAAACGGGACACTCCGCTTACCGACTTATCAGGAAACGCTATGACTTCCGGTTCTTCTTACCATCACGGTGATTTACGCAGTGCGCTCATTGAAGCGGCCACCACTATCATTGAAGACAGTGGCATAGACGCTTTGTCGCTGAGAAAGCTGGCAGAGGTAACGGGCGTATCGAGAACCGCCCCGTATCACCATTTTAAAGATAAAAATGCATTACTCAGTGCTATTGCTGCTAAAGGGTTTGACGACTGGCACGCCTCTGCCAGAGCTATTTTTGAACAGGAAGATCTGACTCCGGCTACCCGTTTCCGCCGCTTTATCCACCAGTATGTCAATTATGCCGCGAACCACCCGCAGGTCTATGAACTGATGTTCGGGCGGACGTTATGGCACAACGATCAGGCAACAGCACAGTTGAAAGACATTGCTTATCCCTGCTTCCAATACCAGCTCACCATGACCCGCACCTGGCAGTCCAGTGGACTGCTTCCCGAAGATCAGGATGCACTGAGGCTGGCGCAGGTCACCTGGAGTACCCTGCACGGTATCGCAAGACTATTAATTGATGGTATTTACGCCGACGAGTCGCATATCAGCGAAATGTGCGACTGTGCCGCAGAAGTGTTTATCCGCTCTGCCGGATTAAAGTAAGTTCTGAAGGCAAAGTACCTTTTGCAGAAAGCCCGGCGGCTCAGGGATGGCCGGCACTGCGGATGATCAGGTCCGCCACCCGCTCGGCAATCATCACCACCGGCGCATTTGTATTGCCCCCGGGCAACACAGGCATGACCGACGCATCTGCAACCCGCAGGCCATTTACCCCTTTTACGCGACACTGATTGTCAGTCACCGCCATTTCATCCTCTGCCGCTCCCATTTTGCAGGTGCCAACAGGATGATAGATACTTTCCGCATGCTCACGGATAAATTCGTCAAGCAATGCCTCATCGTTATTCCCTTGTGGCGGTGACAATCGTTTCCCCCGCACGTCATCGAAAGCCGTACTGTTTACCAGCTTGTCTGCCAGAGCAACCCCCTCGAGCAGCACTTTTTTATCGTCGGGATGGGTGAGATAAGCAGGCTCGATTAGCGGATGGTCAGCAGGATGACTGCTTTGCAAAGAGATACTGCCACGGCTTTTCGGATACAAGGCACAAACGTGAACCCCGAAACCGTATCCGTAAACCGAGCGGCGGCCATGTTCAGCCAGAATGGCCGGCAGGAAATGAAATTGCAGATCCGGCTGACCGGACTGCGCCAGTGATGAAGAAGCGAAGCCGCCGGCTTCGGCAATGTTGGAAGAAAGCAGGCCTCCTGATGAAAACAAATACCGGAAACCGGCTGCTATGTAGGAGGGTATGGCAGAAAGTGCAACAGCATAGCCCTGACGGGACGTGCAACGGTATTGCACAATAGCGTCCAGATGATCCTGCAAGTTACGGCCTGTACCCGGGGAGTCCGCGACCACATGCACGCCTTTTTCCATCAGCATGTCACGGGGTCCCACTCCGGAGAGCATCAACAGATGCGGTGAATTAATTGCCCCTCCGCACAGAATGACTTCTTTACGTGCGCCAATCCGGCGACCTTTGCCTTTATACCGCACCTGCACGCCGCTGGCGGTTTTACCGGTGAAAAGTACTTTTTCAGTGAGCGTCCGGGTATGTACCGTCAGGTTGGGCCGGTTCAACGCAGGTTTAAGATACGCCTGCGCCGTGGACCAGCGCCGGCCGTGCTTTTGGGTGACATCATAAAAGCCAAGCCCTTCCCGCTGTTCACGGTTGAAGTCGGTTCTGACAGGCAAACCGGCAGCATCTGCAGAATTCACAAAACACCGGGAAAGCGGATCGGTATGACGAAGCTTTTCAACTCTGAGGGGACCGCCGGTGCCATGATAAGCATCTGCGCCGCCGTGATAATCTTCTGCCTTTTTAAACCATGGCAGCACTTCGTTGTAACTCCAGCCGGCAGCGCCGGATTCAGCCCAGCGATCATAGTCTTCCCGCTGGCCGCGAATGTAGCACATGGCATTGACTGAACTGCTGCCCCCCAGGGTTTTCCCTCTGGGCCAGAAAAGTTCGCGGTCATTCAGCTCACTTTGCGGTGCAGTGAAATATCCCCAGCCAATGCTGTCAAAACGACTGAGCAAAGACAATCCGAACGGCACATGGATGAACGGATTGTTGTCTTTACCACCGGCTTCCAGCAGACACACAGTAACAGACGGATTTTCTGACAAACGGGCTGCCAGCACTGCGCCGGCAGATCCCGCTCCGGTGATCACATAATCATACTGTTCTTCAACCATACGCCACCCGCAATGTGCTTATTCAACTGCTCTTACCAGTTTAACAAATTGTCGGCTATTGTCTGTGTTTTTTATGTTACTGTAGTGACAGACTGAACCACAGGGACAGAGGATTGACACTCAGCTGGCGGGAAAAATGGAAAGTCGCCGTTTGCGGCCTGATGATAAAAACAGGCAGACTGACGTATGATGACTACACCACACAAGAACTACAGGCGTTACTGACTCCCCTGTTCCCCCGCTCTTTTCCGTTTGATGTACCGGGAGGAAAGGCCCGCCTGACTATCACGGAAGCACAGGTTCACGGTCAGGAAGAATCAAACAGGCTGGCACTGCAATGTTTTGCAGAACTCAACATTACGGTCCTCGATACCCCGCTTTACCGTGCCCATGTCATTGTCGTGATAAGCGGAACGCCGGTTTACGATATTCAAAACCATGTGATCAGTATTGAGGATCTCAAATCCGACGCTATCCAACTGGTTAATGACAACTATGCGCTGCTCAATGACACCCGCTCACTGATCCGTCAGATTGTGCCCGGGTTACAACTGGGTAAGTCACTGACTGAGTTTATCAGTGCACCTCTTCTGAATATTGCCAGTATCGCCACCACCGGCAAAACTGACCGTTTGCTGTCGTATCTGCGCCTGTATCTTGATCATAACAAACAGCGTATTCTGGACTATCACAAACCGGAAATTGATGCGGTGTTGCAGCGCCATGCTGAAACGCAGGATCTCAGCTATGCATTAGGCGGCCACTGGCGGGAAGTTGTTTTTCACCGCTGGGGAAAACAGGTATTCGTGGTCAACGGCGGGTTGAGATTCAGTTTCCGCTGAGGTTAATGAAACCTTCACACTATTCAGCAATGACCGAACGGGGATAACTTTCAATCTGCTCGCCGATATCTTCAATACCCACTCCGGGTTCATCCACCGACCGGGCAAGAATGGCTAAAGCTTCATGGACATAACCGGCCAGAGGGCTGATGTCTTTGACATGCCGGTTACAGCACACCATCCCCACGTTTGCTGTTCCGTTGTAGGTCATCAGTGTGATATTCACGCCGCCACCCGGCGTCATGGTGGACACCGGATAACAGGCCAGTAATTTGCAGTCCTTCAGATAACGGGCTTCTTTTGGTCCGGGCAGGTTTGAAATTAAGATATTCGCTATGGGCTTGACGAAGTCTGACAAGTGTAACCATTCAAACACAAGTGATACCGCCTGAATAGTGATGGTGTACGCTTTAAATGCCCCCGGTGTCGCTTTTTGTGCAGCATGTTTGACGATGCGGTGATTCACAATGATTTGCCTTAACCGCACATACGGGTCCCGCTCGCCGTGGGCCAGTTCAACAGGCACAATGGCAATCTTATTACCGGTGGTCTTCTCGCCCGGTTTACGCAAATTAACCGGCATATTGGTATACAGTGGACGGGTAAACCGCTGTCCGTGATCTTTCAGAAAACGGTGAACCGCAATATCAAATACGCACAGCAATATTTCGTTAGCAGATGCCCGCGTGCGTCTTGCCAGCGCTTTAATCTCTGCAAAATCGATGTCTGTCGTAGTTACCGCCCTGCCTGCTCTCACCTGACCGGTAAGAGGCGTTTGCGTACCACTGAAGGGCAACGGCATGTAATGGGTGTTAATACGCACCAGCTTCATCAGCAGCCGCAACATAATGATGAAAAACTGCCAGCTGGTTTTCAGTCCCTGCCAGACAGCGAACAACCTGTCGCGCCAGCGCACCAGATGCTTTCTTTTGTGGCGCAGCCGTTTAAGTGCCCAGACCGGAGTAAATCCCTGCTCAGCAGGTCCGGCGGTATATCCGGCCTGAAACCAGCGAACAAGCGTTGCGCCGTCACCGTAGAGATGATGCACCCGCGCATAAATCACAAACTGACGGCTGGTGTTGTCATGCAAAAAAATAAATTGCCAGAGTGGCTTTTCCGGGTCGAGCCGCGAAGCATGCAGCGTTTCGGTGAGTTTATCGAGCTGTCTGCGATCCTGAATGTTTTCAGTAATATGAAATTGCACGTGATAATCCATATCCATGTGCTTTACAGGCTGCAAACCCAGGGGGTAACCCAGCAGCGTTTTAATTTTGCAATTAAATGGCGGGGTAATTTTTGTGTGCGATTTTACTTCTTCGTAAAGCGCCCTGACGTACTCTGAAGCACATGCCTGCTCAGGCATTTCAAGGATCTGCACACAACCCACATGCTTGGGACTGGCGTCAGACTCCGCCAGCCAGAAAGACTTGTCCAGAAAAGACAGTGAGCGGCCCATCAGTCTTCCCCGTCTGTCCAGTCAGTATGTTTCAGGTTTGCCAGACTGTGACGGGCAATCCCCTGATTCAGTTCAGCCAGGGTGCCCTCCGGTAAGGTTAACCGCGGCAATAAACTCATCATTAATAAAGACAGGCAGTGATATCGTTGAGATTCACCGTCCAGGCTGCGGCCAAGCTGGTCATATTGAAACGACTGGGTCAACACAAGGGTTAACAGTTCAGTAAGCAGAGGTAACTCCGCTTTTTCCAGGGTCAGAGAACCGGAGGATTTAAGCGCATGCAATACATTGCTTATCTGTTTTTCCAGCGCACTCACCACCTGATTTCTCACCTTGTGGGCGTGAGGATACTTTTCGGCAAGATCTGCCGGACTCCGGTAAAGAAATTCAAACAGATGCAGTTTCTCAATGATCATGTAGAAATAATAGAACACATCTTCCGCACTGATGCGGGCGGCAATATCACTTCGCAGTACATGCAGCATCTGATTTTTGTGAATGCTGATAAGGCGTTCAACAATCACTTCTTTGCCTTTGTAATGGTAGTACAGGTTACCCGGACTGATATCCAGTTCCATGGCAATATCTACACTGGTTACGCTGTTTTCGCCATGCTCATTGAACAATGACAGCGCCGTGTAGAGTATTTTGTCTGCAGTTTTCATGTTCAGATAAACACCAGATAAAGCTGGGCAAACCCGGCTGCCAGGCCCAGTAATGCGCCTGTCAGAATAAGCTTCCATTCATCCTGCCGGTAAGCAGGACGCAATACGCCTTCAAATTCTTCCGGCGGGAGAGCCTGCATGCGGACCCGTAAATCATCTCCTACCCGCAAAGCAGAATGGGCGTAATCGTAAGCATAAAACAGGGTTTTATCTGAGTTTTCAAAAATACGCTGTACGGCCAGCGCTTTCATCTTGAAATAATTTTCAGAGCCTACACCCAGCCCGAAATACGGCTGGGCAATGGCCACATAGCGCTCAATAGCATCATTGACGTGCAGCTCGATAAGCTCCAGTAACGATGCTGACCCGGAGCCGTGCAGGATCACATGGGTAATATTTTGCGGAGTGATAAGCTTGTTTTCGATAATTTCAGCATACACACGGGACACTTCCGCCTGCCTTTTCAGAAACATGCCCTGAACAGTCACAGGACCAAACTTACGGGGACGTTTAGGTTCGAAGATGATTTTAATTGCAATCCAGTTAGTGGCGTAGCCCACCAGCAACCCACCCAGCGGCAACAACCACCATGCCTGAAAATAGTGCCACAGAAACATGGTGGGTAACCCGAAAAGAAAACCAAAATAAAAACCGGAACGAACGATGAACGGAAACTCTTTGGCACCGGCAGTAAGAAAAATTTCATTGATGAGTGAAGGCGAACCGACCAGTTGCTCGACTACCAGCTCTTTGATGTTCAGAATTTCATTTATATTTAACTGAAAATCTGTGACCAGCTTTTTTACAACCCGGGGCATGTCATTTTCAATCCGGCGGTAAACCAGATTCTTTCCCTGCACCGGCACTGCGGCCCATAAATCCGGTGCTGAAGCTTCCATCACCTCGTTGACCACACTTTTCAGCACCTGCTTTAAGCGCCGTTCGATGGCACAGGCCAGCTGTTCGCCGTCCAGGCGTTGGGCGAGTTCTTCAACACTGAGCAGTTTGCCCAGAACCAGCTCTACTTCAATTTCAGCCATTTCCCGCCGTTTTGCCGGGATCAGCCCCTGCCAGCCAAAAAATGGTCTGATCCCCTTAAATTCAATGGGATAAAACATCATTTTGACCGCCAGATAATTGGTCACCCAACCCACAATCGCGCTGATAAACGGGATAGACAGCAGGCTAAGCAGTTCCGGGTTCCATTCCATGCAAGCTATTGTTTTTGGCTATTTTACCGACATAGCTTCAGGCTAAAGGGAGATTACATATTTAGCAAACCTTTTGCGGTGAAAGCTTGATCTGCGCCATACGTTCAAAATTAGGTAGAGCATTCAAATTATTCCTGCCAGGCTGGCTAATATCACTGCAAGTGATGTGTTTCCAAAGATCAGTAAGAGGCCGGTATTATGGTATTTTTCTCAAAATCGAATGCAATAGAGCAGGATATTGAACTGGCTTCTGATTATGCTGAATACCGTGAAGCCTGCCTGGCTCACGACGCCCTGACCGGCGCAGATGACTGGAAGCGAAAAGAAGCCAGCAGAGATTACGACTACCGGTTGATACGCAAACGTGTTCAACGCATGCAGTCAGCCAGAAAGTTACAGGATGTGACCGGCCTGATGTCGGTACTCCATGAAGGATTGCATGGCAATTTGGGTAATATCGCCAACCCAGCCCTGCTTACACACAGTAAAACGGGCACCAAGCAGCTTATCGAAACCTTTATCAGCGAAGTGGTGATGGCACTGGATGCCATTTACCGGGCTGATGAATCTATGGTGGATTTTTTCCGTAAAAAGCAGTTTTTTGAAGAGACGGCTCATGCATTCGGCCGCTCCTGTCTGATGCTGTCCGGTGGTGCCGGTCTGGGATTTTTTCACGCCGGTGTAGTGAAATCCCTCAATGAACACAACCTGTTGCCCACCGTGATATCAGGGGCCAGTGCCGGTGCTATTATCGCCGCTATGATTGGCACAAAAAACCAGCAGGAACTGCAAGAAGCCCTGTCTCCTGAGTTTATTCTGAGTAAGTTTCGTTACTGGAGAAAATGGTCAGGGTTTGGCAGGAAGTCGCTGCTGGATGCCACAGCGCTGGAAAATACCCTCATTGAACTGTTTGATCTGATGACTTTTGAAGAGGCTTTCAGTAAGACCGGGCGTCATATCAACATTTCCGTATCACCGATGGATTTACATCAACAATCACGGGTACTCAACGCCAAAACGTCTCCGAATGCTATTATTACTCAGGCTGTGCGGGCTTCCACCGCCGTCCCGTTATTTTTCAGCCCCGTGCAACTACGCGCTAAAAATGCTGCCGGCGATATCATACCGTACATCCCTAACCGCCGGTTCGTGGACGGCTCACTCATGGCGGATTTGCCTTTCAGACAATTGTCACGGTTATACGGTGTTAACCACAGCATCGTCAGCCAGACAAATCCCCTGGCTGTGCCTTTTTTATCCTCAAACCGCGCCGGTGCTACTACACTGACCGGACTGACATTCCGCCACATCAGTCAACTGGCGAAGTCTAACAGCATTTTTGCATTCGACATGCTTGAGAACCTCACCGGTAACAAGGCTGCCCGCCTCGCAATTCATAAAGTACGTTCGGTTATTGACCAGCAGTACGTAGGCAATATAAATATTCTTCCTCATAAGCAGCTCAGGAGTCTCAGTCAGCTCCTCGCCAACCCGACTTCAGAAAGTATTACATCGCTTATACGCAGCGGCGAGAAGGCTACCTGGGAGCACATTGATGTTATTGAAAGAAATACTAAAATTAGCGAGACGTTACGCTTATATTTAACTAAGCTAAAAGAACGGGAAGCCAGGGAATCAGGGCACTGATAAAAAACCGGAAAGGAAGACCCGGAGTATTTTAACGCTCAGGAATGCCGTGAACCGCAATACCACTCAAGCTGACAGCCAGTATGTCAGCAAAGTCAAAAAACTCATTGAACTTGTCGATCCTGTGGATACGGCAAAGCCCTCGGTGGTGACATACGCCAGACACTTTTATGCGGTTACCGCAGACCTGAAAAAGCGCATTCAGAGCCTGGCGCAGGAAGTCAAAGTTGTCAGCGAAACCAGGGCAAACATTGCCGTGCTGGAAGATCTGAAGAAGCAACACAAATCCGCGGTGCAGCAACTTGAGAAAGAACAGGCAGATCGCCAGCGCCTGATAATCACTATTGTGTCGCAGATAATTTCCCTGAGTGAAGGGGAAACTTATTATGAGACCCAGACCGCCAGCTCCCGCTTTCTGGGCACATTGCTTCTGCTCACGCGGGGTAAAGATGGCAATTACGCCCGCTATCATCAACGGCTTAAACCGCTTTACAAAGCCGTACTAGCTCTCAGATTAAGTGACAAAGTGCTGGCAGACAGCAGCGTAAAACATAGCTATTTATCAAAATATGCCGGCGTTCTTGAACGGTTTACCGATGAAGTAAAAATGCGGGAATGGGCAAACTTCATCGCCACCCCTGTCATCGCAGCGGCTATTTTTCAGGACACCGGACTTTATCACGAAGAGGCTGTGCGCATTCTGTACGGGGGGGACGGCGAAGATGATCCGTTCAGAGAACTGGATGAATCTTTCCGCAAGCAACTGTTAAAGATTAACTATCAGCAAACACTGACCTTTATCAGAGACGGTGTTTCTTTTATCGGTTGTGAACAGAACAAAGGCCCCCACGGCTTTCTTATGGAACTGATGCAGGACACATTCACCGGTAAATCCGGCATTGGCGATATTTTAAAAATCCCGCAGGTCTATTCCTCCATCATCCTGTCCACCAAACCCGGCTATAACCGCTCTATGCTGCCGAAGGGTTATATGCTGATTGAACAAATGGCGAAACAAAAAAGTGTTAACAGCAGGCTCGCTGAGCACTTCATCAATATTGTGGGCTATTTCCCTCAGGGATTCGGTGTGTGCTTCATTCCGGTGAATGAAAAAGGTCAGGAAAAAGACCAGTATGAATATGCCATCGTGTCCCGGTTAAACCCGGAGCATCCTGCTGAACCGGTTTGCAAAATTGTGTCCAGAAACCTGACCTTTTTTGCTGCCGGCAAAGAAGAACGGGTAGCGAAAGACAGAAATCTGTTCTTTAACGCCACCAAACAAAAACTTATGAAAATTGACCGCGCACGCATGACAGAAATCATGAGTCAGCTGAAAAAGAACTTCACCATCGCCGATGTGGACGAACACATTCCGGCATTCTGGGAACCCCACGACTTCTTTGCCGACCGCAAAAACCAATCTATCTGGCGGTAATAATGATGAGTCAGTCAGTACTGTTGATAACAATGGCCTGCGTATTTGTTTTGAAATCCGCAGGCATCGCCAGCCAGCCATTTAACTGTCAATTTTCTGAATCAGTTCATCCAGCTTTTCAATATTGCTGACGGTAGTTTTTACCAGGTTATCGATTTCGTCGGAAGACTGTTTTGAATTCCCGGCAAGGGTTCGCACTTCATCGGCAACAACGGCAAATCCCCGCCCTGTTTCTCCGGCCCTCGCCGCTTCAATGGCTGCGTTGAGAGCCAGTAAGTTGGTTTGTTCAGAGATACTATTAATTGTGCCGACGATAGAGCTGATCGTCTGGCTGGTTGTTAATAACTCTTTCATAGCAACCAGCGTCTGGTTAACCGCCTGCTTGCGGGTGCTCACATCAATGGCGAAGAACACGTAGCGTGTGATATCGCCATTAAAACTCTTCAGCGCACTAATCCGCGCATCAAAAGCGAGATATTTGTCACTTTCATGGATTTCGATAACTTTCGATACAAACCCATTCTGATTGAGCTGTTCTTTATCTTCCGCACTCAGGGCCTGCAGAATACGCTGCGCAAATACGTCCTGATTAACTACACCGGTCAGCGTGGTTCTGAGCAATTTATTCACGTCCACCACTTTGCCGCCGGGCTCCATTTCCATCAGTACCAGTGCACTTCCGATTGCTTTCAGTTTATTGGTGAAATCCAGCGCCATCTGTTTCACCCGGGTAATATCAGCCTGTACTGCAATGAAATTAACCAGCTTTCCGTCCTGAAACACCGGGTTTATTGAAAGCGACGTCCAGTAAGGCGTACCATCTTTCCGGTAATTCAGAATTTCATCGTAAAAGGCTTCCCGGTTCTTAATTTTCTGACGGATAACATCGACAGTCCTGGGGTCGGTCTCTTCCCCCTGCAGAAAGGAGCCCGGCTTCCGCCCCTTCACTTCAGTCAGTGTCCAGCCGGTTAACCCCTCAAAGCCATTATTCACGTACTCAATCAGACCCTCTGCATCAGAGATAATCACTGCATTGTCAGTTTCATTCGCCACCAGCGACAGCATACGTTGCAGCTCACGTTGCTCAACTTCTTCCGTAACATCTTTAACAAACGCGGTGTAAAGCGTTCGCTCATCAAGACGTACTTTAGAAAGAGACAACTTTCCCCACAATGTATCGCCGTGCTTTGTTTCAATTTTCACTTCGCGGCTGGTGCCGACAATTTTGTCCTGTCCGGTACGGCGGTTTGCATTCACATATTCGTCATGGTTAGCCTGAATGGCGTGGGGCACCAGCATCTTAACGTTTTGCCCGATCACTTCGTCCCGGCTGTACCCCCACATTTTTTCAGCAGAGGCATTAAACAGCGTCACCAGATTGTTGTGGTCGATGCATACAACCGCATCCAGAGCCTGCTCAAGGGTTTGCTCAACAATTTCCCGCGACTCACGCTCCTCCGTGACATCCCGGACAAAAGCCGTGTAATGCTTCTTGCCGTTAACGATCACCTGAGACAGCGCCAGTTGAACCCAGATACGCTTTCCGGATTTGGTTTCCAGCTCAACTTCCCTGGCACTGCCCACTATCTTATTCACACCGGTCTGACGGTGAGCATTGACGTAGCTGTCATGATTACTCTGGTGTTCGCGGGGAACCAGCATCTGAATATTGCGACCCAGCACTTCCTGAGGCGAATACCCCCAAAGCTGTTGTGCGGCGTCATTATAAAAGGTGACCTTATTGTGCTCATCAATGGTCACTACGGCGAGTATAGATTGTTGAAGTGCTTGTACTGCTGCGTCGTTGCGTGAAAAAAACGGCATGCCCTGTCCTCCTTTTAAAGAAGGTATAGAAGCACCCGGCCACTTTTTCCAATATAAGAGAAATTAAATCTTTATAAAACCGGAGCCTGCCATTACACGGCAGACTCTGATAACAGACAGACTGTGAGCGTTACCTTGCTCTAGGACGAACTGAAGATACCGAGCGGGGTCTCGCTCCGGGAGTAGAAGTCACCGTTTTCTTCCGGGTTGAAGGTCTCCGCGAAGGCTTCTCCGGCGTCTCTGCACTGGCAGATTTTGCAGCTGTAACAGCGGAATCAGCTTTTTCAGCTACATCTTTCGTTTTCACTTTGGCAGAAGCTTCAGCTTCCTGTTTTGCCTGAGCTTTTTCCTGTGCCTGCTTTGCCGCCAGTAACGCGACCTGTTCTACCAGTACATCCACTTTCGCCGACAACACATCAAGTTGTTGCTCACGTTTATCACGCTTTGCCGTGAAAGACGGCACAAATGACCAGAGCGGACTGGTTTTGACTAACTGTTCCATATTGGCAAAAACAGCCGAAGGCGATAAAGATGACCGGAGATGTGCATCCATCCTGGCACCCCGTTGCTGCAGCTCATCGAAGGATTTTTTTTGCGCATCAAGCTGACGGTTTATCTGTTCAGTCACACCGGACAACTGCTCAGCGATAAGTTCGGAGCCGGCTTCAATCCAGCCGGTCAACGGACCGTTTGGCTTATTTTTCTGTACCATCACTTTTCCTTTATACTGAAGAAATCGTAGCGGCGAAAACACCGTGTACCCGTCGTGCCGGACACACGGCAATCTGACATTATTTATTCGCTGCCAGCTTGGCAACCGCTTCTGTCAATGCGTCAATTTTGGCTGAAAGCTCTTCGATACGATGATCTGTATTATCCGTATCAAGTCCCAGCTTCTGACGTACATCACTTACACGGCTTTCAACATCGTCAGTGGTTTCTTTGAATTTAGTACGGGCGTCATCTTCTAAAGTTTCCCCCTTTTTCACTAATTCATCGAACATTTTAGATGCTTCAGTGCTCAGCTTTTCGTAACGGCCCTGTGCTTCTTCAACACTTTTACCGTAAGCACCCAGACCGGCAAGCCAGACTTTGCGGGCAAAATCTTCAGCATCGTTCAATTTGCTTTTAATGGTATCTGATTTGGTCATTTTCGGATCTCCTAGTGGAATTCGCTTCATCTGACACAACCATAAAATGAAAAGTTAGAAAGCGCATACTAATCCCGTTTATTTTTGGGAATGCAGACCAATCATATTGCCTTCACTATCCTGCAGCAGTGCGACAAAGCCATATTCGCCAATCGGAAATTTTTCCTTAATGACCGTGCCGCCCGCTTTGGGTACGCGGGCACATTCAATGGCACAGTCATCGCAGGAGAAGTAGACCAGTGTGCCCGTACCGCCGGGTGTCATTCCTTCCATACTGACCAGCGCGCCACTGGCTCCGTAAGCCGTCATGTCAGAGCCAAATCCTTTCATGACCAGCGATTCATCCGCAGGTACAGAGATTGTCTCTAACTCACACATAAAAACAGATTCATAGAAGGTTTGTGCCCGGGACATATCACTGACGTAAATTTCAAACCAGCCAACGGGATTGAGGTTCATTGTGTTTCCTTACTGTCTGAGAGGTTGATTCAGGGCCGGCTGACCCGTTTTGAACTCCACCGGCATTGACTTCACCGGCGTGCGGCGACAGCAAGAAAACAACATGACGGGTAAAACGGATCCCAGCATAAAGGAAGTAAAGGCTTTACCGCAAGCCCGGGAGATGCGAAAGGCAAATAGCAAAAAGCCCGGCGGATACCGGGCTTTCAGGATAAAACAGAATGATTAGTCGACGAGATCTTTAGGCATATCTTCGCGGATTTGTGCCCACACTTTACCTGACGCGATACCATACTGACGGATCAGGCCTGGTACACTCTCGTGGTCTCCGGATTTCGCTGCCGCTAACAGTTTACCGTAGAAATCTTTCGCCACATCACGGGCGGATTGCTGGGCAAAAAAGTAACCACCGATGCGGGAATACAATCCGCGGAAGCCGTTCATCATCAGAACAAACACTTTATTGCCGGATGCCAGCGCGAGATCATGGTTTAGCTGATAATCAAAATGCGCAAATTCTTTGCCGTCTTCTTCAATATTCAGATACCGGGCGATAATTTCCGCAGAGTCTTCAGGGTTATTCCGGATTGCCATACGAATAAATACTGCGCTTAAATTCGTACGTGCGGCCAGCAGGTTATCCACCAGCTCGGGAATACCGTCCTGATCGAGACGGGCCAGGGTTTCCAGAATATTCAGACCACAAGTTTCCCAAAAGTTGTTCACTTTTGTGGGTTTACCGTGCTGAATCGTCAACCAGCCGTCTCTGGCGAGTCGTTGTAATACTTCGCGTAACGTGGTGCGTGTTACACCAATAAGCTCGGACAGCTCCCGTTCTGCCGGAAGAATGGTCCCCGGAGGGAAACGACCACTCCAGATAGACTCAACAATATACTCTTCAGCAAAACCTGCCGGGCTCTGGGCTTTATAAATCATAGGTGACTCGCCTGAATCTCTTTTTATTGTCAAACTCATTGTACCAGAGGAATTTTCTTTAACACAATCAATTAATCAGTCATAAAACTGATATAAGTTATACTAACTAAGGCCTGCGGCAGCTTTCTCAAGCTGTTTTTTTCAGGTAGAGTTTGATTATGAGTGTACCAGATGTGATAAAAGCCACTAAAAACCATAACTTGGCTAATGTCCAACATTCGCTGGACAAGATTTACGATAATAATTACATTCACATCGCAACAAGTTGTTAAAGGAAAATTAACTATGCAAACATCGCTACCTATGGCGCTTTATAAGAACTTTCTCGGGCATGCGCCGGACTGGTACAAAAAAACAATTGTAGCGTTCCTTATTCTCAATCCTTTCCTTTTCATGGTAGATCCATACCTCGCGGGTTGGACACTGGTCATCGAGTTTATCTTCACGCTGGCGATGGCACTAAAATGTTATCCTTTGCAACCGGGTGGTCTTTTGCTGATTGAAGCGATGTTCATTGGCATGACCTCGCCCGAACACATGATGCATGAAATTGAAGTGAACCTTGAGGTACTGCTGTTACTGGTCTTCATGGTTGCCGGTATTCACTTCATGAAAGATCTGCTGCTGTTCCTGTTTACCAAGCTGGTCATACGGGTGAGAAACAAGATGATATTATCGCTGTCTTTTATTGCAGCGTCCGCGTTTTTATCTGCTTTCCTTGATGCATTAACGGTTGTTGCGGTCATTATTGCGGTGGGTCTGGGTTTCTACACGATTTACCACAAGGTCGCCTCCGGCAAAGAATTTCATCATGACCATGATCATACAGACGATGACGGTGTGTCGAATCTGGGGCGTGATGATCTGGAGAACTTCCGTGCCTTCCTGCGTAACCTGATGATGCACTCAGCGGTGGGTACTGCGCTGGGTGGCGTGATGACCATGGTAGGTGAACCGCAAAACCTGATTATTGCTGATAAAGCGAGTTGGGACTTCGTAGAGTTCTTTACCCGTATGGCACCGATTACCTTACCCGTATTCGTATGCGGTCTGGCAACTACAATGATTCTGGAAAAAACGAAACTGTTCAGCTACGGTGCCCAGCTACCGGCGGCAGTAAGAGACATTCTCGTATCCTACGACAAACATATGGATGAAGGCCGCACCAACCGCGATAAAGCCCGTCTGGCCGTTCAGGCGTTAATTGGTGTCTGGCTGGTTGTGGGACTTGCGGGTCACTTTGCTTCTGTTGGTCTTATCGGTTTGTCAGTCATTGTTCTGGCAACATCTGCCAGCGGTATTATTGAAGAGCATGCGTTAGGTAAAGCGTTTGAAGAAGCCCTGCCGTTCACAGCATTGCTATGTGTTTTCTTCGGTGTGGTTGCGGTAATTATCGACCAGGGCCTGTTCCAGCCGGTTATCCACTGGGTACTGTCTTTCGAAGGCGAAACCCAGCTGGTGATGTTCTATCTTGCCAACGGTGTGTTGTCGATGGTCAGTGATAACGTGTTTGTAGGCTCTGTGTACATTACGGAAGTGATGGCAGCGCTGCAGGAAGGCCAGATCACCCGTGACCAGTTCGACTTACTGGCTGTTGCTATCAATACAGGTACGAACCTGCCTTCTGTAGCGACACCTAACGGCCAGGCAGCATTTTTATTCCTGTTAACGTCGGCCATTGCCCCGCTGTTGCGCTTATCCTACGGAAAAATGGTAGTGATGGCGCTGCCTTACACCGTGGTACTCACCTTAGTAGGACTGGCAGCCACCTATTTTGGCTTGGCAGATGCCACACAAGCGCTATACGATATGCACCTTATTGAGCACCATTCAGCCACGATGCCAGTATCAGGCGCTGAGCCGCACTAAGGTTTTTATTGCAACAATGAATCTCATTCAATGGATTAGTCGCCAGGCGGAGTATAAACCCGCCTGGCTTCTTTTATTTTTATCTGCCGCAGGACTGTTGTCTGCAGCATTGTATTTTCAGCATGTTAATGGCCTGCAACCCTGTGTCATGTGTATTTATCAGCGTACAGCGGTTATCGGTATTTTGTTGTCCGGTTTACTGGTCGTTATTGTGAATCATGGCCTGACGCGGATGCTGGCTTTCGCCGGCTGGGCGGTTTCCTCGGTATGGGGCTTCATGATCGCCCGTGAACAGTACGATATCATTCACAGTACTTCTCTGTTTGCCAGTTGCGAAATAGTGCCAAACTTCCCTTCATTTATGCCTCTTTACGACTGGTTACCAGCCATATTTGAAGCAAAAGGGGATTGCCTGGATGACGGCTGGCGTGTTGCCGGACTGGGTATGCCTGAGTGGATGATGGTGATCTTCGGGATTTACGCTGCCGTATTCGTTATCGTGTTTGGCTGTCGTTTACTGGACAAGAAACCCTTTTGATTGACTTAAGTACCCTGCCATCGCGGCTTCCTGCTATTGCAACCACAACCAGCCCCATCAGTATTGAACGGGCCGGGCAAAAACATGCCGATATGTTATGCGAAGCGTCCCAGCAATCAGTCAGTCATGTGCGGCCATGGATGGGTACAGATCTGTGCCCTGTCACCCCCGCGCAGGCCCGTCAGTGTCTGACCACCCTGGAAAATCAGCGTGAGCAGGGTTACGGTATCACCTACCTGCTGGTGATGGACAACCGTTGCCTCGGCATGGGACTGATAAACTATATCCACCCTTTGCACCGTAACGCCAACCTGGGTTTCTGGATCCGGCCTGAGGCATGCGGACAGGGTCTGGCTGTTCAGCTGTGTCAGGCTATGAAAAAACTGGCTTTTAATCAGATGGATTTATTTCGTCTGGAGTTGTTTATTGAACCCAATAACAAAGCCAGTTTGCGTGTTGCAGAAAAGTTGGGGGCAGAAAAGGAAGGTTATTGCCGCAAACGTATTTGCGGCAGACATGCATTGCTTTACGCGTTAACGAACGAATAGCCGGACATCAGTCTGCATCGTGCAAAGGCCAGCTGGCGATATAATCTTCAAACGCGTCTAAATCCACATCCGTTTCAAATACCGTTTTCCCTCTCACAGACATACCGGCCTGATGCATTTTGGCTTTCTTGCCTTTATTCAGCAGCGGATGCCAGGACGGCAGCCCGCGACCTTCATGCAACCGCCGGTAGCTGCAACTTGGCGGCATAAAGAAAATATCCTTGAGATTCTCTTTGGTCAGCTTTACACAATCAGGTACCAGCTTTGTGCGCTCTGCATAGCGGGTGCAGCCACAGGTTTTGGTATTCAAAAGCGAACAGGCAATGTTGGTATAGTGAATTTCCTCTCCCTGATTCAGGGTATCCGTTGGTGCGGCTTCTTCAGCATCGTCATCTTCAATGAACTTATGCAGACAACATTTTGCACAACCGTCACACAGTGATTCCCACTCAGCAACGGTCATTTCATCAAGCGTCTTTGTTTCCCAGAACGGTGTCATCACATCACCACATTCGTTTCAACAGACATTAATTCGCCCAGCTCTGCGCGGATCCTGTCACCGGCATTTAGCGGGCCTACGCCTTTTGGCGTTCCGGTGAGAATAATATCGCCGGGTTGCAGGGTGAAGATGTGAGACATTTCTGCGATAAGCTCCGCTACCGGCCGTATCATCATTGCTGTATGGCCCTGCTGACGCACGATATCATTCACAGTCAGGGTGAAATGAATGTCAGTAAGATCTCCGGTTTGCGTCAACGGAGCAAAAGCCGAAACCGGGCAACTGCGATCAAAGGCTTTGGCACGCTCCCAGGGATAGCCCTGCGCTTTGAGTTCACTTTGTACATCACGTAAGGTCAGGTCAAGAGCGAGCCCTGCACCCCAAATAGCAGCCAGCGCGTCATCAGGCGTCGCTTTGCACAGTGACTGACTGAGCAATATTGCCACTTCAAGTTCGTTATGGCATTCGCCTTTGTCTGAAGGGATCACCACCGGTTCAGACAAATGACAAAGTGCCGGAGCCGGCTTCATAAACAACAAGGCTTCATCCGGCACAGTGTTGTTCAGCTCCTGAATATGATCAAGATAGTTGCGGCCGATACACAGGGCACGTGTCACAGGCAAAGGAACAGGCTGGCCCTGAATATTGAGATGTTGATACATGTTATTCCCCTTTGCGGATCCGGTCTGCCAGATAACTGACCGAGACGCCGAAATATGATGAACGGTTCCACTTCATCAGCGTATGAAAATTATTATAGACAAGGTATAAACGGCCATCGATGCCGTCCGGCATGATAAGAGAGGCTTTGATGCCGGCAGCAGGTAAGTCTGTTAAATCAAATTTACGCACGCCCCTTTCCTGCCATACCGTTAACGGCACGAAATCATCTTTTGCAAAGCCTGCATGTGCACCGTCATAACCATCAACGAACTTCACCTGGCGGCCCCAGGTGTAGTCATCATTCCACCCCTCGCTGGACAGAAAGTTAGCGATAGAGGCAAACACATCTGCCGGCGTGGTCCAGATGTCTTTTCTGCCGTCACCATCATAATCCACGGCATAATTTAAAAAAGAAACGGGCATAAACTGACTCTGGCCCATCGCACCGGCCCAGGAACCTTTCAGCGCTTCAATATCAATATGACCATCACGGATGATATCCAGTGCAGCATAGAACTGCTTTTTGAACATCGCTTCACGACGCCCTTCATAGGCTAAAGACAGCACTGCAGAGAACACCGGATAGTTGCCCTGGATTTTACCGAAGTTAGACTCATTACCCCATAAAGCGACAATAAAGCGGGGCTGAACACCATATTTGCTGCCGATTCCATCCAGCAGAGACTGATGCTCACGATACAGGGTAATTGCCTGCCTGACCTTCCAGTCCGGCACGCGGGTCGCCAGATAATCATCCAGCGTGATTTTTTTCTCCGGCTGATTTTTATCTGCCTTTACTACGGTGGGACGAAATGTGGCAGTATCCAGCGCTTTGTCCACCAGTTCTGCCGTATAGCCTTTTTCCACTGCTTCCTGCTTCAGAGACTGTAACCAGACTTTAAATCCTGCTTCGTTTTTTTCTTCTGCTGAAACCGGCAAAGCCAGCATTAAAAAAACGGTGAGCAATACAACAGGGCTGACTGAAAACAATGCCTTCATCACCGTTTTTCATCCACATGGGGCGTCAGACCAAGCTCTGTGCGGTGAGCAGCCAGCATGTCTTCCGCTTTTGGCGGCATTTGCAGATAAAAGCCTTTTTCTTTCAGCGCTACTTCCAGATCAGCTTTGCTGACACCGGCAAGCTGAGGCCGTTTATCCAGGGAAATCAACATCACCAGTTCCGGCGTGCCAAATTTCTCCATCAGTATTTCCGGTACATCACCGAAAGCATTTTTGCCGGGCACGTATAAATACATGCCTTCTTTCCGGCGGGTTTTATAAATTGCACAAAGCATATTCAGTCCTGCATTATTGCTTAACGGGTGAAAGCCAGCGGCCCTAATAATGAGGCCAGCCCCTTTTCCAGCAGAGGACGGCGCCAGCCACTCAGCAGATCAGGCAGAAGCCCCTGCACGCGGGTTTCATCCAGTTCAAACCATTGCCATTTTAACAGCTGATTGATTTGTTTTTTAGAGGCCACAACTTCCTCTGACACGCCCTGCTCTGCAGCAACCATTGCACACAGGCGCTTAATAGCCGCCAGATGCTTTTTATATTCGGGATAGTCAATCAGCCGGTGCATACGGGGTAATTGTTTGTCTGCGGGGGTATCTTCATAAAGGGATTTTGCTTCAGCCACCAGGGTGGTAAGCGTTTCACCGTAACGACGGAGAGTTTGTGGCTGCAATCCCTCGATACGACTCAGCGCAGTGCGGCTTAACGGCATTTTTACTGCCATATCGAACAGCTGACTTTCTCTGACCACAAAGTTGAGGGCCAGATTTTTTTCACGGGCAACCTTAAGCCGCCAGCCTGCAAGATGGCGAAACACGGTAAGCTGTTCAGGATTAAGCCGCCAGGTATTTTTCAGCACAAGGTAAGCCTGCTCCAGAGGAATTTGTGCGGCCTTCTTTTCTCCCAGTGCAGCAATTTCCTGCGTTACCCAATCAAATTTACCGGCATCTTCGATTTGTTCTTTCAGTTGTAAGTACACAGGTAAAAGATACAGTACATCATTGGCGGCATACACCAGCTGACTTTCCCGTAGCGGTCTGGCCAGCCAGTCAGTGCGGGACTCCCCTTTATCCAGCACCACGTCACTCATCAGTTCCACCAGCCGTGCATAACCCAGGGTCGCGCCCATGCCGAGCACACTTGCTGCAAATTGAGTATCGAATACCGGCGCAGGTATTACACCGAATGCTGCAAGAAATGTTTCCAGATCTTCTGAGCAGGAATGCAGCACTTTGATCACATCCGGATTCGTCATTAATGCCACAAACGGGCTTAAATCATTAATCGCCAGCGGATCGATAAGTGCCAGTTGCTCACCGTCGAACAACTGCAATAGTCCCAGCTGCGGCGTCAGGGTACGGGTACGTACGAATTCAGTATCAATGGCAACTGCTTCAGCGGCAGAGGCCTTCTCACAGACAGCTTTCAGCGCAATTTCGTCGGTTATTAAGGTATATTTCATCATAAAAAAACAGCCGGCAATGATGCCGGCTGTCCCAATTAGTTGCGTAAAGTCACGGTGAACTCAGTCCCTCAGTTCTCTACGCAGAATTTTGCCTACATTGGTTTTTGGCAGTTCGTCTTTAAAGACAACGTGTTTCGGCACTTTATAGCCGGTGAGGTGCTTACGACAATGTGCAATAACCGTTTCAGCGGTCAGGCTCTTGTCCTTAGCAACTACAAATAACTTCACGACTTCACCACTGACTTCGTGAGGCACACCGATAGCAGCCGCTTCCACCACATCATCATGCATGGCAGCCACTTCTTCAATCTCATTCGGGAACACATTGAAGCCGGAGACCAGGATCATATCTTTTTTACGGTCAACAATATAGAAGTAACCTTCATTGTCTGACTTCGCAATATCGCCAGTTGCCAGCCAGCCATCTTTAAGAATTTCTTCTGTAGCTTCGGGACGGTTCAGATACCCCTTCATGACCTGCGGCCCTTTCACCCACATTTCACCGGCTTCACCTAAGGGCACATCATTGCCGTTATCATCCAGCAGACGGATTTCTGTGGAAGGTACCGGCATACCGATAGCACCTTTGTAAGCCTTAATGGTAGGAGAATTAACCGCTACCACCGGCGAACACTCAGTCAGGCCGTAACCCTCAAGCAGTACCGTGCCGGTGACTTTTTGCCAGCGTTCAGCCACAGGGCGCTGCACGGCCATACCGCCGCCCAGACCGAACTTAAATCCGGAGAAATCAAGTTCGCTGAATCCCGGCGTATTAAGCAGACCGTTAAACAGGGTGTTCACCCCGGGCAAAATGGCAAATTTGTGTTTCGACAGCTCTTTCACAAAACCCGGCATGTCTCTCGGGTTGGTAATAAGCAGGTTCGGACAACCAAATTTAAGGAACAACAGGCAGTTCGCCAGTAATGCAAAGATGTGATAAAGCGGTAACGCAGTGACAACGACATCTTCACCGGGCTCAATGACGATTTCGAGAATACCCGATACCTGTTCCAGGTTTGCAATCATATTACGGTGTGTCAGCATCGCACCTTTCGATACGCCTGTTGTACCGCCGGTATATTGTAAAAATGCCAGATCGTCCCCTGTTATCTCAGGACGCTGATAAGTGTGATTGGCGCCGGCTTTCACTGCTGACATGAACGACTCAGCTTGTGGCAGAGAAAACTCCGGCACCATCTTTTTCACGTGCTTCACCGCCAGGTTTACTATCCAGCGCTTAGGAGCCGGTAACATATCCCCTAACGCCGTGCGCAGTACTTTTTTCACCGGTGTATCAGCAATCACACTTTCCAGCGTGGCGGCAAAGTTATCGACAATAACAATGGCTTTGGCATTGGCATCGTTTAACTGGTGCTTTAATTCGCGGGCGGTATAGAGCGGGTTCACGTTAATGACGGTGAGTCCGGCCCGTAATACGCCGAACATAGCAACAGGGTATTGCAACAAATTTGGCATCATGATGGCGACAGCATCGCCACGCTTTAAACCACTATTTTGCAGATAAGCCGCAAACTGAGCAGACAACACGTCCAGCTCATTGAAAGTCATGCTGTGACCCATATTCATGTAAGCGGTTTTATCGCCCCAGGTCGTCACAGACTGTTCAAAAATATCTACGATAGAGGCATAACGATCAGGGTTAATTTCTGCCGAAACACTTGGGTCGTAATGCTCAAGCCAAATTTTTTCCACACACCCTCCGGTAACTTTTATTTTTATATTTGCAAAAAAGCACAAACTTTAACCAATATTTCACAACTGGTCTGATTTCTTCCGTATATTATAGGATGATAAAGAAAAGATAAACGCCACTATTTACAATTGCTCAACAAATTGACGAATTTCGCAGCCAATTTCGTCTGTTTTTTCCATATGAATGTGGTGGCCGCCTGTAAAAGTTTTACACTGACTGTAACTAAACCAGTTGTGCCTTTTCGCATAAACCTGCTCAACCTTTTTAAAGCTGCTGTCCGCTGCCAGAAACAATACCGGACATTCTATGCTTCGCATAAATGCCTCTGCCTGAGACTCAGTCAGCCGCAGGGTAGATTTTGTGCGCACGCGGGGGTCGCTCGCCCAGAAAAAATGGCCGGATGCATCCTGCGTCAGATTGCGGGAAAGAATTGCCCGGGCATGTTCAGGCCGGATATCAGCAACAGCGCAACGGGCTTTCACCGCAGCATCCAAATCCACGATATTCAATTTGTTTCGCCGCTTTTTATCACGACTGATGACAGACTCCCTGACCTGTTCAGCGCTTGTTTGCGGATCCAGAGTAAGCGGTCCGCAGGCATCTATGGATACCACAGCTTTCACCTGTTCAGGAAACACAGCGGCATAGAGTGTCGCAAGGATACCACCCAGTGAGTGGCCCAGCAGGATCACATTTTCAAACTGATTCTCTTTGATGAGCGCGTATAAATCCTGCAGGAAATCAAACTGGTGGTAATGGGCACCGGCCGGCCGGTGGGCTGACTGACCGTGTCCCGGTAAATCCAGTGCAATGAAGCGGCAGGATTGCAGATATGGCGCCAGCGGCGCCAGTGATACAGCATTATCGAGATAGCCGTGCAAACCGATAACAACAGTTCCGGCTCCCTGATTGTCCAGTGCAGCCAGTTTGAGTTCACCGGCCTGAAATTCAGTTTCTAACATGTTTACGCCCTCCGGATGCGGCAAAAATAAGAAAAAAGCGGCAATGAATTGCCGCTTTATAAGGAATAAACCTGCCGCCGGATTACTTCAGATTTTGTCTTGCGCCGCCATTAGCCGGCGTGGAAGTTCTGGTAACCGGTCTGCTTACGCTGCTGCGGGTCGATGTTGAAGGCCGGCTGATCGTCCCCTTGTTGCCACTGCGGGTAACGGAAACCCGTACCGGCGAGACATTGGGATAAGCACTTCTGTAATACCCGCGGGAGAAACCGACGCCGAACGTATAGGGCGAATAATACGGACGGTAAAACGAATAGTAGAACGGTGAGTACCAGCCCATACGATAATCAAAGAACATGGGGTGTACGTAGTTCAGCGAGTCCTGACGCCACATATGGAAATTTTCACCCTTGATACGCGGATACATGTAAGGCTGTTCGCCGACCATGCCGGCAACAGGACGTTCCACAGCACCGATGAAAGTGACGGAGCGGCCTTCTTCGAAATTAATCGGATCAACAAAACCATCAAGTTCCACTTTGAAGCGGCCAATGGTTTCTTCAAACGTATTCGGACGCCCGTAGTGATTCAGAGGAAAATTGACCACTTCAACCCAGGTCTTGTTTTCCTTGTTCTCCACGCCAACGATCACACCGCCCCAACGGGCCATTTTGCCCTTCACGCCGTCACCGCCGGTAACAGCTTTGTTGTAGGAGACCAGATTGGTGTCGTCCGGTACGCGGATATCTTCAGGAATAATGGTACAACCGGTTGCTAAGACTACCGCCACCAGCAGAAAAATTTTACGCAACATAAACGCCCCGGAATGCTAAAAGATAAACTTTATTAATTATGACGTTGCAAACTGAATGCAACCTGAACAATGGCCTGAAAAACGAAACTAATCGGGGTGAGCAGACCAGATTCAAGAATAAGGAGGTCAGGCGTAAATGTCTACACCGAGGAGCTGACGGATAGAATCCCGCTGCGCTTCCCGTTCAAGGCTCTGGTAGGCAGCAGTGGCCTGCTGACCTTTGCCTTCCGGCTGGTCGTAACCGGTTTGCTGCTGAAATTTCTTTGCAGAGTTCAGTACATCATCAGACTGGCTGCTGCGCACCGGTTCAGGTACAACGATACCTTCAACACTTTGAACAGGTTCTTTCTGTCTGGCATCCACTTTCTCAGGCTGCTCCCGGCGGGGCGCCTGATCAGGTCTGATAATACTGAAGCCGGACTGAATTTCCACGCTGTATGAGTTCCTGTTTTTGTGATTGACGGTTAGCTGATACTGGGTTTAAGTAAGCTGTAAGCAACGCTGAGTGGCGTTTACTGAATATTTAAGCTTATTTTAGCCCGAATACAATGTCACGCAAAAAACGCACCACTATTCCCTGCCGGGAAGCTTTTTCCACGTCACTTTATCCCGCAGATAAACAGGTTCAATGTTATCCACACTGGTAGCCATGCCTCCGGCAAACATCCCTTCGCCGGGTTTCAGCATGTGCAATGCGTCGGGATAGAGTACTTTCGGTGGCTTATCACCAAACTGCTTAAGTTCATCATAGGCCATCCAGCCGGTACCGGCACGGGCAAAATCTCCGGAGAGCAGCGTTGCAGCGTGTTCAGGCGGGCATACCTGTTCTTCACCGTTTAACTCCGCCTGACCGTTTACATTTGTAAATTGTGCAAAGTACACTTCACCCATGCGCGCATCAATGGCGCAGGCGATACGGCCGGCACCCTGCGTATCAATTACCTGCTGTGCCATCGCGGTAAGGGTGCTGACACCTGCGACTTCCAGGCCCGTGCCCAGAGCCAGTCCCTGAATCATGCCGGTGGCAATGCGAACGCCGGTGAAACTGCCGGGCCCGCGACCGTAAACCAGCCCGCCGGTCTCTTTTAAGCTCACACCGGCTTCTTTCATTACCTCATCAACCATAGGTAACAATCGCTGACTATGTTGCTGCGGACAAATTTCGAAACGGTGAAAAATACCGTTTTCGGTTTTCACCGCAACAGAGCAGGCTTCAGTAGCGGTATCAATGGCTAGTAAAATCATAAAACTCCGGGCTATTTAATCGCTTGCAGAAACGATTCAACTTTGTCCAGCGAACGTGTTCTCTGCATATCAGGTAAACTTGATACAAATGTTTGTGCATAGGGTTTGGTCACCAGACGGTTATCACAAATAACCAGTACGCCTTTGTCGGTGGGATCACGGATAAGCCGTCCCGCCCCCTGCTTTAACGTGATGACTGCCTGCGGGATCTGAATTGCAGCGAAAGGATTCGCTCCGCGCTTTTTCACATCTTCCATGCGCGCCTGTAACAGCGGATCATCCGGTGAAGCAAATGGCAGTTTATCAATCATCACGCATATAAGGTCATTACCGCGAACATCAACCCCTTCCCAGAACGCACCGGTCCCGAGCAACACCGCACTTTCATCTGCCAGATAAGCATCCAGCAGTGCCTGCTTTGTCGTCGTTCCCTGCACCAGCAGCTTGTTAGGTACCTCAAACTCCAGCCTTTTGGCGATTTCACGGAGCATGGCGTGGCTGGTGAAAAGCAAGAAACAGCGGCCTTTACTGGCCTTAATCAAACGTTTTGCCGTTTCGAACAACGTGTCTTTCATGGCAAAGCTGTTCGGCTCCGGCAGGAACCTCGGCACACAGAGCATTGCCTGGTCTTTGTAGTTAAACGGACTTTCCAGTTCCAGAGTTTTGGCATCGTCCAGTCCCATCCGTTTCTGGAAATGGGTAAAGCCGCCATCGACAGTCAGGGTTGCAGACGTGAAAACCCATCCCCTTGGCACGGCATTGATAAACCGGCGGAACTTAGCAGCAATGGATAATGGCGTGAGATGCAGGATAAGGTGTCTTTGCGTGGTTTCATACCACAAGCTCACACCCTGCTGTTCAGCATCACATAACGCGTCAAGCTGTTCCCTTGTCTGCACTACCCGTTCGTAAATATTATCCAGATCTTTATCTCTGCCAAGGTGCAGTTTGATAACTTCATGAAGCACGCCGATGCCGTCTTTTAATCTGGCGACCTGAGTTTGTATGTCATCTCTGTCCAGCGCTTCGGCCCAGTTGCCTCTTTCAGGATTTTCCGGAAACAGCAGGCGCAAATCGGCTGATGCAATCCGGCATTTTTCTGCGGCTTTATCCAACTGTTCTGCGTCTTTGAGCACTGTGCGGTAGAGCACGTTAATATCTTTTGCCAGTTCCTGTAACTGACGGCTGGACAAAGATTCACCAAAGTAATCGCTGGCGATATCGGGGATTTGGTGAGCCTCATCGAATATGATGGCATCCGCTTCAGGGATGAGTTCACCGAAGCCTGTGTCCTTAAGCGCCATGTCAGCAAAAAAAAGGTGATGATTGACCACAATGATATCGGCCTCCAACGCTTTGCGGCGGGCTTTTACCAGATAACATTCTTCATATTCGGGACAATCACGTCCCAGGCAGTTGTCTACTGTTGAGGTGATCAACGGCAGTACTTTGGCATCTTCCGGCAACGTTTTCAGTTCGCCGGTATCACCGGTTTTGGTGGTCTCGGCCCAGCTTCTCACCGTTGATAGCTGACCAAGTACTTCTTTTTCCACCAGCGTGGAATTACCACCATGCTGACCCATGCGGTGCAGACACAAATAATTCGAACGGCCCTTTAATAGCGCTGTTTTTCTGCGGGAGCCCAGCGCTTTTTTAACCACCGGCAAATCACGGTGGTAAAGCTGCTCCTGCAGATTTTTCGTTCCGGTAGAAATGATTGCTTTACCTTCAGCCAGCAATGCCGGACCGAGATAAGCGAAAGTTTTGCCTGTTCCTGTGCCGGCTTCAACAATCAGCGAATGCTGATTGTCCAGCGCTGACTTCACAGCCAGCGCCATGTCCGTCTGGGCGGCGCGGGGAGAAAACCCCGGAATGGCCTTAGCCAGCAATCCGTCAGCAGTAAACAGGGAAGATACAGAAGGCATAAACAAACACTAAAAATTCAAAGCGCGTAGTATGCCAGAATTATCAGCTAAATGGGGCAGGAATTCACTGACCGGCCGGCCAGTTTAATTCATGTTCATATCGCCTCGTAAACACGATAGGCCCAGGGGGCCAAAATAGGCGGCTGTGCAGCATCAAGCACGATGTCCTGACGGTTCAGCACGTCACGGTACTGACCGTTATACAGACCGGCATCAAAGGTGGGAGAAACGGTATCAGGGGATAAGTTAAGCAACACCAGAATTTTCTCCTTTCCCTGCATGCGCACGTAACTGAAAACCCGCTTCAGATCATTGCTGTTCACCTGCAACATGGTTGCACCGGCTTTTCCGTTCCACAATGCCTTCACGCGCTTTTTCAAACTAATCAGTTCACGGTAAAGATCGCCGATGGCATGGTCCTGCCAGTCGATGGGATCCCGTTCAAAAAAGGCCAGACGTTTGTTTTCACCCGCTTCCTGACCATTGTGAATAAGCGGCAAACCTTCGCCGGTGACAGACAACACAATAGCAGCCTCCAGAGCCTGTCCGAATTGTTCATGCTGCGTGCCATCCCAGGCATTTTTGTCATGATTGCTGACGAATGTCATCCGGTAGGCTGACTCCGGCCAACTGCGCTCGTTCCAGGAATAGTATTTTCTCAACCTGTCCAGCGGTGCCCTGCCCTGAGCAATATCGTGCATAGCCTCGTTCCAGCTCCAGGCATAGGTCATATTAAATGCCTGTTCGTGAAGGTCGCGGTTCTCCCATTCAGCCAGCATGAAAACCGGTTTAATAGCATCCAGCGCGGCTCTGGCCTGAGCCCAGAAATCATTGGGTACGTAACCGGCAACATCGCAGCGAAAACCGTCAATATCAAACCGTTCTACCCAGTAACACATTGCCTCAGTCATGTAACGGCGCAACGCCGGCACACTGTAATCAAACTCAATAATATCGTCCCAGTCCCACCACGGTGACGGTCTGAAATTACCCTGATAATCTTTTGCATACCAGTCAGGATGGGACACGGTGAGGGGATTATCCCAGGCACTGTGATTAGGGATCCAGTCGAGAATCACCTTCATATCAAGCCGGTGAATTTCACTGACAAGTGCGGCGAAACTGTTCTCGTCTCCGAACTCGGGATTAATGGCAAAGTAATCTTTTACAGAATAGGGACTGCCCAGTGACCCCTTGCGGTTTTTGATACCGATGGGCTGTACCGGCATGAGATAAATGATGTCTGCGCCCAGCGCTTTGATATGCTCAAGACCTTTAATTACGCCCTGAAAATTTCCTTCAGCACTGAACTGGCGGGTATTGACCTGATAGATGACCGCGTTTTCAGACCACGCAGGTTGCGCAACCTGATAGCGGTTTTGCGGTAAAAAATCTGCAGCCATAATGTTCTCCGGGCGTTAAAAATCAATCTCATAGCATTGATACGTCATTCCCGATGAAAAGTTTTCCGTTCAGAATACCGGCAATCCGCTGATCCCCAGCAGTAATACCCATAAACCGAAAAACAATTTTAATTTCTGTACGGAAAATGCCAGCACAACATATTTCGCCAGTCTGCCGCCAATGATTGCACCTGCTCCGGCAAACAATACCACCGGCCAGACAATGGCTAAGGATTCAGTGACATGGTAAATCACCCCGCCCCATACTGAAAACGCAGTCAGCATCACAGCGACAGCAATTGCCATGGTAACGTGAAAGCCTCTCAGAATAAGAAATACAGCAACAAGCTCACCGACGCCGACAGACAACCATGCGGTTACAGCTCCGCCAACAAACGCCACCACGGGCAACAGCGCAGTTTCAGCCATGGAGAGGCTACTTCTGAACCGGGTTTTCTTTAATAACGGGATACTGGCAAAAATGACCAGAGCCAGAAAAATAGAGAAAATACCGAAGCCCAGGTGCAAATCATTCACGTTACCCTGAATGAAAGACAACAACGGAATGCTGCCGGCAGCAAACTGTGCCATCAGGATACCGCACACCGAAGCCGGCACTGTAAGTGCCACCACCTGCGGTAACATTTGCCAGTGTTCGTTGTGCTTTTCTTTGTTTCGAAAAAACGCCCACCAGCTCAATGCACCGGCCGTCATACCGCAGCACTGAATGGCAAAACTGGTTGCCACAATGTTCTGAGGGGAAAAATCAAGATGGTGGAACACCGGCACAAAAACAACGCCGCCACCGGCCCCGGTTGCGTTCGCAAACACAGCACCGATAACGCCGAGTAACGCAAAAGCACCATTTTCTGCCACGATGCCAGCCGGATCCGGTTGTATAAACAATACAATAAACCAGAGGATGATCAGCGCTGAGGGAACGGAAAACTGACGGATGATACTTAACACAGACAGACTACTTATCCAGAAATTACACCGCGATGGCTTTCGCAGGTGAAAACAAACATTTGAGAATTGTACTTTTACAGCTTTAACAGTAAATTGCATAGCACATTATAAGAGGAATCGTAGCAAAGGACTCAGTATTATGCGAACAGCCTTCACCGGATTAAAAAAGGGTTTTATAGCCGCAGTGGCTTTATGGGGTATGGCCACGCCGCTTACTGCTTTCTCAGCATCCGTCTGGGAGGTGAGCAAGAACGGGAATACCGTCTATCTCGGTGGCACACTGCACATCCTCAGCCCGCAGGACTACCCGTTGCCGGCAGAATATGACATCGCTTATAAAGCATCCGGTAAAGTCATATTCGAAACCGATCTGGATGCGCTGGATACGCCGGATTTCACCCGTAAAACACTGCAACTGATGACTTATCAGGACGGTCGCACAATCAAAGATGATCTATCTGAAGAAACCTTCAGCATGCTGTCTGAGTGGCTCTCAGAAAGAGGTATTCCGGTAGCTCAGGTGAGCAAGATGAAGGCATCATTTCTTGGTATTTCGCTGTCTATGCTTGAAATGCAGCGGGCAGGTTTAACCAGTCAGGGGGTCGACAAATACTTTTTCGCCCGCGCGACGGAAGACCAGAAGCCTGTGGGCTGGTTTGAAACGCCTGAGCAGCAGTTAATGATGCTGGCCGGACTGAGTGAAGGCGACGAAGATGCCTACATCCGCTACACCCTCGAAGAGTTAGAAACCATGAATGACTCACTGGAACCGATGAAGGAAAACTGGCTGACCGGTGACATGCAGGCTCTGTATAACGACAGCATGGAAAGCTTCAAAACAGACTATCCTGAGGTGTACGATGAAATGCTGACGAACAGAAATAAAGCGTGGCTCCCGCACATTGAAGAGTACCTGACCACGCCGGAAACAGAGTTTGTACTGGTTGGCACCATGCATATGGCCGGTGCCGAAGGCGTTATCGCTATGCTTGAAAGTGAAGGTTATTCCGTCATTAAAGTTAATAAATAAGTATTACCCGCCGATATATGTAAGCGTAAAGACGATTTCAGACAAAATAATCATTACTGTTCTGAAATTTTAAACTACGCTTAAATCAACGAAAAATGCCAGTTAACCAGAGCGACCTGTCATCCGGTCGCTTCTGCTGCCTGCGCTGTCCGGAAAGCTTAAGCGTCTGATTGTTTTAACGGAGTTTGCATGTCCATAAAGCGAAGATTTCTCATCGCCATTTCCATTGTGATAGCGGTATTTACTGTCATTGTAGGCATAGTAACTTCCGTATCCATCAAGTCTGATATTGACCATCAGATCCAGACACAAATAGATCAGACATCTAAGCGCTTGCTGGATATTTTTGCAGTCACCGATTCACTGATGAGTGAACGGGTAAAAAGCAGTATGGCGTTATTAAAGCAACGGGGCGCAGCATTGGGAACACCCTCACAGGCTGGTGATGTGATGGTGAAAGAAACGCTTTCCACGCAGCTTTTACTGGGCGGAAAACCACAGGCGAATGATTTTACCCTGGTTGACGGGCTAACCAGCATTATGGGCGGCACGGCAACATTATTCAGTCGCCGGGGTGATGACTACATCCGCGTCAGTACAAATGTGATTAAAGACGGTCAGCGCGCAATTGGAACCAAACTCGCCCCTCAGGGCAAAGCCATGGCGAAAATCAAAAATGGTGAAGCCTATTACGGTGAAGTTGATATTCTCGGCAATCCTTATCTGACCGGTTATGAACCCATGTTCAATAGCGCCAGTCAGGTTGTCGGCATCTGGTATGTGGGATACTCCGCTGATTTAAAACTGCTGGAAGAAGCCATTGCCCGCAGTCATATACTGGAAAAAGGATTCGTTGCCCTGCGTGATGCAAAAGGCAATGTCCGTATGCATTCTTCTCATGTGAACGAAAGTGACGTCAAAGCCGCCCTCTCCGGAGACGACAAATGGAATCTGACCGTTGTGCCATTCAGCCGATGGGGCTACGACATCTTGCTGGCGGAATCGAACAGTGAGAAAACGTCCATGCTCAGCACAGCGCTTTTCGTTTTGCTGATTAAAGTACTGGTGGCGAGTGGCATTGTTCTTATCAGTCTGGTTATCCTGGTGAAACGTTATGTGGGTCAGCCTCTGGATGAGTTTAATCAGGTTGTCAACAGTTTGTCCGGCGGTGAAGGCGATCTGACTTTCCGCTTCGAAAACAAAAAGAATGATGAATTTGGCCGCATGGCACAGGCCTTCAATAAATTACTGGCACAACTGCAGTCCACGTTACAAAACGTCGACAGTGCCACTCAGGCTATGCAGTCCAAATCACAGGTGCTGAACAGAACAGCCTCCAGCGCACAGAAAACCGTGAAATCCTTATCTGACGAAACCAGTGCGATTACCAGTGCCATCACTGAGCTGCAACAAAGCGCGGAAGCGGTCTCAGTAAATATTCATCATGCCAGCGATGCTGCAAATGCGGCCGACGCTGACACCCGTAACAGCGTTAATGTACTGAAAGCGACTATCAAAGACATAGAGAAGCAGGCCCGGGAAGTGGATGCCTCTGTACAGGTAATTACCGATCTGGCCCGCTCCAGTGAGGAAATCAGTGGTGTCATGGATGTTATCCGCAATATTGCCGAACAAACCAATTTGCTGGCTCTGAATGCTGCCATTGAGGCCGCCCGTGCCGGAGAACAGGGCCGGGGCTTTGCGGTGGTCGCAGATGAAGTTCGCTCACTGGCAAGCCGTACCCAAAGCTCTACTGAAGAAATCCGCGTCATGATTGAACGCCTGCAACAAGGCAGCCGCGATGCGTCTGAGCGCATGCAGTCGAATAAAGACAATGCATTTGCAACCGTGGAAGTGACACAAAAAGCCGGAGAGACGTTGCAAAAAGCACTGTCCGCCGTCGCAACCATTACTTCCCTGAATCAGGAAACCGCATCAATGGCCACACAGCAGGCCGCAGTATCGCAGGATGTATCCAAACGACTCAACAGCATTCAGCAGGTTGGTAGTGAAAATGAGCAACATGCCCGCGAGGTATCTGATAACTGTGAAGCGCTGGTTGAGCAGATTGAACAAATGCGGGAGCAACTGAGACGCTACCGCTTCTGATGATCAGGTTTGGCGCAATTTGCGGACGAGTGTCTGTAAATTGCGCCATCGCCCCCTTTCCTTTCCGGCTACATCCTTCCCGAATCACACATAACACATTGAATAAAAAGACTTTATAAAACTAAGCACGCTAATTGCTTTGTTCTGTCAGATCTGAAGTTGCTTATTGCCTCGTCTGCATTCAGACAGGTTTTTACAGGAGTAATAGCATGATAAATCTGATTAGAATGATAAAAACCAAACGTATTGTGTTCGCTGCCGGTGTACTGATGCTGGTATCAGGCTGCGCTTCCATGGGCAGTGGCACCGTTGCTGAAAAGCGGGACGCCATACTAACCATGCAGGATGTGGCGCTGGCGAAACTCTACAAAGAAAAACCCGATGTAAAAGCGCAAATAGAAACAGCGCCCGGCTATGCCGTTTTCAGCAATGCGAATGTGAATATTATCTTTGTTTCAGCCGGCACCGGTTACGGTGTAGTTAACAACAACACAACCGGCCATCAGACATACATGAATATGGCCGAGGGCGGCGTGGGACTGGGGATCGGAGCAAAAGATTACCGCATTGTGCTGGTGTTTCATTCTCAAAAAGCCATTAACTACTTTATTGAGAACGGCTGGACCGCAGGGGGTAACGCAGATGCCACTGCAAAGGCTGGTCAAAAAGGTATGTCGGTTGAAGGTGAAGGGTATTTAGGTGATATTACCGTTTACACAATGACGGAATCCGGTCTTGCTCTGCAGGCTTCGGTAAAAGGCACCAAATTCTGGCCAGACAAACAACTCAACTAAATGAAACAGCGTTGCGCGATTTAACCGTGCAGCTTTTAAAGGATGATCCGTTGCGGTATGCAGCTCTGCAAGCCGTAGCGGCCTTATCGTTACCGGACTGCTGGATTGGCGCCGGATTCATCAGAAACCTCATCTGGGATCACACTCACCGGCGCAGCATTCCCACTCCCCTTAATGACGTGGATGTGGTGTACTTCGATAGTAACAACATTTCTGTTGAAGCCGAAACTGTGCACACAGGCCGGTTGAACACCGTCATGCCGGCGCTGAACTGGGAAGTCCGTAACCAGGCACGTATGCATGATAAACATGAACGTCCGCCATTCAGCAATACCAAGGATGCGATTTCACACTGGATTGAAATTGAAACCACTGTAGCAGCCAGACTTCAAAACGAAAATATCGAAATATTCAGTGCTTATGGATTAAATCACAACTACAACAATACCATCACCCGCAACCCGCTGGCAGCAAAGGCAACCTTTGATTCACGGGTAAAAAATAAATCGTGGTTGGCTGAGTGGCCGGAGCTGAAAGTGCAACACGGGCAGATTCAGCGGTAACGTCTTTTCGCGCCCTTGCCCTTCCTTTCTTTCTTATCCCGGTGAAAACTTCACAAAACTGTCATTGACTCTCACCTCAAAACATGTGAAATTCCACATATGTACTATTTCACATGTATTAGCTTATGAATGCGCTGCAACTGTTTAAATGTCTGGCCGACGACACACGGCTGAAATCCGTTGTGCTTATCCATACGTTTGGTGAAGCCTGCGTGTGCGAGCTGATGGAAACCCTGAAATTGGATCAACCCAAGACATCCCGTCACCTGGCATCACTACGTAAATGCAACATTTTGCTGGATGAACGCCGTGGCAAATGGGTGTACTACCGCCTTCATCCCGAACTGCCGGCATGGGCAAAATCTGTGATTGCCAGCGCCAGTGAAAGTAACAGCGAAGACTTCGAGGCGTTATTGGCGACTTTTAAGCAATGCCAGCTTAACGGCAAGGATTGTTGTAATTAAATTTTTAACAGGAATACACTTATGAAAATTCTGTTTATCTGCACCCACAACCGGTGCCGGAGTATCCTTAGCGAAGCCATCACCAACCAGATTGGCCGCGGCATCATTGAAGCTCGCAGCGCCGGCAGCCAGCCGGTGGGTGAAGTACACCCGCTGTCTGTGAAATATCTGGAAGAATCCGGCTACAGTACAGCAGGCTTGCAAAGCCAGTCATGGGACGAATTCGAAGACTTCAGCGCTGATGTTGTCATTACGGTATGTGACTCAGCAGCGGGTGAGACCTGCCCGGTCTGGTTCGGTAACAGTGTAAAAGTTCACTGGGGCCTGTCAGATCCATCGAAAGAAAGTGGCACCACTGAAGAGATCCGCGCAGCCTTTTTAAGCTGCATCCGCATTATTGAAGAAAGAGCAAAACAGTTGCTGACCATTGCTGAAAAAGCAGGTGATACTGAAGCTCTGCGCAAGGCTCTCACAGATTTAGGAGTGCAACACTGATGTCAAAAGAGTCCGGGACATCCCCAGCTTCTGATTTGCCCAATATCGATACTTCACACTGGCAAACACCGGTTTTTGATGCCTGTTTGCCGGGCGCCTCTGAACATAAGCCACGAATACTACTTCTATACGGTTCTCTGCGTGAGCGCTCGTTCAGCCGCCTTGCTGTAGAAGAAGCCGCCCGTTTGCTTACCGCCATGGGGGCGGAAACACGTATTTTTAATCCGGAAGGTTTACCGCAAACCGACACCGGAGATGAACATCATCCGAAAGTGAAAGAACTTCGTGAATTAATGATGTGGTCAGAAGGTCAGGTGTGGTGCTCGCCGGAGCGTCACGGTGCCATGACCAGCATTTTCAAAAGTCAGATAGACTGGGTGCCGTTAAGTATCGGCGGCGTCCGCCCGACTCAGGGTAAAACGCTGGCGCTGATGCAGGTCTGCGGTGGTTCGCAGTCATTTAACACAGTCAATCAGATGCGAATTTTGGGTCGCTGGATGCGTATGGTTACCATACCTAATCAGTCGTCGGTACCCAAAGCCTTCCTCGAATTTGAAGAAGACGGCCGTATGAAACCTTCCCCGTTCTACAACCGCATCGTGGATGTGATGGAAGAGTTAATGAAATTCACCCTGCTGCTTCGTGGCAATAAAGACTTTTTTGTCGATCGCTATTCTGAGCGGGTGGAAAGTGCAGAGGCACTGAGCAAGCGCGTTAATCAAAAATCGATTTAGGATATTGAACCATGGGATTATTTGAACGTTTCCTCTCTGTCTGGGTTGCACTTGCGATTGTTACAGGCTTGCTTGCAGGCAGTTTGTTTCCGAATCTGTTTGCTATTGTAGCAGGGCTTGAGTATGCACATGTCAATCTGGTAATCGCCGTACTCATCTGGCTGATGATTTACCCGATGATGGTGCAGGTAGATTTCACCTCGGTTAAAGATGTAGGAAAGAAACCCAAAGGCCTGGTTCTGACCCTTATCATCAACTGGTTGCTTAAGCCTTTTTCTATGGCTTTTCTGGGCTGGCTGTTCTTTAAAGGCATCTTTGCAGACTGGGTCGATCCGCAAACAGCGGGCGAATACATAGCCGGCATGATCCTTCTTGGTGTGGCCCCCTGCACAGCTATGGTGTTTGTGTGGAGTCAGCTCACAAAGGGTGATGCCAACTATACCCTCGTGCAGGTGTCCGTGAACGATATCATCATGATTTTCGCCTTTGCGCCGTTAGCGGCCTTTCTGCTGGGCGTTACCGATATTACTGTTCCCTGGAACACGTTGCTGTTATCTGTCGTGCTGTACGTTGTGATCCCTCTTGTGGGCGGTGTGATTACACGGAAAGTACTGGACAGTAAGGACAAGCACCAGCGCCTGACACAATTTATTGCCACCATGAAGCCCTGGTCAATTATCGGGTTGCTGGCTACCGTTGTACTGCTATTCGGCTTTCAGTCTGAAACTATCATTGCAGATCCGCAGGCCATTGTATTAATTGCCATACCGCTGCTTATTCAGACCTACGGCATTTTCTTTCTGGCTTACTGGCTGGCTAAGCGCATGGGATTGCCCCACGATGTTGCCGCCCCGGCATGCATGATAGGCACGTCAAACTTCTTTGAACTGGCTGTTGCCGTGGCAATTTCTTTGTTTGGTCTCCACTCGGGAGCCGCACTGGCTACTGTAGTCGGCGTGCTGGTAGAGGTGCCTGTGATGCTGTCGTTGGTAGGTTTTGCAAACAGAACGCGGCACTGGTTTAACTAACTAATACGTGGCGCTACCCGCTATTGTGAATAATAAAAAGGCCCGCTCTTTACAGAGCGGGCCTTTCGTTTTTAATTCAGAGCGTTAACGTTCGGAGCGTTTACGTTCATAGCGCTTCCGGGGCACCACTCATTTGCTGCCGGACAGGAGCTTACTCTATTTCCAGCATCACCACTTTACCCATTGTCTCCAGTTCGTCCTTGTAAAGTGCAGCGTCACCCACAATCAGATAAATGACATTATCAGTAGTGAACAAACCGGACTGCGCCCTGACGTCTTCCAGGGTGAGCTTGTCATACTCCTGCTGTAATAACATAGGATAGTTGAGCGGCTTACCCTCTTTCAGACTGGACTCAATTTCTGACAGCACGCTACCGTTTGTTTCAAATAAGCCCGGTAACTTACGGATTTCAGTCGTAACGGTTTCGGTCAGCTCCGTTTCCGTTGCCGGATTATCACCATTGTATTCTTTCATCTCGCGGTCTATTTCGTTGACCGATTCGACGGTTTTGTCACTCTGTACCGGCGCGTACACAAACCACGGACGCTGGCCCAATGTTGTCATCGCAAGGCTGCGTGCACCGTAAGCCCAGCCTTTATCTTCCCGCAAATTCATATTCAGGCGGGCGGTAAATTTACCGCCTACTATGGCATTAGCCGTTTCGATAGCCAGCGTGTTTTTATCTGATACAGGCGGGATGAGTTTACCGGCCAGTATAAGCGACTGGGGAGAATCAGGACGGTTGGCCAGGTAGAATGTACGGCCTTTCACTTGGGGTACATCAGCAATGCGCTTTTCTCCGGATTGGCCACTTACTTTCCATTCACCCAGACTGTCATTCAGCATGGACTGGAGTGCTGATTTTTCGATGTCACCCACTACAATGATTTTCGCATTGTCGGGGCGTATCCAGGTGCTATGGAAGTTTTTGAGTATTTTGGTGGTAATTTCACTGACTGATTCATTGGTGCCGGAACCCGTCAGCGGCATACCGTATGGATGATCTTTTCCATACAGCAAAGGAGGCAATTCCCGGAACGCCAGTTGTACCGGCTGAGATTTTTCCTGGGCAATATCCGACAACCAGATCGGCTTCAGTTTTTCCAGATCGCTTTCCCGCATGGCCGGATTTTTTACCACGCTGCTGAAAAGTGACAATGCAGGTTTTAAGTTCGCAGTAAGGGATTGTAAATGTGCATAAGAACTGTCCAGCGAGCCGCCAAAATAGCTGGCAGCGCCCAGCATGTCCATTTTCGTTTTGTAAGCTTCACCATCAATTTTACCGGAGCCCTCTTCCAGCATGCGCATGGTCATTGATGATGAACCCAATGGATAGCCATACGCGTCGGCAGCATAACCACTGTCGAACACGATACGCAGAGAAACATCAGGCACGGCATCCCGCTTAACAAAATAGACCGGTAACCCGTTATCCAGGGTAAATTCCTCTGCCTCAGGGAACGACAGCGCGGGCATGTCTGTCACCTCCGGTAATGCAGAGCGGTCAGCGCCTTCTGTACTTGCTGCATAATTCGGAAACGGGCGGACAATCAACTGATGATAAGGAAGATCGAGCCATTTTTTAGCGACGGTATTGAGCTGCTTTGGTGTGGCCTCTGAATAGCGTTTCAGGCTTTTCATATAGTGGTCTGAATCGCCGGCATATAACTCGCCTTCTGCCAGAACGTTAGCCTTTCCGCCAAAGCCACCAATCTTCTCCATACCGCGTATAGTGCGGGAAAGCGTGCGCATCCGCGCACCTTCCAGTTCCTGCTTACTTACCGGTGTGGCAACCAGTGCAGCAACTTCTTCATCAATAATCGCAGACACTTTATCTTCATCAGCATTTGCACCGAGCGTCACTTCGAGGGTAAAGATACTTGCCAGCGTATGCTCTTCTAAATACGCATCAATACCGGTTGCCAGCTTTTCTTTTTCCACCAGGCGCTGATACAGGCGTGAGGTTTTGCCTTCTCCCATCACTTTGGCCAGCAAATTCAGTGCTTCAGTATCATCATCTACCCTTCCGGCTACCGGCCAGACCCGGTAGATGCGTTCAGCCGCCACTTTGTCGAACAATTCCTCATAGCTGTTGGAGTCTTTAACCGGCACATAGGATTTCAGACGTTTTAAAGGCGGTCCGGGAGGAATATCACCAAAGTAATGCTCCACTTTCTGCTTTGCCACTTCGGGCGTAATGTCACCGGCGAGGACAATGACAGTATTGGCAGCACCGTAGTACTGCTCAAACCAGGCTTTTACATCATCCAGACTGGCCGCATTCAAATCTTCCATGGAGCCGATGGTACTCCAGCGATACGGGTGTCCTTCAGGAAAAATCCCCTCCAGCAAACTGTATTCAGCTTTACGGTAAGGCGTGTTGTCGCCCTGACGTTTTTCGTTCTGTACCACGCCACGCTGGTTATCCAGCTTTTCCTGTGTGATGGCACCAAGCAGATGCCCCATGCGATCAGATTCCATCCACAACGCAAGATCGACGGCGGTAGACGGGACATTCTGGAAGTAGTTGGTGCGGTCAAACCAGGTGGTACCGTTCATATCGGTGGCGCCGACCTGGTCGAAGGGCTTGAAGTATTCGCCGTCGTAGTTTTCCGAGCCGTTAAACATAAGGTGTTCAAACAGGTGAGCGAAGCCGGTTTTACCGGGTTTCTCATCTTTAGACCCCACGTTGTACCAAACAGAGACCGCGACAATAGGCGCTTTGTGATCTTCGTGGACCAGTAACGTCAGGCCATTGTCCAGTTGATACCGGGTATGAGGGATAGCCAGATCGTCAACGTTTAAAGACGCAGCATTCAGGCAGGTATGCGTAATTGCCATCGCAATCAGCAGCAGTGATTTCTTCATAAGATCTGTCCGTAGTATTTATTGTTAGTTGTCCTGTATCACCGGTGCAAGCCCTACAGGTCAATTTTCATACTAGCGGATATTTACCGGAACACCAGACAAAATTGGATCAGATATAGATATCTAAATGCTTTATTTTACTGTCTTTATTGTCTGAAGAGGGCTCCTGACTGCTGTCTGCCTCGTGTCCGGAACTGACCGGCTGACTTTCTTTAGCATTTTCAGCTTGTTGACCTCCTTTATTATCCTGATGATGCCCGCTGTCACGTTGTTGCTTTTCAGCCACACGACGCTCCTCGTCGTGCTCATAACGCTCATCTTCACCAAGGCCTTTGGTTTCCGCTTCCTTACTGACTTTCTTTACGCGGTCATCCGGTTTAACCGGCACCTTGCCCTCTCTCGGCAGAATAGGAAAAATAAGGTCGTTGCTCACCCTCACCTCCACGTAAATAAAAACACGCGATTATTCGCATTTTTGATGACATTTATTTCACAGTCGCAGGTTTTAACCCGTTTCGAACAGTAAGATATAACTTATGACCAAACATTTAGTATAATAATTCCCTTATTATGGCTTTTGGGGGTTGATTTAGATCACTCAATTAGCTACTGTTTGCCGCGTCAAAAAGATTGGAAACGAATTTTACATGTTTAATTGCGCTGCTAACCATCACCACCATCATAAAGCATAACCTTTCAGGTTCGTGCTGGAAGGTCTATTGTTCCTTCCAGTGGCGCAGATAAAAAATTCTCGACCCCCGGAAGGAAACTTCCGGGGGTTTTTCGTTTAAGCAGCTTCAAATCAGGTTCACACAAAGAGGAATGTTCACATGGGTGACAGCAAACGTCTGCGTATTGCAGTTCAGAAATCAGGCCGTCTCAGCGATGACAGCATCGCGCTGCTAAAAGCGATTGGTATTAAATTATACATCCGTGACCGCCTTCTCATCGCCCATTCCACTAATGAGCCTATCGATTTACTGCGCGTACGTGACGACGATATTCCGGGTCTGGTCATGGACGGCATTGTCGACCTGGGTTTTATCGGCGAAAACGAATTAGAAGAGAAAATGCTGGAACGTCAGGCGGCCGGCAAAGCGTCTGATTTTGAAGTATTGCGTCGTCTGGATTACGGTGGTTGCCGTTTGTCTATTGCGGTACCGCAGGAGATGAAATACGAAGGTATTCAGTCACTGGAAGGTAAAAAAGTAGCAACGACCTACCCTTACCTGCTTGAGCGTTATTTCAAAGAAAATAATATCAATGCCCGCGCTGTGATGCTGACCGGCTCAGTAGAAGTTGCTCCCCGCGCCGGTGTGGCCGATGCGATTTGTGACCTGGTTTCAACCGGTGCCACACTGGAAGCTAACGGTCTTGTGGAAGAAGACGTTATTTTCCGTTCAAAAGCAGTACTGATCCAACGTGCTGACGGTGCGCTTTCAGAACAGAAACAAGCTCTGGTAAATCGTCTTGTGCCCCGTATCGATGGCGTCATTCAGGCCAAAGAAAGTAAATACATTATGCTGCACGCGCCGAAAGCCTACCTGGAGCAGGTAAAAAGTTTACTGCCCGGTGCTGAGAACCCTACCGTACTGCCTCTTGCCGGTTCTGATGATGCGGTAGCGGTACACGTGGTCAGCCCTGAAGACTTATTCTGGGAAACCATGGAAAAGCTTAAATCCTTAGGTTGTCGTTCTATTCTGGTTATGCCAATTGAAAAAATGATGGGTTAATCTGCCATGATCAACTGGTCCTCACTTACACCTGCCGGGCAGACAGAAGCCCTCGCCCGGCCGGTTATGAAAAACTCAGACAGTCTGCGGGTGACCGTTGCAGACATACTCGCTGCGATACGCCAACAGGGCGATGCAGCGGTGCTGGAATACACCCGTAAATTCGACTGTACTTCACTGAACAGCCTGCCCCTTTCTGTTGCAAAGCGGGACGAACTGGCAGCACGGGTATCTGCTGACGTTAAAGACGCCCTGCTGGTTGCGTTCAACAACGTGAAACAATTCCACGAAGCGCAGAAACCTCAGGATATCACCCTGACGACTACGCCGGGCGTAGTATGCGAGCAACGTTTTACCGCGCTGGATGCTGTCGGTCTTTATATACCCGGCGGCAGTGCGCCGCTACCGTCGACCGTGACGATGCTGGGCGTACCGGCGCTGGTTGCCGGATGCGAACGCAAAGTGCTGTGCACACCACCCAACCAGGCCGGTGAAATCGCCCCGGAAATCGCTCTTGCGGCTTCACTGTGTGGCATTGAAGAAATTTATCTGTGTGGCGGAGCCCAAGCCATAGCCGCCATGGCGTTCGGTACCGAAAGTATTGCTAAAGTGGACAAGATCTTTGGCCCCGGCAACAGCTTTGTGACAGAAGCCAAACAGCAAGTCAGTCAGCGCGCCGACGGTGCCGCTATCGATATGCCGGCCGGCCCTTCAGAAGTGCTGGTGCTGGCAGATGGCAATGCTAACGCGGCGTTTGTGGCCTCGGATTTATTGTCGCAGGCAGAACACGGTCCGGATTCCCAGGCCATTCTGGTTTCAGACAGTGAAGCGCTTATTGAAGCCACTAAAGCGCAGGTAGAAGCTCAACTGGCGAAACTGTCGCGCAACAGCATTGCTTCTCAGGCCATGGAAAATGCCCGTTATATTCTGACTGGCTCGGTAGCCGAAGCGGTGCAGGTAAGCAACGCGTACGCGCCGGAGCACTTAATTGTGCAAACTGACAACGCCCGCGAATTGCTCACCGACATTAAATACGCCGGTTCTATTTTCGTTGGCCAGTGGTCACCGGAATCTGCAGGCGATTACGCTTCGGGTACCAACCACGTGCTGCCAACCTACGGCTATGCACGTAACTATTCCAGTTTAGGTCTGCTTGATTTTATGCGTCGTTTCACCGTGCAGGAACTGTCTGCCGACGGCATGCGTAATCTTGGACCAGCCATTATGAAGCTTGCCAGTGCTGAAGGGCTCGATGCCCACGAGCAGGCCGTTGCACTGCGTATGGCAGAGCTTGAAAAGGGGAATGACCAATGAGCAGTCTGGTCGACCAACTGATTAATGATAACCTGATCCCGCTGAAACCGTATGAGTCGGCGCGCCGTCTTTACGCCGGTGGTCAGGACTGGCTTAATGCCAACGAATCACCATTTGCTAACCACTACGACGTGGACAGCAGCCACTTTAACCGTTATCCGTCCTGTCAGCCCGACGGCGTGATTAACGGTTACGCAGCTTACGCTGGTGTTGCGAAAAGCCAGTTGATGGTGACCCGTGGTGCTGACGAAGGCATAGAACTGCTCATCCGCACCTTCTGTACGCCGGGTAAAGACAGTATTCTGATCTGTCCGCCAACCTATGGCATGTACGCCATCAGTGCAGAGACCTGCGATATTGGCGTGAAAAAAGTGCCACTGAAAGCCGACTTCAATCTGGATGTGGAAGGCATTTGCAGCAATGACGACGTCAATGTGGTGTTTATCTGTGCGCCGAATAATCCTACCGGTACACAAGTCGCCAAACAGGATTTAGACACCGTACTTCGCCACTTCACCGATAAAGCGCTGGTGGTTGTAGATGAAGCCTATATCGAGTTTGACGCAGAGAACACCTGGGCGAACAAGCTGGCAGATTACCCGAATCTGGTTATTCTGCGAACCCTGTCCAAAGCCTTTGCGCTGGCAGGTTTACGCTGTGGATTTACCATTGCTAATGACGCTGTGATTGCCGCGCTGATGAAAGTAATTGCGCCCTATCCTATTCCGGATCCGGTGGCGCAGATTGCTGCAGAGGCGTTAAGTGAAGAAAACATTGGCCGCCTGCAAGCGCAGGTGGACATTCTCAACGCAGAGAAAGCCCGTCTCACGGAAGCACTGAATGCGTTTGAAGAATTCGAAATGGTGGGCGACACCAAAGCCAACTATTTGCTGTTCCGTTACGCGCGCTGCAAAGCACTGATGGTATACCTGGTTGAGCGCGGCATGCTTATTCGCGACCAGTCCAAACAGCTGAACCTGGAAAACTGCCTGCGTGTCACCATCGGCAGCCCGGAGCAGGACGACCGCCTGCTACAGCTGATTAATGATTATTTTTCCCAGACAGGAGCTTCCAAGTGAGTCAGCAAGCTATTTTATTTATCGATCGAGACGGTACGCTGGTTGAAGAGCCGCCCGTAGATAAGCAATTAGACAGCCTGGAAAAGCTGGTATTTGAGCCAAACGTTATTCCTGTTTTACTAAAATTAAAAGCTGCCGGTTTCTCACTGGTCATGGTGTCGAATCAGGACGGTTTAGGCACTGACAGCTTCCCGCAGGAAGATTTCGACAAGCCGCACAATGCGATGATGGCGATTTTCGAATCTCAGGGCGTCACGTTTGATGATGTGCTGATTTGTCCGCACTTCGACCACGAAAATTGTGCTTGCCGCAAGCCTAACCTCGGGCTGGTTAAAGACTACCTGCAACAGGGCCGCATCGATTTCACACGCTCCTTCGTGATTGGCGATCGCATCACTGATGTGCAGTTGGCCGAAAACATGGGCATCAAATCGTTCCAGTACAATCCGGAAACCAACAACTGGAAAGACATTGAGAAAGCCCTGCTGGCGTCTTCCCGAATTGCCGAGGTAGTGCGTAAAACCTCAGAAACCGATATCCGTGTGCGGGTTGATTTAGACTCGACGGCAAAATCACAAATCCACACCGGGATGGGCTTCTTCGACCACATGCTGGATCAGATTGCCACCCACGGCGGTTTTGAAATGCAGGTGTCGGTGGACGGCGATCTGCACATCGACGACCACCACAGCGTAGAAGACACGGCACTGGCCCTTGGCGACGCGCTGAAAAAAGCGCTGGGTGATAAACGCGGCATTGGTCGCTTTGGCTTTGCACTGCCTATGGATGAGTGTCGTGCTGAGTGCATCATGGATATTTCCAACCGCCCTTACCTGAAAATGGATGCCGAGTTCAGCCGCGATCAGGTTGGCGAAATGGCCACCGAAATGGTACCGCACTTTTTCTATTCACTGGCGCAGAGCATGGGCCTGTCCCTGCACCTGTCCACCAGCGAAGGTAACGCGCACCACCAGGTAGAGAGCCTGTTCAAAGTATTTGGCCGTGCATTACGTCAGGCCATTACCCGTCAGGGCGATACCTTGCCGAGCAGTAAAGGAGCTCTGTAATGGCGCAGAAGATTGTTATTGTTAACACCGGCTGTGCGAACATTTCATCGGTTAAATTTGCCCTTGAGCGCCTGGGCGTGACGGTGGATGTGTCTGATGATTTCGACATTATTAAAGCCGCTGACAAAGTGTTTCTGCCCGGCGTTGGCAGTGCCTATGCCGCCATGCGCAGCATTAACGGCAAGAACCTTTCCGACACCATTCGTTCACTGGAACAACCGGTGCTCGGCGTGTGTCTGGGTATGCAGCTAATGGTGGGAACTTCGGATGAAACCAGCAGTGGGCAGATTGACTGTTTAGGCCTGATGCCAGGTCATGTTGCCCGCCTGCAAGCGGGTGATTTACGCCTGCCTCACATGGGCTGGAACACGGTAACGCCGCTTGAGGGCAACACGCTGTTCAAAGGCATTCCGGCAGATACCTATTTCTATTTTGTGCACAGCTTTGCGGTGCCGGTTTACGATAAAACCCTGGCCACCTGTGAATACGGCCAAACGTTCTCTGCCGCCCTGCACAGCAACAACTTCTTCGGCGTGCAGTTTCACCCCGAGCGTAGCGGCGAAGCCGGCGCACAACTTCTGACTAATTTTGTGGAAATGTAATGATTATTCCAGCAATTGATTTAATCGACGGCGCCGTGGTGCGTCTGTTCCAGGGCGACTACAACCAGAAAACCCAATACCAGAAAGATCCGGTAGACGTGGTACATGACTATGCCGATCAGGGTGCGCAGTGGCTACACATCGTTGACCTTACCGGAGCCAAAGACACCAGCAAGCGACAGCTTACGCTTATCCGCAAAATGGTCGATACCCAACGCATGAAGTTTCAGGCTGGCGGCGGTATTCGCAGCGAAGAAGACGTGGCCCAACTGTTAGATTCTGGTGTAAGCCGTGTAGTCATCGGTTCTCTGGCAGTAAAGCAGCCTGAACTGGTGAAAGGCTGGATGCAGAAATACGGCGCAGAGAAAATTGTGCTGGCGCTGGATGTAAACATCAACGACGCCGGTGAACGAATGATTGCCACCCACGGCTGGCAGGAAGATTCCGGCGTGGCGCTGGAAGGCTTATTGAAAGATTTTCAGGAAGTGGGCGTGAAACACGTGCTGTGCACTGATATCAGCCGTGACGGCACCCTGCAAGGCAGCAACGTAGATTTATACACCGACGTATGTGCCCAATTCCCGCAAGTGAGCTGGCAAGCTTCCGGCGGCATTGGCGGCCTGGATGACATTCGTGCCCTGCGTCCTGCCAATGTAGGCGGCGTGATTTTAGGCCGAGCTCTGCTGGAAGGTAAATTTACCGTTGAGGAGGCTATTGCATGTTGGCAAAACGGATAATTCCCTGTCTCGACGTACGCGACGGTAAGGTTGTTAAAGGCGTTCAGTTCCGCAACCACGAAATCATTGGCGACATTGTGCCACTGGCAGAACAGTATGCCAAAGCCGGTGCCGACGAACTGGTGTTTTATGATATTACCGCGTCGTCTGATCAACGGGTTGTCGATAAAAGCTGGGTGAGCCGTATTGCTCAGGTCATCGACATTCCGTTCTGCGTTGCCGGTGGTATTAAATCGGTGGAAGACGCAGGACGCATTTTAGAAATGGGCGCGGATAAAATTTCCATTAACTCCCCTGCGCTTTCTAATCCGGACCTCATTAACGAGCTGCACGACATTTATGGTCAGCAGTGCGTGGTCATTGGTATCGACAGTTTCTACAACGAGGCGAATGGTCGTTACGATGTGTACAAGTTTACCGGTGACGAAAGCCGCACTCAGCAAACTCAGTGGCACACCATCGACTGGATTAAAGAAATACAGTCACGCGGTGCGGGTGAAATCGTACTGAACTGCATGAATCAGGACGGCGTGCGTAAGGGCTACGACATCGAACAGCTGAAAGCCGTGCGTGAAGTATGCAAGGTACCACTCATCGCCTCTGGCGGTGCCGGTGCCATTGAACACTTTACTGACGTATTTAAGCAGGCAGACGTCGACGGCGCACTGGCAGCGTCAGTCTTCCACAAAGGCATCATTGATATGCACGAACTGAAAGATACATTGGCTTCTCAGGCTATTCCCATGTGTATCCGTCACGGCCGTTAAGGAACAATTTAATGATTATTACTAAAGACAATCTGACGCAATTGGCGTGGGATAAAATGGATAACCTGCTTCCGGCTATCGTACAGGATGCCGTAACCGGTAAAGTACTGATGCAGGGTTACATGACCCCGGAAGCGCTGGAAGCCACACTGGACTCGAAAAAAGTCACTTTTTTCAGCCGCTCCAAGCAGCGTTTGTGGATGAAGGGCGAGGAGTCTGGCAACGTTCTGAACCTGGTTGAAGTGGGTAGCGATTGCGATAACGACAGCCTGCTTATTCTGGCCCGTCCGAAAGGCCCGACCTGCCACACCGGCACGGAAAGCTGCTGGTTCGATAATCAGGCGCCGGCTTATACGTTCCTGGGTGATTTGGAACGGGTTCTGGCTGAGCGTAAGTATGCGGACCCTGAGTCCAGTTACACCGCTTCACTGTATAGCAAAGGCATTAAACGCATCGCTCAGAAAGTGGGTGAAGAAGGCGTGGAAACTGCACTTGCTGCAACGGTGCAGGATAAAGAAGAGCTGAAGAACGAAGCGGCTGACTTGCTTTATCACCTGACAGTGCTGCTGCAGGCCAGCGACATGTCAATGAAAGATGTTATTGCGGTGCTACGCGCCCGTCACCAGAAGTAATCCCCATGCCCAGCTGTTGTGCCGCTTCCTTCAGTTGCGACACAACAGCGGGATCCGTGTCTTTACTGGCAGCCAGATAGCCGGTTACGGCAAGCTCGGGAATATCCATTACCGGATTGAGCTGCTCCCCGTCCACGTTTAATTTCTTCGCCGTAGCAGGAATCAGGGCAGGATCTTCGATGATAAAATCGACCATTCCCCTCAACAGATAATCCCACGAGCACTGAATATCTGCACATACCAGCATGTTCTGTCCTTCCCTGAACCCCTGTTGCTGTAGCCAGTGATAGCTGATGTCGTCCCGTTGCACGGCAAATGTATAGTTGGTGAGATAACCCTGTTTAAGTTCCCCGTTTGCAACGGGCTGGCTTTTGAGGCCAACAACGGCAAGATGAAAAGCCGACACTTCAGCCAGCCAGTGAAACTGTTTTTCACGCTCCGGTGTCCGTGCAATGGAATAGATAAGTGTGCCAGCCTGACGTTCTGCCATTGTGATACTTCTGGCCCAGGGATATAACGCAAACTCTCCTTTTACCCCGGCGGCCTCAAGGATAGCCTTTACTTTGTGCGTAGTCTCGCCGTCTACCCTGCCATATTTATTGAGGTAGTGATAAGGAGGCGATGACTCTGTCACCACCTGCAGAACTGTACTTTGAGCAGGCAGAGGGTGGCTGATAATCAAAAACAAAAGTAATACAAAAGAGATACGCATCCCTGAACCGTACCAATAGTGATTATAAAACGTACGATATCATGCTTTATCATCAATAAAAATGACACCTGACTGATTCCTTCCGTTTTCATACCTTGTTACATCTGTGGATGAACTATTTCTCCGGACAACAGCTCTGACATTCAGACCTGCAATTTCTTCAACGATCAGAGGACGACTATGAAAGACAAGCCAACCGGACTGAAGCGAATTTGGAAAGACAATCAATCCTTTTTTATATTTATCGGCCTGATGTTGTTTGTGCGTGCCGGTGTGGCAGACTGGTATTACATCCCTTCCGGTTCTATGGAACCTACCATTCAGGTTGGCGATCGCATATTTGTGAATAAGCTGGCTTATGAAATCAAAGTGCCGTTCACTGACATCAGTCTGGCTGAAACAGGCTCCCCTGCCCGCGGAGATATTATCGTGTTCGACAGTAAGGCGGCAGATAATCGTCTGATTAAACGTGTTGTGGGCTTACCCGGTGACAGAATTGCCATGCGCAATAACATCTTGTATCTGAACAATCAGCCCTTATTGTATTCCGGCGATGATGAAGATCAGCAGGAGCTATTGGGTAAAGTGCTTCATCAGATCCATCTGGATAAGAATGGCTCACCACTGTCTTCTTTTAATACGGTGACTGTTCCGGAAAATCACGTGCTGGTGCTTGGCGACAACCGTAATAACTCGGCCGATTCCAGAGTGCATGGCTTTATTCCTGTAAATGAAATCATCGGTAAGGCGTCGCATATCGCTTATTCACTGGATAATGACAACGCTTATATGCCAAGGCTTGCTCGTACGTTTCAGGCACTTGAATAAAAAATTTAAATTTTTTTGCTTTGAGGTGTTGAAAAGGTTTTTTTAGCACCTACATAGTAATTGTCGGCGCTTGATAGCAAGGCCGACAGAACCGCCGCCGCAATGTCGGGGCAAACATTTTAAACATATTGCTTTATAAAAAGGATATGACTATGCGTACTATCGATCTATCTCCACTTTACCGTTCTTTCATTGGTTCTGACCGTTTGGCATCACTTGTAGATGCAGCTTCACGTTCTGAGAGCCAGACTGCTTATCCCCCTTATAATATTGAATTGCTTGGCGACGATAAATATCGCGTGTCCATGGCGATTGCCGGATTTACAACTGAAGAAGTTAACATTGTCTCCGAAAACAACACATTAACGGTAACGGGCAAAAAAGTCCCTGCTGAAAATGACGAAGCCGGCAAAAAACAATACCTGCACAAAGGAATTTCAGAACGCAGCTTTGAGCGTAAATTCCAGCTCGGTGATCATGTAAAAGTGACCGGCGCAGATATGCAGCACGGCCTGTTACATATTGACCTTGAGCGTGTTGTGCCTGAGGCGAAGAAACCCCGTCGTATTGAAATCGGCAGTACACCGGCCAGCCACGGGTAAGCCATTCCGGTCTGCATACACAGACCTCATTTAACTAACGATTTAATTTTTGTCGTGCCTGCAGGTGCAGGCACGGCGTAACCTGAGTCGCCGGATACGGGGCTCTGCATTTACATATTGCTTAATTGGAAGGATATGACTATGAGAACTATTGATTTATCACCACTTTACCGTTCATTTATCGGCTCAGACCGTCTGGCTTCATTCATTGACAATGCTACCCGGTTTGAAAATCAGAGCGCTTTTCCTCCGTATAACATTGAATTACTGGAGGAAAATAAATACCGCATCGCAATGGCAGTAGCCGGATTTGCGGAAAGCGAAATCAGTATTGAAGTACAGGAAAATACGCTGACCGTAACAGGCAGCAAGGCTGCTGATGACAAAGAGTCATCGCGTAAATTCCTTCACAAAGGTATTTCAGAGCGCAATTTTGAACGCAAATTTCAGCTTGGTGATCATGTAAACGTATTAAGCGCAAATCTCGAAAATGGTTTGCTGAGTGTCGATCTGGAAAGAGTTATCCCTGAAGCTAAAAAGCCTAAACAGATCGCTATCGGCTCTGCGGCCCTTGAGCACAAAAGCACCGGTGAATAATCCGGAGGGGTTTTACTGCAATTAAACATAAAAAACGGCACCAGCTCCCGGTGCCGTTTTTTTATTTGAATATATTGGCAGACACAAAGTAGTCAATCAGCACCCGTGTGCGCTGCGGTAAGTTTTTCCGCGACGGATACACCAGTGAGAAAGCCGTGCGCTCCCCATGCCACCCGGGCAATATCTGAACCAGCTCTCCCCGCTCTGTTTCTTCTTTCACCGTAGATGGCAACAGTAAGGCCACTCCCGTTCCCATAGCCGCCATCTTGTGGATCAAATGGGGCGAGTTACTTCTGTAATATCTGGAAGGTGTTATGGTTCTGCTGCTGTCTTTACTTTGCAACCGCACATTATTGTGCCAGTGAGGTAAATCCAGCAACACCCAGGGCAATGCTTCCAATGCGTCGAGGCTCTCCGGTTCACCAAGTCTGTCCAGCATTGCAGGCTGCGCAAATATCGCAAATGTTTCCTCATGAAGTACCCTGGCAATCAGCGAGGCATCGCGGGGTAATCCAATCCTGATAGCCAGATCAATTTTCTCTGAGATTAAATCAACCCGCTCGTCATCCAGTACAAAATCAATCTGAACCTCAGGAAACTGCCGGATGAACCCATCCAATGCAGGCAGCACAAACTTGTGGGCAATATCATGATTCATGGTTATAGCGACGCGGCCGGCAGGAACAGGGATATTCGTAATGCTGTCTATATCTTCAAGTACTTCCTGCAGGATAGTTGCACGGCTGAAAACACGCTGGCCTTCCTCTGTCAGCATTAATTTTCTGGTTGAACGCTGAAGCAGCCTGCTGCCCAGAGCAGTTTCCAGACCTGCAACCTGCTCACTGACTCTCGAACGGCTGGTATGCAACACTCTGGCTGCAGCAGCAAAACTCCCCTGCTCTGCCACCACACAAAATATTGCCAGATGCCTGAGATAAGCAAAATCTATTGTACTCATTTTCCGAACACTACATTCATTTTTGTCCTACTTATCATAGCAACGACAAAGCACCATAATCTAGCCATCCGTCCAATACGGCACGGCAAAAAAGTATTAACAGGAGAATAATCATGATTGGAATTACCGGTGCAACAGGTCAGTTAGGTCAATTGACAATTAAACACCTGCTAACGAAAGAATCCGCAGACTCTTTGATCACTCTGGTCAGAGACACCGGCAAGTCGCAAGCTATGTTTGCTGATATTGCCTCACGGCACTTCGACTACAGTAAACCTGACACGTTGACAGATGCGCTGACCGGTATCACGACACTGTTTCTTATTTCGGGCAGTGAAATCGGACAGCGTATTGAACAACATGCCAATGTAATTGATGCGGCTAAACGCGCCGGTGTGAAAACCCTCGTGTATTCAAGCTTGTTACGGGCAGACACTTCATCTCTGATGCTGGCAGAAGAGCACAAAGCCACAGAGCAACGCATTCAGGCTTCCGGCATGGACTATGTGATTTTACGGAGCGGCTGGTACACAGAGAACTACACGCAGGGTCTTCAGGCTGTTCTTGACGCAGGCGTGCTGGCTGGCGCGGCCGGTTATGGCCGCATTGATTCAGCGACCCGCAATGATTACGCAGAGGCAGCAGCGAATGTGCTGACAGATGTCTCTGCGCACAAAGGAAACGTGTATGAGCTGGCCGGTGATGCATCGTTTACTCTGCAGGGATATGCAGACGCTGTCAGCGCTGTAACCGGTAAGCCCGTTCATTTTGAATCCATGAATTATGAAGGTTACAAACAATTCCTGCAGGATGTTGCCGGCCTGCCGGAAGGTTTTGCTCATGTGCTGGCAGATTCAGAACATCATGCAAAAAATGGCGACCTTTCCGGCTCAAGCGATGAATTACACCGTCTGCTGGGAAGAGCGACGCCCTCTCTTATTGAAGTAATAAAGCAGTCACTGTAACGTGTCACCAGCCGTCAGCACTATGCCAGATAGCGCTGACGGTGCGGTTGTCACGGGTAACGTGGTAGCGCCGGTACTGACCCGCGGTCGCGCAGGCATGGTTTGGCAGGATCCGGAGTTGACGGCCGAATCCGAAACCTTGATCCGGTACCGGTAAACCATCTTTATGCTCAATGATACCGTGTTCCTGGTTTGTCTGACTGACATACCAGCCATCCAGTATATAGCCCCCGGCATCAGCGACCAGACCATATCCGTGGGAGCCAGAGCCTTTATCTCTCGACAGTCCCATCCAGCCTGCGTCCACCAGTACCTGATTCTTCTTCATCTGATGACCAATGACTGTCGTCAACACACTCATTGCAATGTCAGATACTGAACAAACCCCCAGATCTGCCATAACCAGATCAAACGTTGCGTACACACCGGCGCGGATCTCGGTAACGCCTCCGGGCTTATAATCAGACAACGCTGTTGGCGTGGATCCCACAGAAATGATGTCAGCAGGTAATCCCGCAGCTTTGAGTCTGTTCGCCGCCAGTACCGTACGGCTGCATTCCTGTTCTGCCATGGCATATTGCGCCCCGGGCGTATTACACCCGTAAGATGCACCTGCATGGGCCATCACGCCGGAAAAACGGATATGCGCAGTGTTGTGCAACTGCTCAGCCATAGAGATCAATTGCATGCTCTCAGGCCCGGTACCGGCACGGTGATCATCAACATCCAGTTCTATCATCACCCGCAGCGGCACAATGAAAGTACGACGGGCTTTTACCAGCGCCTCCACTGCCGCTTCATTATCAACGACAACAATCAGATCAACACCACGTTCCAGAAGCTCATTAACCGCAGAGAACTTATTCGGCGTTATACCCACCGCATACAGAATATCTTTGTAACCGGCCTGCGCAAAATAGCGGGCTTCTTCCAGTGTGGAAACGGTGACAGGCCCGGGCCGCGGCGCATAAATTTCCGCAGCTTCACGGCTTTTCAGTGTTTTAACATGAGGCCGCAGTGTCACGCCGTCCCGGCGACATTTCTCCTGCATGCGTTCGCTGTTCGCCCGCAACTTATTCTCGTCAATGAGGCAGACCGGGGTCACCAGAGCAGAAAAATCAGATAATAACTCAGACATAAACTAAATCAGGTAGTGGATCATAAACAGGTTCGAGCAGGCAAGAAACAGCATAGACAAAAACGTCAGGAGCATCCCTGATAAACGTTGCCAGCTTGTTCCTTCACTGTGACGCAAGCCGTAAGCATGGAGAATGCGGCCAAATAATATAGCGCAGCCACCCGCGTGCAATACCCAGTGCTGGGGATGTAAGCTCTCCAGGCACGCCAGCAGAATAAGAGTGATTGGCACATATTCGCTGAAATTGCCGTGTACACGAATGGCACGGGTAAGTTCATCATTGCCTCCGTCACCCACACCGATCCGGGCGCTGCGGCGAACATTAATAACGGCGAATGACAGGTAGATATAACACAAGGCTAACAGACTTGCGTAAAACGCAGTAATCGGGAAACTCATAATCGTCAGGTTTAATAATGGGTTATTGGTGTCTATTCTGGCAATTAAGCGGCACGCTGGCAAAGCCTTTTATCCGCTTTGACAGTGAAGTATAAAAAAGGCCGCTTGATGCGGCCTTTAGTAAGGATATTTAACCGAGCAGTTCAGCCAGCTCTTTGCTGACCTGCTCTACCGGTTTGGTACCGTCCAGCTTGTGGTACTGACAGTTTCCGGCTTCAGCTTCTGCAGAGTAGTAGTTGACCAGAGGCTTAGTTTGCTCGTGGTACACGCCTAAACGCTTACGTACTGTTTCTTCTTTGTCGTCATCACGGATGATCAGTTCTTCACCGGTTTCATCATCTTTACCTTCCACTTTCGGTGGATTGTAAACAACGTGATAAACACGTCCTGAGGCCGGGTGTACACGACGGCCGCCCATACGCTCAACGATGACATCATCAGGTACGTCAAACTCAATGCAATGATCTACAGATACGCCTGCTTCTTTCATTGCATCAGCCTGCGGGATGGTACGGGGAAAACCGTCAAGCAGGAAACCTTGCTTGCAGTCGTCCTGGGCAATACGCTCTTTAACCAGACCAATGATGATGTCATCAGACACCAGTTTACCTTCGTCCATTACACGCTTGGCCGCAAGACCAAGTTCAGTGCCGGCCTTGATGGCCGAACGCAACATGTCACCAGTAGAGATTTGAGGAATACCGTATTTCCCCATCAGAAATTGTGCCTGAGTTCCCTTACCGGCGCCCGGTGCGCCCAGAAGAATGATTCGCATTTTGCGCTCTCCGCTTTATTTTCTCAACTGTTGGGCACTTTACACACTAAGCATCAGCGAAACAAGCCCATAGCAAGTACAGAGTCAGATTATACGACCTATGTCGCATGGTTTATGAACAATAGTCGTAAGGGCATTCGAAGGCGTGAAGACATACATTTCTTTAACAGCCAGTCATTAAAGGTTAAGCAGCAGGAACAGAGTATTGATTTGTAAAGAAATATCTCACCTAAATAAATCTAAGTGATAGTTAAAATAAAAACGGGCCATAAAGACCCGTTTTCATATGTTTACAGTCGGTGAACTGGCTTTATTTTGCCATACTCATTAACAGACTGTTTAAATTGCGTACAAAGCTGGACGGGTCTTTCAGACTGCCCTGCTCAGACAATGCTGCCTGATCGTACAATACGCCTACCCACTGATTAAACAGAGCTTCATCCTGTACATCAGCCAGCTTTTTCACTAACTGGTGCTCAGGGTTCAGTTCGAAGTGGTATTTCACATCCGGTACTGTCTGACCGGCAGCCTGCATCAGCTTCATCATCTGCGTGGTCATGCCGTTTTCATCAGCCGTGATCACTGCAGGTGATTCTGTCAGACGGTGAGTAAATTTCACGTCGACAACTTTGTCACCTAATGCAGTTTTGGCGCGCTCAAGCACACCTTCCACTTCTTTTTCTGCTTCTTCCTGCGCCTTTTTGGTTTCCTCGTCGTCAAGGTCACCTAAATCTAAATCACCTTTAGCAATAGACTGGAAAGACTTCTCATTGTACTCAGTCAGGTGAGACATTAACCATTCGTCAATGCGCTCGCCCATCAGCAACACTTCGATGCCTTTCTTGCGGAAGAACTCCAGGTGCGGGCTGGTTTTCGCAGCTTGCAGACTGTCAGCGGTGACAAAGTAAATTTTGTCCTGACCTTCCTTCATGCGACCAATGTAATCATCCAGAGACACAGTTTGCGCATCGGAATCACCATGTGTTGACGAGAAGCGAAGCAGACCGGCAATTTTATCTTTGTTGCTGAAGTCTTCGGCAGGACCTTCTTTCAGCACGTTACCAAATTCACCCCAGAACGACTGATACTTTTCGCTGTCGTTCTTCGCCATTTTCTCCAGCATCTGCAATACGCGCTTAGTACAACCCTGACGCAACGTCTGGGTGACTTTGTTGTCCTGCAGAATTTCACGGGAAACGTTCAGCGGCAGATCGTTAGAATCAAGCAGACCTTTTACGAAACGCAGGTACGTTGGCATAAACTGTTCAGCGTCATCCATAATGAATACACGCTGAACATAGAGCTTCAAACCATGATTCTGATCACGATTCCACATATCAAACGGCGCTTTAGAAGGAATGTACAGTAAGCTGGTGTACTCACTCTTACCTTCTACTTTGTTGTGCGCCCATGCCAATGGATCAGCAAAGTCATGAGAAATGTGTTTATAGAATTCTTTATATTCTTCTTCAGAGATATCTGACTTGTCCCGTGTCCACAATGCCGTGGCTTTGTTGACACTCTCCCATTCGCCGGGAACAGCCGGTGTTTTTTCACCGTCAGGACCTTCACTTTCAGGGATCTCATCTTTCCACATTTGCACCGGAATGCTGATGTGGTCGGAATATTTGCTGATGATTGAGCGCAGACGCCAGTTATCAACAAACTCTTTTTCTTCTTCACGGACGTGCAGAACGATTTCAGTGCCGCGGGAAGGCTTGTTAATTTCTGCTACAGTGAATTCACCTTCACCGTCAGAAATCCACTCAACGCCCTGACTGGCGTCAGTGCCGGCAGCACGGGTTCTTACTGTCACTTTATCAGCCACGATGAATGCTGAGTAAAAGCCCACACCAAACTGACCTATCAGTTGTGAGTCTTTAGCCGCATCACCGGAAAGCTTACTGAAGAAATCTTTGGTACCGGATTTTGCAATGGTACCCAGATTCGCAATAACTTCTTCTTTCGTCATACCAATGCCGTTATCAGCAATGGTAATGGTACCTGCATCAGCATCGGTACTGATCTTCACGTTCAGTTCGCCGTCGCCTTCGTACAGACTGTTATTTTCCAGTGCACGGAAGCGTAACTTATCGGCGGCATCTGCTGCGTTCGATACCAGTTCACGAAGGAAGATTTCTTTGTTGGAATACAAAGAATGAATCATCAGTTGCAGAAGCTGTTTTACTTCAGTCTGAAAACCATGTTTTTCTTGTTGGGCTGCTTCAGCCATAAACCAGAGTCTCCTAGCTATTTGAATCAATTTCAGTCTAGGAAGTAAGGTCGGGCCGGAATAATTTCAACCTGAAAAGTGGGGTTTTTATCAGATTTGATAAAATTGAGTGAAATGATGCTCTGCCAACGGTAATGACAGAGCAGAAAAATGCTGAAGCTTAAAGCGTGCGGCGACCGGAGAACGCGTGAGTCAGCGTGCTGCCGTCGATATATTCTAATTCGCCACCTACCGGTACACCATGCGCTATCCGGCTTGCCGTGATATCAAGCCCGTTACACATTTGCGCAATATAATGTGCCGTGGCTTCGCCCTCTACCGTAGGGTTCGTTGCCAGAATGACTTCAGATACCGGAGAGGCTTTAAGTCGCGTTTCCAGTTCGGTCAACCCGATATCAGCCGGCCCGATGCCGTCGATGGGCGACAAATGTCCCATCAAGACAAAGTATGTGCCGGTAAATGTCATGGTTTGCTCGATGGACAGCACATCCTGCGGACTTTCGACAATGCACAATACACCCGCCTCCTGACGTTTCGGCGAACGGCAAATTTCGCACACATCATCTTCGGTAAACGTGCGGCATTGCTGGCAATGCTGAATGTGCTCCATGGCATTATGAAGCACCGTGCCCAACTTCATGGCGCCATCCCTGTTTCGTTCGAGGAGGTGAAACGCCATACGCTGGGCACTTTTATTGCCCACACCGGGCAAACAGGTGAGCGCTTCGATTAACTCACCCAGAAGCGGACTGAATTTCATTGATTAAAACGGCATTTTGAAGCCGGGTGGTAATGGCATACCACCGGTTACGTCGCCCATTTTCTCTTTACTGGTTTCCTGTACACGACGCACAGCGTCGTTGCAGGCTGCAGCCACCAGATCTTCTATCATGTCTTTGTCGTCGTCCATCAGCGACTCATCAATGTCGACACGGCGCACATTGTGATTGCACGTCATGGTAACTTTCACCATGCCCGCTCCGGCTTCACCGGTCACTTCAATTTTCGCCAGGTCTTCCTGTGCTTTTTGCATGCGCTCCTGCATCTGTTGCGCCTGCTTCATGATATTTCCCATTCCACCTTTAAACATGGTCGACTCTCTCACTATTTATTGATTGTGTGTCATTACCGGGGCTGAACAGTATCTTCGAGCACTATTGCAGCAAAAAGCTCCCGTAATGTCGTAAATTTTTCATCGTTGCTTACCACCTGATGCGCATAAGCACGACGCATTTCATCGATACGTGCCTGTAACGTCAGTGGTGTTTGTGCTGGCTGTCCGTAAACAATGTTCACATTGACCGGATGCGCCAGCGCCTTAGATAACGCCTCATTCAGTTGTGCAACGGCATTGTCATTTATGAGATGGCTCTGACTCTCATCTAATTCAAGCGTCACATCCTGATCTTTTATCGAAAAAGCAGCATTTAATACGATTTGTTTGGTTAAACCGGCCAGTCCCAGTTCTGCAACCCGTTCACTCCAGCTATCTATCTGACGGCCGAGTAATAATTTTGAGCCATCAGGTAAATAAGCGGGTAAAGCATTGCTATCGACACTTTGAACACGGTTTGCGGGTGCAGTGGCAACGGCATTATCAGAAGGTATGTCAGCTTGTTGATAGCCTTGAGCCTCATTTTCATTCTGTTGCGGGGTAACATTGCCGGTATGATCATGTTCATCATCAACAAAAGCCACTCCGGCATCAGCCTGCACTTCAATTTCCTGAGCAAATGCCTCCTGCCCGCATGAAGGTTGTGAAGCCGCAGCATCACCAACTTCAGGCTGACCATTATCAGCAAAGTCGTCAGTTTCAGGGGCCATCGTTGTTGAATGGTTTTCCCAGGGCGGAGACGAAGCATCATCCTCTGACGGTGCAGATGCCGCCGTTTCAGCAGGTTCATTGTCTGCCACAGGCGGGGCTGACGTTATACCCCGTTGACTCAGCTTGCGGACACGCTCACTGGTATCACTCTGGTTTTCAGACTTTTTTGCGGGTGCTTCTGCAGCCTCCTTACGTCCAGTTTTTAATTGCTGGCGCAGGGCTAACATTTCTTCGATAGACGTCAATGAATCGGTACTACCGGCCTGAGTCACATTGTTTGAATGAGGCCCGGGCTCGGCGTGTTCTGCCGGTACTTCATAATGCTCATCTTCGTAAGCCGGAGGCGGCATATCATCATAATCCGCAGGAGGAATATCATCCCACTGGGGCGGACCATTCTGTGCAGAAGGTTCAGCCTGTTGTACGGACTCAAGCTGTTGCGAATGTTCCGGCTGTGCAGGTTTATCTTGTACAGGCTCCGGCTTAACAACTGGCGGTTCAGCGGGCGCACGCTCAGAAATAGCAGGCTGGCGATATTCCGCCGCTGCTTTTTCAATTTCGGCCTGTTCAGCATTCAGTGCATGTACATCTTCTGAAGTATCTGTATCTGCCGGCCCGGAAGTTGTTCCGGTAACAATTCCTTCAGTAACAATTCCGTGCTCCGCCGGTTCAGGCGCATGAGCAGCCTCAGGTTTCTGCGTTTCTGTTTCTTGCGCCGGCTGAAGAACCGGTGCAACTTGCGTCTCTGGCGCTGAGGCTACAGACGGAGCAGAAGAAACAGGTTGTGCAGACGCTTGTGACACCGGCATTTCCGCACTGCCCTGCGCATCAACAATCAACTCAAGGTTGTCGTCACCGGACGGAACCGGTGCAAATGACATCATTCGTAACAGTGTCATTTCCAGCGCTGAGCGACCATCCACAGCATGGGGCAAATCTTTTCTGCCCTGCAAGGTAATCTGATAAAACAGTTGCACCTGCTCTGCCGGTAACGCTTTTGCTAACTGATATATCGCTTTAGCAGAGGTCGTTTCCAGTTTACAGGTTTCAGGCACCCACTGGGTTAAAGCTATCTGGTGTAACAAACTGGACAGTTCAGCCAGTACCTGACCGAAATCCGGCGCTTGCTCAGCCATTGATGCCACAATATCAAGCAGACCCGGAGCATCCTTTTTCACCAGTGCGAAAAGCAGCTTCAGAATTTGATGTCTGTCCATCAAACCGAGCATGTCGGTGACGATGGCAGCCGCTACCTGATTGTCGCCCTGTGCAATAGCCTGATCAGTCAGACTCAGCGCATCCCGCATACTGCCCAGGGCTGCACGGGCCAGTAAAGCCAGTGCCGGTGCCTCAAAAGGAATGGATTCCTGTTGCAATATGTGGGTCAATTGCCCTGAAATTTGCTCACGGGACAGCGCTTTTAAATTAAATTGCAGGCAGCGCGACAGAATTGTAATGGGCAGCTTTTGCGGATCAGTGGTTGCCAGCAGAAACTTCACATGAGGTGGTGGCTCTTCAAGGGTTTTTAACAGCGCATTAAAACTGTGCTTAGACAGCATGTGCACTTCATCGATGAGGTACACTTTGTAGCGGCCTCGGGTGGGCTTGTACTGTACGTTATCCAGCAGTTCGCGGGTATCTTCCACTTTGGTACGTGACGCCGCATCGATTTCGAGCAGGTCAACATAATTGCCCTGCTCGATTTCACGACAGGTATCACAAACACCACATGGATTAGCGCCCTGACCTTCTTCGCAGTTTAAACTCTTTGAAAAGATACGTGCGATTGTGGTTTTACCGACCCCACGGGTACCGGTAAATAAATAAGCGTGATGTAAGCGGTCGTTATCTAATGCATTGGCGATGGCGGTAACAACATGTTCCTGACCAACGAGTTCACTAAACTTTCGTGGTCGCCACTTCCTTGCCAGAACCTGATAACTCATAAAACCGCTTGTTCCTTATTCACCATCAAAATCACAAATTGAATAGCATTCAATGTTCAGCGCCGCTAATTTCTCATAGCCGCCAAGGTCCGGCAGGCCGATAACAAAACCGGCATGTTCAACAATACCACCTAATGAACGGATCAATTTTGCTGATGCGCCGATGGTACCGCCGGTTGCCAACAGATCGTCAATTAACAGCACCCGCTCACCTTCTTTGATGGCATCTTTGTGGATCTCAAGTGTATCCATACCATACTCAAGTTCGTAGGATTCACTTACCACTTCTCTGGGTAATTTATTGGGTTTTCTCACCGGTACGAAACCCACACCCATTTCAAGGGCCAGCGGAGCACCAAACAAGAAACCACGGGCTTCAGTGCCGGCTACTTTATCAAACTGCATGCCCTGAAATTTCTCAAGCAACAACGTGATACACGCAGTAAATGCTTTGTGATCTTCCAGCACGCTGGTGACATCACGGAACATGATGCCGGGTTTAGGGTAGTCGGGTACGGTTTTTATTACGGATTTTATATATTCAGCAGTCACTTCTTTGCCTTTTGATTACAGCCAGAAAGTGAACCAGCCAGCTATGATATGCAACAGAGGAAAAGCTACTAACGTGGCAACGATTGCCAGAAAGTACCACCAGTTAAACACTTCTTTAAACTCGCCGTTATCAGCCATAATCAATACCTGAAAGTTCTAAGTCAAAATGGTCGTAAATGTTAATCGAAACACAGTCTGAATGACAGTGCTATTCTCCATTATAGCGAATATTGTTAATAAGGTGAGGCAAGCGGTCAGGCTTTAACCACTATCCCCATTTCTGTAAGTGCGGAGAGTGTTTGCGGCAGATAATGTTCAGCCGCTTCAACCTGAGTGGGGGGAATGACAGCTTTAAGCTGACTGATGATACCGGGGACGGGCAAAGCCTCTTCGCTGATAATCGTCAGCAATAAAGCCGTTAATGGCTCGGTAACCATGAACTGAACGTCATCACTTTTGTCACGGTACACCACGTAGTTATGCGGTTGCTCTGATATTTTTTCTGGCAGACATTCGCTGCTGATTTGATGTACCGGATAATAGTAACTGGCAATGGTGGCCAGACCGGACAATGCATAACATTCTGATAAATCGCCTGAACGGGATTTATAAGGCAGGTCTTCGTCGCGTACGCTGACATCAATTTCCAGCCATTCATAATGCGCGAGCTCGTATAAAAAAGCCGGATAACCACGGGCTGTACAATCAAAGTGACTCAGAAAACGGACAAACTCGCGGCTGATTTCAACAAAGTAAGGGGTCTCACAAACATGCTCAAGCATGAATTCCCGCACGAGAGTAAGCCACTGCTCTTCGCCCAAGACTTCTTTGACCACAGGAAACCCGCCGGCGATAAAATTCTTTATATTATTAAAAAATAGTGAGCGATAGACAGACAGCCTTTCTTCGCCATCCTCTTCATGGGTAACAAAGCCGGATTGAGGATCCCGCATGGCTTGTGCAAGTTCAGCCTGCCTTGCGCGGAAATCTGTCATCCCGCACATCCGGTCAGTTCGCTATCCTTAATTTCCCGTTCATTGCATACCCGTTGCTGAATGGATTTAATCCGGCCAACCTCTTCCAGCAATTCACCTAACGGAGGAATATTGAAATCCCGTTCAAGCAACGTAGGGAAAACACCGTGCTTGCGGTAGGCTTTTTCCAGTAATGCCCACACAGGTTCAATGACACTACTGCCATGGGTATCGACTTTAAGGTTATCACTCTCGTCGTAATGACCGGCAATATGGCCATAAACAATACGCTTTGATGGCAGTGCATTGAGGAAATCAACGGCATCATACTGATGATTGATACTGTTTACGTAGAGGTTGTTTACATCAAGCAGCATCTGACAGTCAGACTCTTCCAGTATATAAAGAAGGAATGCCAGCTCTGTCATGTCCTGCTCTGGTGCGAGGTAATAAGAGACATTCTCCAGCACCAGCGGACGCTCTAAAATGTCCTGTACAATTTTGATTCTTTCCACAACATGTTTTGCAGCCTGCTCACAAAAAGGTATTGGCAGCAAATCATAAAGGTGTCCGTTACCGGAACAAAAACTCAGATGTTCGCTGTACAAGCTGATGCTATGTTCCTGCAGGAACGATTTGATTTGTTTAATAAACGGGATATCAAGAGGATCCGTACTGCCTACAGACAATGACAGTCCGTGAGTCGAAAAGGCGGCCTGCGATGTACAGGCCTGCAATTGCTTTTTGAACTTTCCGCCCATTGGGATCCAGTTCTCCGGCGCAACTTCCCAGAAATCTACACTGTCAGGAAGCTGTGGCAATAAGTCAGGCAACATTTCACGCCGCAGACCCAACCCGGCACCGGATACAGACATCAGAACTCCAAATTACTAGTGACTTCGAACAAAGGTGTTACTTCAAAAACGAGTTAAGCACATGCCGGTTTACATACTCCCGCATTTGCCCTCACCACATTTACCTTCTTCAGCCGCTTTCTCTTTAACCTTGTCCTTCATTTTGTCAGCGCCGCACTTTCCTTCACCACACTTACCTTCAGTCGCAGCTTTGGCTTTGTCCTTCATTTTATCGGCACCACACTTACCTTCTGCTGCAGCTTTGGCTTTATCTTTCATTTTATCAGCACCACATTTGCCTTCACCGCATTTTCCTTCTGCCGCGATTTGCTTATATCCGGATTCCAGTGCATCCATACCGAACGGATTTGCCATTGCAGACGATGTAAATGCGCCGGCACTTAACACTGCAGCACCGATGGTACCTGCAACCAGATTACGTTTAGCTTCTTTCATAAATTCACTCCAGCACGATAATTTTTTAATTTACGTTAAAACGACCTCAGTGCATAAAGACCTGACGATGAGATGAAAAATTTCTTTTTAATGCATTTTTTCATTATGCTTCATACATCTTCTGCTTTATAGCCTATCCGAAAACCGCCCCAGTGTTTTCCGTTAACGTAAATCGGTGCAGACAAATCGTGCATCACTTCTCCGGTATCACGTTTGTAGGTTTGCAGCAGAAAACTCTCTGTATTCTTTCCGCAACGTGAACCGGTAGGATCATCGAAAATGCGTTTCGTCCGGCTGTTCGCCAGGTCAGTGTCGTAATCACCGGTCATAGGTTTGCTGAATTTTTTATTGTGGGTCGGAAAGTAACCGTTAATGTCCACCGCCCCGGCATAAATAATAAAGTTATTTTCCTCAAGGACAGGTTCCTGGACCGGAGGAAGCAAAACATCAGTAAATGAATCAAACCTTGTAGTGAATTTTTGCGGATTGGTCCCCTTCACCGGTTCATAGTGAAAGTTGAACAAATCTGATTCAGAGATTTTTCCACTGGTAATAGCCTCTTCGAACATTTGACCAATCTTTTGGGCGGTCCTGGTGGCGATCCGTTGGACTTTTCCGTTACGGTCATTCACCCGCAATGCCTGTAATTGCCGGAAAATACCCTCGGTGTGGTAACTAAGTGCCAGTACTTTCTCTGAAACATCTGTCAGATCGCCTTCAAGATGCTTAGTGTGCTGATGTAACCTTTCAGCATTGACACTTATTCCTCTGTTGGTATTGCCGTGCACTTCTACCGTACTGGCGACCTGCCCCATTGAGTTTGCCGCTTCTGTAGAAATAATGCTGGTTTCTTCAATCAGAGATGACATATGGTTTACGACGTCCGACATGGCGCCGTTGGCTGCTGAAACTTTTTCAATGGCATCTACAGAAGTTTGACTGTAGCGATTAATTTCATTGAGTACATCGTCAATGCCCTGGGTAGCATTTGTTGTCTTTTGAGCGAGATCGCGCACTTCATCGGCAACAACAGCAAATCCCCGCCCCTGCTCTCCGGCCCTTGCAGCTTCGATAGCAGCATTTAAAGCGAGCATATTAGTCTGGTCAGCCAGTTGGTTAATGGTAGTGGTGATGCCGCTGATGGAATCGGCCTTGCTCTTTAATGTGGCGAGCATATCCGCTGAGGCTTCAATTTCACTACGAAGCTGACTTTGTTGTTCAACCAACTGACAGAGAGCCTGCTTACAATCCTGAGTTTTATCATCTGCTGCCTGGATTTTTTGTTGAGCATCTGTGGAGAATCCCACAAGTTGAAGATTACCTTCTTCAAGGTGCTTAATACTGCCGGCGATTTCCTGAACACTATCGGCCTGCTCTTTAAATACTGCGGCAAGTTTATCCAGAAAGTGGGAAACCGTTGCTCCACCTATGGCAATCCGGCTAGCAGACTGGCTGATTGACTCACCTAATTTCGAGTCAGCATCATCTTGCCCGTCAGTGCCGGCAACAACGTTGTTCTGCTGAGGAAATAAAAGAGCGGGTATAAGTGCTACAAAGAACACGGCAACAGCGACCCACCAGAAGGCTATATCAAATAGACCACACACCGAAACGGTTACCAGGGCCAGTAACCCGGAGATAATTGAATTTTTCACGCCCGCTTACTTCCTCATTGTTGTTATGGTTAAACTATAGCCCATTAAAACAATTTGTTAACATCAAAATAGATAAGACAATAGTCGATTAGAATTCAAGAAATGGGACTAATCTGAGATCTGTATTCCGCCAGCGGGATTTAATTACATTTGCTGAATATAAGAGATTTAAATGAAAACTATACTGGTGTATAAAAGTTTATGCTGAACCGGGCCGACCCGATTAGATAGTGTTTACGTAGTCACACCTGAAGGTCATTTACCTCTTATCTCCGGCGCAAATAGACGCCACAACTATGGAATACTTATAAGGAAATTTATGAAAATGAAATCTCTTGTTGCTGCTTCTGTGTTTTCTGCCTTATACCTTTCGACACCTGTACTGGCTAAACATGATAAAGACAGCTCTGACAGCCGTGTAGTAAAAGGAACTTACACAATTACCAAAGGTACTGTTGAGACTTTTGATGTTTCTACAGACCTGGTAAAACTTGAACAACTTGGACAATTTGAGATAGTCCTGAAAAGCACTGACTGGAAATCCTTTTCAAAAGAAGAACGCAAATCCATTAAGAAACAGGAAAAAGTTAAAGGTGTGCTGAAAGGCACTATCGATCTGACAAACTTTTTTACTGCCGGACCTGTAATTTCTCATGTCATGATTGACGATGACAGAACATTCTCACTTCATTCTGCATACGATGTGTTTATCCCGCTTCAGGGGGATTTATTCTGCTCAGGTGGTGAGCCGATGATCATTAAAGAATACGTGAACCTGGTGGGAGCAACCGGTGTATATGAGAACCTGCAATCAGGTACGATTGTACTTGAGGGTACTGTAAATAATTGTCCGGGTTTTGCTGATTACGGAAAATATGATTTCGATATCGTACCGGATGAAAGTGTACTCATCTTTCAATAATCTTACATTCAATGATACAAGCCCGCATCTGCGGGCTTTTTACTGCCCGCTTTACAGTGAATGCAGGCAACTATGAGAGCATATTCTATGTTTGAATCGAGCACTATAATGAATAGAGGCACAGGAAGATTTTGAACAGAGAAAAGAAACGAAAAAAGCCCGCTCAGATGAGCGGGCTTCTTCGTAATTGGGAGCCTGACGGTGTGCTACTCTCACATGGGGAGACCCCACACTACCATCGCCGCTAACGCGTTTCACTTCTGAGTTCGGAATGGA